>CAIRBF010000244.1 GCA_903876715.1 uncultured beta proteobacterium
CAGCGCGGTGGTAATGATGATGTCGACTTCCCGCGCCTGCTTGGCGTACATCTCGCGCTGGGCTTGCTGGAAACCCTCGCTCATCACCTTGGCGTAACCGCCGCCGCCGGAGCCTTCTTCCTCGTAGTCGACCTTGACGAATTCGCCGCCCAGCGACACCACCTGGTCGGCGACTTCGGCACGGGTGTCGTTGGCGCGCACGATGGCGCCCAGATTGGCCGCCGTGCCGATGGCGGCCAGGCCGGCCACGCCGGCGCCGGCGATGAAGACCTTGGCCGGAGGCACCTTGCCGGCGGCCGTGATCTGGCCGTTGAAGAAGCGGCCGAAGGCGTTGGCCGCCTCGATCACGGCGCGGTAGCCGCTGATGCCGGCCATGGACGTCAGCGCGTCCATCTTTTGCGCGCGGCTGAGCTGGCGCGGCAGGCAGTCGATGGCCAGGACGGTCGCCTTGCGGGCCTGCAACTGCTGCATCAGCTCGGGGTTCTGCGCCGGCCACACGAAGCCGATCAGCGTGGCGCCCTCGCGCATCTGGGCGACTTCCTCGGGGGCGGGCGGCCGGACCTTGAAGACGATGTCCGAGCCCGACCAGATGTCGGCCGCCGAGGGCAGCACCTGCGCGCCGGCGGCGCGGTAGGTGTCGTCGGCGAAATTGGCCGCGTCACCCGCGCCGCTCTCCACGGCCACCGAGAACCCGAGCTTGACGAGCTTCTCGACCACGTCGGGCACGGTGGCCACCCGCTTCTCGCCCGTTGCGATTTCCTTCGGAACGCCGATCAACATGAGGATTACTCCGGACTTTTCTGCAACGCAACCCGTCAGCTTACACAAGGAAGCCCGCAGACAAGTCTGCTGCGGCTTCTGCGGCTTGCGCGGCTTGCGCCAAGGTGTGCCCCGCCGGCGCGGGTAGCATCTGAACGGTGAACCCGTCTGCTACGCCATCGCGCTGGGCGCCCAGCGTCACCGTCGCCGCCATCATCGAGCGCGCCGGCCGCTTCCTGCTCGTCGAGGAGCACACGCCCGAGGGCCTGCGCCTGAACAACCCTGCCGGCCACCTCGAGCAGGGCGAGAGCCTGCTGCAGGCGGTGTGCCGCGAGGCGCTGGAGGAGACGGCGCGCGTCTTCGAGCCCCGGCACCTGCTCGGCGTGTACCTGTCGCGCTTCCAGCGCCCGGCCACGGGCGAGGACGTGACCTATGTGCGCTTCGCCTACGCCGGCGCCTGCGGCGAGGTGCTGGCCGACCGCAGGCTCGACGGCGGCATCGTGCGCACGCTGTGGATGACGCCTGAGGAAGTTCGCGCCAGCGCAGCGCGCCACCGCAGCCCGCTCGTGCTGCGCTGTCTCGAGGACCACCTCGCCGGCCGCCGGTACCCGCTCGACGCGGTGCGGGCCGACGAAAGCATCGTCGCCCCGGAAGTCAAGGGATGAGCCGGCCCGCGCTTGCCGCCGCCGTGAACAGGGGCCGGGTGTCCGCAGGTGCGTCGCGCGGCCAACCCCGGCGCTTCGTGGGGCCTAGGGTAGGTACGATTGATGCTAGGTCATTTGTCGGTTACCTTCGCCACCTTTGTCGCGCACCGAAGGTGTGCAATTTCTCGGCTTCCACCTTGTTCTGGAGCTTTCGACCATGCTGAAATCCATTTCCCGCCTGGCGCTGGGCGCTGCCGTAGCCGTCGGCGCGCTCGCCTCGGCCCCGGCTTTCGCCGGCAAGACGATCGACACGATCAAGCAGCGCGGCCAGCTCGTCTGCGGCGTCAACACCGGCCTGGCCGGCTTCTCGGCCGCTGACAGCCAGGGCAACTGGTCGGGCCTCGATGCGGACTACTGCAAGGCGCTGGCCGCCACGCTGCTGGGTGACGCGACCAAGGTCAAGTGGGTGCCGCTGAACGCGCAGCAGCGCTTCACCGCGCTGCAGTCGGGCGAGATCGACGTGCTGTCGCGCAACACCACCTGGACGCTGACCCGCGACGCGTCGCTGGGCCTGTCCTTCGTCGGCGTGACCTACTACGACGGCCAGGGCTTCATGGTTCCGTCCAAGGGCAAGATCAAGAACGCCAAGCAGCTCAAGGGCGCGACGGTGTGCGTGCAGTCGGGCACGACGACCGAGAAGAACCTGACCGACTACTCGCGCGCCAACAACCTGAACATCAAGCCCGTGGTCTTCGAGAAGGTCGAGGCCGCCACCGGCGCCTACTTCGCCGGCCGCTGCCAGGCCTACACGACCGATGCCTCGGGCCTGGCCTCGGTGCGCAACAAGGAAGCCAAGAACCCGGCCGACCACCTGATCCTGCCCGAGCTGATCTCCAAGGAGCCGCTCGGCCCGTCCGTGCGCCGTGGTGACGACGAGCTCTTCGCGATCGCGAAGTGGACCTTGTTCGCGCTGCTCGAGGCCGAGGAATACGGCGTGACCCAGGCGAACGTCGACCAGATGAAGACCAGCCAGGACCCGGTCATCCAGCGCCTGCTGGGTGTCTCGGAGGACACCGGCAAGCTGCTCGGCCTGGACAAGGACTGGGCCTACCGCGCCATCAAGGCCGTGGGCAACTACGGCGAGATCTTCGAGCGCAACGTCGGTCCGAAGTCGCCGCTGGGCCTGCCGCGGGGTGCCAACAACCTGTGGAACAAGGGCGGCCTGATGTACGCGCCGCCGGTGCGTTGAGGTCGGCTGCAGGGTTCTTCCTCCCCTAGTCGGGAAGGCCGCCACGTCGAAGTCGCCGTGGCGGCCTTGTTTCTTTCCGGATGCCGCCGATGATCGCGAGCCGCCCCCCGCCGCCCAAGAAGCGCTCGTTCTCGCTGCGCAGTCGTGCTGTGCGCGGCTTGGTCTACCAGGTGCTGACCCTGGCGCTGATCGCGCTGGGTGTGTGGTTTCTCGCGCACAACACGCTCGAGAACATGCGCTCGCGCGGCATCCAGAGTGGCTTCGACTTCCTGCTCCAGCCCGCCGGCTTCGACATCGGCGAGTCGCTGATCCCCTACGAGTCCATCCGTCCCTACTGGCATGCCTTCCTGGTCGGCATGGTGAACACGCTGCGCGTGGCGGTGGTGGGCATCGTGCTGACAACACTCCTGGGCACGCTGCTGGGCGTCGGGCGCTTTTCCTCCAACGCACTCGTGCGCGGGCTGTGCTACGCCTACGTCGAGATGTTCCGCAACGTGCCCATCCTGCTGCAGCTGCTCGTGTGGTACCTGCTGATGACGGAGTGGCTGCCCGACGCGGACGCCGCGCTGTCGCTCTTCGGCTCGGTCTACCTCAGCAAGGGCGGCCTGTCCTACCCGGTGCCGGTGTGGGAATTCGCGCACGGGCTGGCGCTGTTCGGCGCGGTGCTTGGCGGCGTCGGCGCCTGGCTGTGGTCGAACGCGGCGCGGGCGCAGTTCCTGCGTACGGGCCGGCCGCGGCCGGTGCTGCTGCCGGCGCTCGGCCTCGTGCTGCTGGGGGCGCTGGTGGGCTGGGCCGCGGGCGGCGCGCCCACGGGCTTGAACGTTCCCAGCCAGGCCGAGGCCGCCGTCGTCGACGGCGCCTCGCTGACGCCGGAGTTCCTGTCGGTGCTGTTCGGCCTCGTGTTCTACACCGCAGCCTTCGTGGCCGAGGTCGTGCGCGCCGGCATTGCCTCGGTGCCGCGCGGGCAGACCGAGGCCGCCTCGTCGCTGGGCCTGAGCCGCGGGCAGTCGATGCGCCTGGTCGCGCTGCCGCAGGCGCTGCGCGTGATCATCCCGCCCGCGACCAACCAGTACCTGAACCTGACGAAGAACTCGTCGCTCGCGGTGGCCATCGGCTACCCGGACGTGGTGTCGATCTCGAACACCGCGATCAACCAGACTGGCCGCGCGGTGGAGTGCATCGCGATCATCATGCTGGTCTACCTGACCACCTCGCTGTCAACCTCGGGGATCATGAACTGGTACAACCGCCGCGCGGCGATCAAGGAGCGGTGAATGAGCGCTGAAGCGGCCGGCTTCGAGCCCATCGCCCCCCGCCCCTCGCCGCGCCGGACCGAGGGCTTGGGTCCCTGGCTGCGGCGCAACCTGTTCGGCAGCCCGGGCAACACGGCGTCGACGCTGCTGATGCTCGGCCTGGCGCTGTGGTGGCTGCCCGGCTTGTTCCAATGGGCCGTCACCGCGTCCATCGTCGAGCCCGATGCCGACAAGTGCCAGGCCGCGCGCGGCGTCGGTGCCTGCTGGGGCGTGATCACCGAGAAGTGGCGCTTCATCATCTTTGGCCGCTACCCCTTCGAAGAGCAGTGGCGCCCCGAGGTCGCGACCTTGTCCATGGTGGCGCTGCTCGTGGTGAGCTGCATCCGTGCCTTCTGGAAACCCTGGCTGGTGGTGCTGTGGGCGGCCGGGCTGGCGCTGTTCTTCGCCCTGATGGGCGGGGGCGTGTTCGGCCTCGAAGCGGTCGACACCGACCGCTGGGGCGGTCTGCCGCTGACCATCATGCTGGCCACGCTGTCGATCGCGCTGGCCTTCCCGCTGTCCATCGCTGTCGCGCTGGGCCGGCGCAGCCACCTGCCGGCCATCAGCACCTTGTGCACGATCTACGTCGAGCTGATCCGGGGCGTGCCGCTGATCTCGGTGCTGTTCATGGCCAGCTTCATGTTCCCGCTGTTCATGCCGCCGGGCACCACCATCGACGTGCTGGTGCGGGTGCTGGTGGGCATCACGCTGTTCGCTGCCGCCTACATGGCCGAGATCGTGCGCGGCGGCTTGCAGGCCATCCCCAAGGGTCAGTACGAGGCCGCGGACTCGCTCGGCCTGACCTACTGGCAGGCGCACCGCAAGATCATCCTGCCGCAGGCCCTGGCCACCGTGGTGCCGGGCGTCATGAACAACTTCATCTCGATCTTCAAGGACACCTCGCTCGTGACCATCGTCAGCCTGTACGAGCTGACCGGCGCGATGGGGCTGGCGCTGAACTCCGACGCGAACTGGCGCCCATTCAAGATCGAGGCCTACATCTTCATCGCGCTGGTGTACTTCGCCTTCTGTTTCGCGATGAGCCGCTACAGCCTGTGGATCGAGAAGCAGCTGTCGCGCAGCCGCAACCGCTGACCACAGGCCCAGAGGGAACCCCATGGCCGAGCCCATCATCACCTTCGACAAGGTCAACAAGTGGTACGGCAACGCCTTCCACGTGCTGCGTGACATCGACCTCGTGGTCGGCCGCGGCGAGCGCATCGTGATCTGCGGGCCCTCGGGCTCGGGCAAGAGCACCCTGATCCGCTGCATCAACCGGCTCGAGGAGCACCAGGAGGGCCGGCTCGTCGTCGACGGTGTCGAGCTCAGCGACGACGTCAAGGCGGTGGAACAGGTGCGCCGGCAGGTCGGCATGGTGTTCCAGCAGTTCAACCTCTTTCCGCACCTGACGGTGCTGGAGAACCTGACGCTCGCGCCGATGTGGGTCGGCAAGGTGCCCAAGAAAGAGGCCGAGGAGCGCGCGATGGCGCAGTTGCAGCGCGTGCGCATCGCCGAGCAGGCGCAGAAGTACCCGCTGCAGCTCTCCGGTGGCCAGCAGCAGCGCGTGGCCATCGCCCGCGCCTTGTGCCTGACGCCCAAGATCATGCTCTTCGACGAGCCCACCTCGGCGCTCGACCCGGAGATGATCAACGAGGTGCTCGACGTGATGATCGAGCTCGCCGGCCAGGGCATGACCATGCTGTGCGTGACGCACGAGATGGGCTTCGCGCGCCAGGTGGCCGACCGCGTGATCTTCATGGACCAGGGGCAGATCGTCGAGCAGAACACCGCGGTGGAGTTCTTCGCCAACCCGCGCAGCGAACGCACGCGAGACTTCCTGTCCAAGATCCTCAACCACTGAGCGCCCTTCCCCTGTGCCCGGCCTCATGCCTGCCTCGCGCGCCGGGACACCCCGAGGCGTCCGCGGATGACCCCCGTTCAGCGTGCCGCCACGGCGCCTGCGTCTGGTGTCGGGCCGGATGCGGGGGCTTGCGTTCCCCGCAGCTTCCTGCTGTGTCGCGCCGGCGGCCGGGCTTGCGGGTTCTCCTCCGGCGCCGTGCTGGAAGTGATGCCGGCCACGCCGCCCGCCCCGCTGCCGGGCGTGGCGTCACCGGTGCTGGGGATGATTCCCGTGCGCGGGTCCGTCGTGCCCGTGTTCGACCTGGCCGCCGCCCTCGGCACGTTGGTCGGGGCGGCCCCAGGCCAGCGGGCAGCCCGGCGCATCGGCGCGGGTGCCGGGGTCCACGTGCTGCTGCGCGACGGCGCCCGGCTGGCCGTGGCGGCGGTCGACGAGGTGGGCGAGCTCTTCGAACTGCCGACCGGCGGCGTCACCGGCATGCCCTCGGCGGGCGCGTCGCGCCCTGCGCCGCTGTGGGGCGAGATCTGGCGCCACGCCGAGCGCGTGCTCTTGTTGGACGCCGCTGCCCTGCTGCGCGCGCCGTCGACGGCGCTCGTTGCCGGGCCGGCCCCCGGACCCGTCAGTACGTCGACCGACCGCCGGTGATGTCGAACACCGCGCCGGTGGAGAACGAGCACTCCTCGCTCGCCAGCCAGGCCACCATCGCAGCGGCCTCGTCCACGTGCAGGAAGCGGCCCATCGGGATCTTGCTCAGCATGTAGTCTATGTGGCTCTGCGCCATCTGGTCGAATATCGCTGTGCGCGCGGCAGCCGGCGTGACGGCGTTGACGAGGATGCCCTTGGCGGCGAGCTCCTTGCCGAGCGACTTGGTCAGCGCGATCAGGCCGGCCTTGCTGGCGCTGTAGTGCGAGGCGTTGGGGTTGCCTTCCTTGCCGGCGACCGAGGCGATGTTGACGATGCGCCCGTAGCCGCGCTGCAGCATCACCGGCACGACGTGCCGACACACCAGGTAGGGCGCGACGAGGTTGACCTCGACCGTGCGCCGCCAGATCGCTGGGTCGAGCTCCCAGGTCGGGCCGTTGCCGCCGGTGATGCCGGCGTTGTTGACGAGGATGTCAATGCGGCCGTGGGCGGCGGTCGTGGCGGCGGCGGCGGCGGCGACCGCGGCGTCGTCGGTGAGTTCGACGACGTGGCCGCTGACAGTGCCCAGCGCCGACAGCTCGGCGCGGGCAGACTCGATCCTGCCCGCGTCGATGTCCCACAGCGCGACCGCCGCGCCCGATCGCAGCAGCCGCTCGCTGATGGCGTAGCCGATGCCCTGCGCGCCGCCGGTGACGACGGCGACGCGGTTGTTCAAGTCGATCTGGTTCATGCGCGGGTGCCTTTCTTCGTGATGTGCTTGCCCGGACATGCGGTGGCCGGGGCGCCGGGTCGCATTGTGGTGCAGGGCGCAGTGCAGGCCGCGCTTCCGCCCGTTGCAGGCGGCAGGTGCGTGGCGCCGCCGTTCAGGCCGACCGGCCGGCCTCGCGGGCGATGGCCTCGAACATTCCCTGCCAGGCCTGCAGGTACTGCGGGTGGCCGCTGGCGCGCCAGGCCTGCTTCAGCGCGTCCATGGCCTGCAGGCGCAGCGCGTACGGCACGGTCTCGGGCGCGGAAAAGGGCAGCGCCATCGGGTTGAAGGTGCGCACCTTGTATCGGCCGGGCTGGCGTACCAGCAGCAGCGAGGCCAGGCGCTCGACGACGAAGACCTTGGCCGGCGCGCGCTGGCTGCCGTAGGTGACCAGGGCGTTCAGGCGTGCGGCACGCGGGTCGGCGCGGTTCTCCGCGGCGCCGAACAGGCGCTCGCCGAGCCCGAGCCACTCGCGCCAGAAGGCAGGCCGCGCGGCAAAGAAATTGCAGAACAGCGTGTCGCCGGAGTCCATCACCAGCGTGTCCATCTCCAGCCCCGGCGCCAGTGCGGCCAGCCACTCGCGCAGCACCGGCCCCAGGCCCGGGTGCTGGTGGGCGGCCTGCACGAAGCAGTTGCGGTAGAAAGCCATCTGGTCGAAGAAGGGCGAGAAGCCGACCACATCGCTCGTGCTGCTGTCGACGAAGCGCCGCACCGTGGCGGCGTCCAGGCCGGTCTTCTCGCCGAAGCGGGGCGAGAAGAAGGCGAGGTGCACGTCCTCATCGAGCCGCTGCGTCATCAGGAAGCGGCGGATGGGCCAGTACTCGCGCCAGTCCGGGCGCTCGTTGGCCAGGTTGTCCAGGGGCTCGAAGCCGGGGTCGAGCGTGGCGCGCGTTTCGCGCGACCAGGCGATCTGGACCAGGCGGGCAGGCACGGGCTTCAGGCTCCCCAGGGGCGGGCGCAGCGCTCAGCTCGGCCGGGCCAGCCCGAGCTTCTCGACCAGCGCCTTCTCGCGCCGGTAGGTGTCCTCGGCAAAGCGCAGGTACTGTGCCGGGTCCATCGGCATCAGGGCCTGGTCGTAGCGCGCCAGCGCCTCGACGTGGTTGGGCATCTCCATGGCCTGGCGGAACACGTCGTGGATGCGCCGAACGAGGGCCGGCTCCATGCCGCGCGGCCCGCCCAGGCCGTAGGGCGAGGCCTGGACGATGGGCAGGCCCAGTTCCTTCAGCGTGGGGACGTCGGGGAACTTCGGCAGGCGCTGTTCCCCCCAGGTGTTGAGCACGCGCAGCCGCCCTGAAGCCACGTGCGGCGCGAAGCCGGTGGAGTCGGCCGCGGCCATGATCTGGCCGCCCAGGATGGCCTGCATCATGTCGGCGCTGCCCTTGTAGGGGATGTGGTTCAACTGCAGCGACAGGCGCTGCGCGATGTCCTCCATCGTCAGGTGCGGGCTGGTCAGCACGCCGGTGGATCCGTAGCTGAGCTTGCCGGGGTTGGCGCGCGCCCAGGCCACGAAGTCGGCCCAGGTCTTGATCGGCGACTCGCTGGGCACGACGATGCCGAAGGCGTAGCCGGTGATGCCCAGGATGTAGCTCAGGTCCTTGACCGGGTCCCAGGAAATGCGCGTGGTGTAGGGCAGCCGGAACACGCCCAGCGGGATCTGCGCCAGCGCGTGGCCGTCGGGCTTGCTCTGCTGCATGGCCTGCGCCGGCAGCGTGCCGCCCGCGCCGGGCCGGTTCTCCACGACCACGCTCTGGCCGACGATCTTGCTCGCGTTCTCGGCGAGCACGCGCATCGTCAGGTCGGTCGGGCCGCCGGCCGGAAAGGCGATCTGCAGCCGCACCGGCTGCGTCGGCCAAGCGGGCTGGGCCCGCACCAGCGGCAGGCCCGGCAGGGCGAGCGCCGCGGCGGCGGCTTGGACGAGATGGCGTCGCTTCATGGTGTGCTCCTTCGGGGCCGGCGAGGTGGGAACCATAGGGGATTTGGCGACTGCTCACGCACCGGGTATGCCCGAGGGTGCTGCCCGCCGCGCCGCCGGGCCGGCCCGCCCGCCAGTCGCAGCCCCGAGGAAGCCCCAAGGGCCCTGAGGGGATCGCCCGATGACGCGATGGCCGCGCGAGGGCACACTACGCCGTGCTGTGGCCGCCGCGCTGCGCCTCCCGATGGCACCACTGCCCACGGCCTGCCGCCCCCCGAGCCACCCACGCCAAGGAAGACCGCCCATGACCCGCCGCCGTCCGCTCGTCGCCGTCTTGACCGCCCTCACGCTGGCCCCGCTTGCCGCCCTGCCGCTGGCCGCCGCAGCCCAGGCCTGGCCGAGCAAGCCGGTGCGCATCGTCGTGCCCTTCCCGCCGGCGGGCACCACCGACATCCTGGCCCGCGCGCTCGCGCCCGAGCTGCAGCGGGCCTTCGGTCAGCCCTTCGTCGTCGAGAACAAGCCCGGCGCGGGTGGCAACATCGGCGCCGCCGAGGTCGCCAAGGCCGTGCCCGACGGCCACACGCTGCTGATGGGCACCGTGGGCACGCACGCCATCAACCCGGCGCTGTACGCCAAGATGCCCTACGACCACGTCCGGGACTTCGCGCCCGTCACGCTCGTGGCCGGCGTGCCCAACGTGCTCGTCCTCAACCCCGGCTTGGCGCAACGCCAGGGTATCGCCTCGGTGGCCGACCTGGCGCGTGTGGCGCGCGCCAATCCCGACAAGTTCACCTTCGCCAGCTCGGGCAACGGCACCTCGATCCACCTCTCGGGCGAGCTGTTCAAGGCCCTGACCGGCACGCAGATGGTGCATTCGCCCTACAAGGGCTCGGGCCCGGCGCTGCTCGACCTGATGGGCGGCAACGTCGACCTGATGTTCGACAACCTGCCCTCGGCCATGCCGCACATCAAGTCGGGCAAGCTGCTGGCGCTGGCGGTGACGAGCGCCACGCGCTCCTCGGCGCTGCCCGACCTGCCCACCGTCGCCGAGGCCGGGGGCCCGGCGCTCGCCAGCTTCGAGGCCAGCTCCTGGTTCGGCCTGCTCGCGCCCGCGGGCACGCCGATGGACGTCGTCAGCCGCATCCAGCAGGAGACGGCCAAGGCGCTGGCCACGCCGGCCATGCGCGAGCGCCTGCAGTCCCAGGGCGCGATCCCGAGCGGCAACACGCCCGCCGAGTTCGCGCGCCTGATCGAGGCCGAGACGCGCAAGTGGGCGCCGGTCGTGAAGGCGTCCGGGGCGAAGGTGGATTGAGGGCCGAACCGGCCCCCGGCGCGCGGGTCTCCTGCGCGCGGGCGGTTTCGCGCGGCGTGCCGGTGACGCATGCCACCCTGGATGCGCGCCGAGGCCCTCGTCGGCTGTGCACCGTCGCCGTAGCTCGTGAAGACACTTTCTGTCGTTGCGAAGACGTAAGCTCGCGACGCGTGCCTGCGTCCCGATGAGCGACTCTCCCGAACTTCCGCCCGGCTTCATGGTGGTCCACGGCAACCGCCTGGAGACGCTGCGCGACCTGGTGCTGGAGTGGCTGCGCGCCCACCCCGCCGCGCCGCTGGACGACGAGGTGGTGCTGGTGCAGAGCCACGGCGTGGCGCAGTGGCTCAAGCTCGCGATGGCGCGCGAGGCCGGCGCCGGTGGCCTGGGCGTCGCCGCGGCGGTACGCACGCTGCTGCCCCAGCGCTTCGTCTGGCAGGCCTACCGCGATGTGCTGGGCGCGGACGCCGTGCCGCGCGAGTCCCCCTTCGATGCCGACCGCTTGCAGTGGCGTCTGATGCGGCTGCTGCCGGCGCTGCTGGACGACGCCGCCTTCACGCCGCTGCGCCGCTACCTCAGCGACGACCCCGGGCTGCGCCGGCGCCACCAGCTCGCCCAGCGCCTGGCGGTGCTGTTCGAGCAGTACCAGGTGCACCGGGCCGACTGGCTGCAGGCCTGGGCCGAGGACGACGACGGCATCGTCAACGCGCGCCTGGGGCGCCAGCCCTTGCCTGACGACCAGCGCTGGCAGCCACGCCTGTGGCGTGCGCTGCTGCAAGACGGCGGCCCGCAGCAGGCGGCCACCGGCCGCGCCGAGGTTCACGGCCGGTTCATGGACGCGCTGCGCGATGGCCAGCGCGCGCGCCCGGCCGGGCTGCCGCGGCGCGTGGTCGTGTTCGGGCTGTCCTCGCTGCCGGCGCAGGCGCTGCAGGCGCTGGCGCTGCTCGGGCGGTGGATGCAGGTGCTGATGTGCGTGCACAACCCCTGCAGGCACGACTGGTCGCGCACCATCGCCGACCATGAACTGCTGCGCGCGGCACGCCGGCGCCAGGCGCTGCCGGCCGCGGGGGAGTCCACCCCCGGTCACCCGCTGCTGGCGGCCTGGGGCCGGCAGGGGCGGGATTTCGTGCGCCTGCTGGATGAGCACGACGACCGCGCCGGCTACGAGCGCCGATTCACCGAGATCGGCCGTGCGATCGACTGCTTCGAGGGCCTGGAGGTGGGTGAGGAGCAGGATGCCGCGGCACCGACCCTGCTGCAGCAGCTCCAGGACGACATCCTCGAGCTGCGCCCGCTCACCGAAAGCCGCACGCGCTGGGCACCGGTGGATACGTCGTGCGACGCCTCGATCCGCTTCCATGTCTGCCACGGACCGCTGCGCGAGGTCGAGGTGCTGCACGACCAATTGCTCGCCGCGCTGGCGGCCGACCCGACGCTGCGCCCGCGCGAGATGCTGGTCATGGTGCCCGACATCGACGCCTACGCACCGCACGTGCAGGCGGTGTTCGCACGCCTGGCGGCCGGCGACCCGCGCCACATCCCCTTCGGCATCGCCGACCGCGGCCTGCGCCACCACGACCCCCTGGCGGGCGCGCTGGAGCAGCTGCTCGCGCTCCCGCAGTCGCGCCTGACCGTGGCCGACGTGCTGGACCTGCTCGAGGTGCCGGCGCTGCGCCAGCGTTTCGGCATCGGCGAGGACGATCTGCCGCTGCTGCGGCGCTGGGTCGATGCCGCCTGCGTGCGTTGGGGCTTGGACGCGCCGCACCGCCAGACACTGGGCTGGGCTGATGCCCCGGCGCTGAACACCTGGCGCGCCGGCCTGCAGCGCCTGCTGTTGGGCTATGCCGCCGGCGCGTCCGGGCCCTGGCAGGGCATCGCGCCGGCCGACGAGGCCGGCGGCCTGGAAGCCGCGCTGCTCGGCCCGCTCGACCGCCTGCTGCAGGCCCTGGACGACCAGCGCCGCGTGCTGGCCGTGCCGGCCCCGCCGGCGCAGTGGGTACAGCGGCTGCGCGCGCTGCTGGCCGCCTTCTTCGAAGCGCCCGAGGGCGGTGACGGCTACACGCTGCTGCAGCTCGAGGGCGCGCTGCAGGCCTGGCTCGAGGCCTGCGCCGCCGCCCGCCTGGATGAGGCGCTGCCGCTGGAGGTCGTGCGCGAGCACTGGCTGGCCGCGCTCGACGCCGGCGCGCCGGGGCGGCCCTTCCTGGCCGGCGGCGTGACCTTCGCCACCCTGATGCCGATGCGCGCCGTGCCCTTTCGCGTCGTCGCGCTGCTGGGCATGAACGACGGCGACTACCCGCGCAGCGCGCCGCCGTCGGACTTCGACCTGATGGCGCTGGACGCCCGCCCCGGCGACCGCTCGCGCCGTGAGGACGACCGCTACCTCTTCCTGGAGGCCCTGCTGTCGGCGCGCGAACGCCTGCACATCAGCTGGGTCGGCCGCAGCGCCCACGACAACGAGCCGCGCCCGCCGTCGGTGTTGGTGGCGCAGTTGCGCGACCACCTGGCCGCGGGCTGGCAGCCGGCCGGCGCCGAGAGCCTGACGCCGACCCAGGCGCGCGCGCGACTGCTGCAGGGCCTGACGCTCGAACACCCGCTGCAGCCTTTCAACCCGGCCTACTTCGCCGCCGGCGGCGACGCGCGCCTGTTCAGCCACGCGCACGAATGGCGCGAGGGCCTGCGGGCACAGGCCTGGCCGGCGCCGGCCACGTCCCCGGGCGATGAACAGGTGCTTCCCGGGGTCGCTGCCGACGCAGGCGACAGCGTCGAGCCAGGCGCTTTCGAGGGCCCGCTGACGCTGCGTCTGCTCATCGACTTCCTGAAGAACCCGGCACGCAGCTTCCTGCAGCAGCGCCTGGGCATCGTGCTGCCCGAGGACGAGGCGGCCACGCTGGACGACGAGCCCTTCGGGCTGGACGGGCTGCAGGCCTGGACGCTGCGCGATGCGCTGGTCGACGACCAGACGGCCGCGCTGGACGGCGGGCCCGGCGCCGGGGCAGCGCCACAGGACGCCGGCGCCGGCGCGCAGGACGCCGACGCCACCTGGGATGCGGCGCGCACGCAGGCGCTGCAGGCCGGGCTGCAGCGCTTCGCTGTGGCCGGGAACCTGCCGCTGGGCGGCTTCGGCGCGCTGGCGCAGCGCGAGCTCGCCGAGCCGATGGACGGGCTGTTCACGCGCTGGCGGCAGGCGCAGCAGGACTGGCCGCTTGCCGTTGACGACGAGGCGTTGGACCACCGGCCCGACCCGCTACCCGAGGACGCGCCAGCGGGCGAGGCCTCACGCCTGGTCGACCTGCTGCAAGGCCTGCGTGGCGATGGCACCGGCCGGCGCGCACGCCTCGTGCTCGACGCAGGCAAGGTGCTCGGCCGGGACGGGAAGACGCGGCTGCACAAGCTCATCGGCGCCTGGGTCCCGCACCTGGCGGGGCATCTGGCCGGCCAGCCGCTGACCACGGTCGTCGTTGCGGCCGACGCCACGGCGACCCTGCCGCCGCTGGAACCGGCGCAGGCGCGCGCGCTGTGGGCGCGGCTGGTGGGTGCCTGGCACACCGGTCGGCGCCGCCCGCTGCCGCTGGCGCCCGAGACGGCCTTTGAATGGCTGGCCCGGCAGGCGCGCTCCGGCCCGGCGGCCGCCACCCCTGCAGCCACCGGCGACGAGGGCGCGGGCACGGGCGACGATGCGACCGCGACCGACGAGCCGCGGGCCCGCGCGCGCAAGGTCTACGAGCACCACGAACCCGACCGCGGCCAGCGCGCTGAGCGCGACCGCGACCCCTACCTCGCGCGCGCCTTTGCCAGCTTCGACGCGCTCTGGGCCGGCGGCGCCTTCGCTCGCTGGGCCGAGGCCTTGCTCGAGCCCTTGCGCATGGCGCTGCAGGCGGCCGGTCCGGCGGCTGGACCCGAGGCCCCGGTCCCGGTGGCCGGGGGCACTTCCGCCTCAACGGCCCCCGCAGGCGCCGAGGCCTGCGCCGGAGGCGGATCATGAGCGCGCAGGAGGCGCCGACGCCAGCAGCGTCCGCAGGCGCCGCCGTCCCGGTCACGCTGGATCCGCTGACCCTGCCCTTGCGCGGCAGCCGGCTCGTCGAGGCCAGCGCCGGCACGGGCAAGACCTACACCATCGCCGCGCTCTACCTGCGCCTGGTGCTGGGCCACGGGGGCGAGGCCGCCGGCCACGGCGCGGCGCTGACGCCGCCGCAGATCCTCGTCGTCACTTTCACCGATGCGGCGACCAAGGAACTGCGCGACCGCATCCGCAGCCGCCTGGCCGAGGCGGCCGAGGCCTTCGACGCCGACCCGGCCGCCGCTCCGGCCCGCGACAGCGGCGCCGACCTGCTGCACGACCTGCGCGCCGCCTGGCCGTCGGCGCAGTGGCCGGCACTGGCGCGCACGCTGCGCCTGGCCGCCGAATGGATGGACGAGGCCGCCGTCTCCACCATCCACGGCTGGTGCCTGCGCATGCTGCGCGAGCACGCCTTCGACAGCGGTAGCCTGTTCGCGCAGGAGCTGGAGGCGAACACGCGCGCCCTGCTCGCCGCCGTGGCGCGCGACTGGTGGCGGCACCATGCCACACCGTTGGACGAGGCGGCGGCGCGCACGCTGCGCAGCTGGTGGAAGGAGCCCGACGCGCTGGCCGGCGACGTGGATCGGCTCATCGACTGGGCCGCGACGCTGCCTGACGACCCCGCGCCGGCGCTCACGCTTGGCTCGGCGCAGCAGGCCCTGGAGGCGCTGCGCCCGTCCTGGGCCCACTGGCCCGGGGAGCTGCGCGGGCTGCTGGACCAGGCGCAGGCGGCAAGGCAGCTCCACGGGTCCAAGCTGCGGCCCGACTGGTACCAAGGCTGGCTGGACGCCCTCGAGCGCTGGGGCCGCGGCCTGGACGCCACGCCGGACCTGGACAGGAAGGTCGCGGCCTGGACGCGCCTGACCCCCGCCGGGATCGCCGACGCCTGGAAGGGCGGCACGCCGCCCGACCACCCCGCCTTCCAGGGCATGGAGGCGCTGACGGCCGCGCGTGATGCTGTCGAGGCCTGCCGCGCCCGCGTGCTGCACCACGCCGCGCGCTGGTGCGGGCGGGAACTCGCGGCCGAGAAGGAACGCCAGTCGCGCATGGGTTTCCAGGACCTGCTGACGCGGCTGGACGCGGCGCTGCAGGGCACGGGCGGTGAGCGCCTGGCCGCGCGCATCCGCGCCCAGTTCCCGGTCGCGCTGGTGGACGAGTTCCAGGACACCGACCCGGTGCAGTACCGCATCTTCGACCGTGTCTGGGGCGTCGACCGCGCCGACGCTGCGACGGCGCTCCTGCTGATCGGCGACCCCAAGCAGTCGATCTACGCTTTCCGCGGCGCCGACATCCACACCTACCTGCAGGCGCGCGCGGCCACCGCCGGGCGGCATGCGACGCTGGGCGTCAACCACCGTTCCACCAGCGCGATGGTGGAGGCCGTCAACCGCGTCTTCGCGCAGGCCGAGGCGCGCACCGACGGCCCGGGCGCTTTCCGGCTGCGGCCGGCGGTGGGCGACAACCCGCTGCCTTTCCACCCGGTGCAGGCGCGCGGGCGCGAGGAGACCTGGGTCGTCGACGGCGCCGAGCCGCCGGCGCTGACGCTCTGGCACGTCGGCTCCGGGCAGGCGCAGGTGGAGACGATGGCGGCGCTGTGCGCGCAGCAGGTCGTCGCGCTGCTGCGCGCCGGCGCGCAGGGGCGGGCCGGCTTCCGCGACCGCGCTGGCCGCCTGCGGGGCGTCATGGCGGCCGACATCGCGGTGCTGGTCGACACGGGTGCCCAGGCCGCGCTGGTGCGCAGCGCGCTGCGCGCGCGCGGCGTGCGCAGCGTCTACCTGTCGGAGAAGGACTCGGTGTTTCACAGCACGGTGGCGGCCGACCTGCAGCGCTGGCTGCGGGCCTGCGCCGCGCCGCAGGACGAGCGCCTGCGCCGCGCCGCGCTGGCCACGGCCACGCTTGGGCTGCGCTGGGTCGAGCTCGACCGCCTGAACCACGACGAGGACCACGCCGAGGCGATGGCGCAGCGTTTCCGCGCTTACCAGCAGGCCTGGCGCATCCAGGGCGTGCTGCCGATGCTGAGCCGCCTGATGCACGACTTCGCCCTGCCCGCACGGATGCTGGCGCAGGGGCAGGAGCGCGAGCTCACCGACCTGCTGCACCTGGCCGAATGGCTGCAGCAGGCCTCGGCCGCGCTCGACGGCGAGCACGCGCTGGTGCGCCACTTGGCGCTGCAGCGCGACGACGCCAACGACGCCCGCGGCGATGAGCTGCGCCGGCTGCGGTTGGAGAGCGACGCCGGCCTCGTCAAGGTGGTCACGGTGCACAAGTCCAAGGGCCTGGAGTACCCGCTGGTGCTGCTGCCCTACGCCTCGTGGTGCCGGCCTGCGAAGGCCACCGACATGCCCTGGAAGTGGCACGACCCCCGGCTCGGCCGGCGCGTGGCGGTGTCGGGCGACGATGCCGAGCTCGCGCAGGTCGAGCGCGAGCGCCGGGGTGAGGACCTGCGCAAGCTCTACGTGGCGCTGACGCGCGCGCGTTTCGCGACCTGGGTCGGCGTGGCCGACCAGAAGCACCTGTCCGCCAGTGCGCTGGGCAGCCTGCTGCCACCGGCGCCGGGCGCGGCCGAAAGCGGAAGCCGGGCCAGGCCGGCCAACCGCAAGACCGCCACGGCCGAGGCCGGTGAGGCCCGCGCCGCGTTGCGCGCGCGGCTCGAGGGCCTGCGCGGCGGCTGCGCGGCGATCGCCGTCACCGACCCCCCGCTGCGCGACCAGGCTCGGTACCAGGAGGCCGGGCAGGCGCCTGTCTGGCGTGACGCCCCGCCGCTGCCTGCGAGCCCGGCCCCGGCCTGGTGGGTGGCCAGCTACTCCGGCCTGATGGCGCGGGCGGCGGCGGCGGGCGGCCCGGGTGCCGGCTTGGCGGACGAGGGTGCGATGGTTGGGGCCGCACCGGGCGCCGGGCCGGGGGGGGCGGCCGACAGCCCGGCCGAGGACGTGTACCAGCAGAGCGCCGGGGAGGGTGACGCGCTCGGGGTCGCCTTTACGGCTGACGCTGTGCCGCCCGCCTCGCGGCGGGGTGAGCTGCCGGGTGAGCGGCCGGCCGAGGGGGCCGGCGCCGGCCTGCTGCACGGCTTCCCGCAGGGCGCGCGCGCCGGCAGCTTCCTGCACGGCCTCCTGGAATGGGCGGGTCGCGAGGGCTTCGGCCGGGTGGCTGACGACCCGGCCGAGCTCGACGAGCTGATCGCGCAGCGCTGCGCGCAGAACGGCTACGGCGCTTGGGCCGGCGTGCTGCAACGCTGGATGCGGGCCTGGCTCGATACGGCCTGGGACCTGTCGGCCCTGCAGGGCGGCGCGGGTCGCGACCATGGTGAGGGTGGTGACGGCGGTGACGGCCGCCATGGCGCGGCGCGGGCCGGCGGCGTGCCCACCCCGGTGCGTCCGCGCGAGCTGCGGCGGCTGCAGGTGGAGCTGGAGTTCTGGCTGCCGGCCGACGCCGCCGACGTCGCACGCATCGACGCGCTCGTGACCCGCCATACGCTGGGCGGCGCGGCGCGGGCACCGCTGGGCGCGCAGCGCCTGAACGGCCTGCTCAAGGGCTACATCGACCTCGTGTTCGAACACGACGGACGCTACTACGTGGCCGACCACAAGTCCAACCGACTGGGCGATGGCGACGCCGCCTATACCGCCGAGGCCATGCGGCGCGCGGTGCTGGGCCACCGCTACGAGTTGCAGTACGTGCTCTACCTGCTGGCGCTCCACCGGCTGCTGCGGGCCCGGCTCGGCGCGGCTTATGCCTACGACCGGCACGTGGGCGGGGCGGTCTACCTCTTCCTGCGCGGCCACGCTGCGCCGGGCGGTGGCCTGCACCTGGAGCGCCCGCCGCGCGCGCTGATCGAGGCGCTGGACGCGGTGTTCGCCGGGCGGGACGCGTGGGACGCATGACCGGTTCCGCCGAGATCGTCGACACCGCGCTCGAGGCCTGGGTGCGCGAAGGCTGGCTGCGCGAGCTAGACCGCAGCCTTGCCGTCTTCGTCGCGCAGCAGTCGGCGCAGTCGCAGCAGTCCATGCAGGCGCAGCCGCCAGGCCAGGCGCCGCAGGCCGACCCGCTGCTGCTGCTGGCGACCGCGCTGGTCAGTCACCAGCTCGGCCGCGGCCACCCCGGGCTCGACCTCGCCGCCGCGCTGGCCGACCCCGCGGGCACGCTGGCCTTGCCGCCGGCCGACGACGTCGCGCGCCCGCTCGCCGGGGCCGGCACAGCGCCACCGCCCGCCCCAGGCGAGGTCTTGCGCGCGCTCGGGCTGGACGCGGCGCAATGGGCCGCCGGGCTGTCGGCCAGCCCGGCCGTGGGCGCCGGTGCCGGCGCCACGCCGCTGGTGCTGACAGGCACGCGGCTGGCCCTGCGGCGCTACTGGCAGCACGAGCAGACCGTGGCGCAGGCGATCCAGGCGCGTCTCGAGCGCCCGGCCCAGCCTGGGGTGCCGTGGGACGGGGTTCGTGGCATGGCCGCGGCGCCAGCCGCCCCGGGCATGGGTTCTCTGTCGGCCGCGCTGCCCGACCTCGACACCGCTGCCGGCCGGGCTGCGCTGCGCGCCGCGCTCGACACGCTGTTTCCGGCGTCGTCCGCGGCAGGCCCGTCCGGCCCCGATTGGCAGAAGATCGCATGCGCGCTGGCCGCGCGCAGCCGCTTCGCCATCGTCACCGGCGGTCCGGGCACCGGCAAGACCACCACCGTCGTCAAGCTGCTGGCGCTGCTGCAGTACCTGGCGCTGCAACACGGCGGCGGGCGGGCCTTGCGCGTGCGCATGGCTGCGCCCACGGGCAAGGCCGCCGCACGGCTGAATGCCTCGGTCGCGCAGGCCGTGCACCGGCTGCCGCTGGCGGGGCTGGTGGCGCTGGCCCCCGGCTGCGACGAGCACGCCTTGCGCGAGGCCATCCCCCGTGCGGTGGTGACGCTGCACCGGCTGCTGGGCGCCCGTCCCGACACGCGCCGCATGGCACACGACGCGCGCCATCCGCTGCCGCTGGACCTGCTGGTCATCGACGAGGCCTCGATGGTGGACCTGGAGCTGATGGCGCGCACCTGCGCGGCGCTGCGCCCGGACGCGCGCCTGGTGCTGCTGGGCGACAAGGACCAGCTCGCCTCGGTCGAGGCCGGCGCGGTGCTCGGCGGCCTGTGCGCGCGCGCCGACGCCGGGCACCACCGCCCGGCGCTGGCCGACTGGCTGGAATCGGTCAGCGGCGAGCGTGTGCCGCCGTCGCTCATCGACCCGGAGGGCCGGCCGCTGGACCAGGCGGTCGTGGCCTTGCGCCACAGCCACCGCTTCGACCCCGCCGGGGGTATCGGCCGGCTGGCGGCGGCCGTCAATGCGGGTGACTTCCCGACGGTGCGCGCTGTGCTTGGCGCCGCCCTGCCCGACCTCGCGCAGGTGGCCCTGCCGCGCGCCCGCCAGGACGCGGGCCCGGCGGCCAGCCAGGCGCGCGCCCCGGGATGGAGCCCGGACACCAGCCTGCGCCGCCTGTTGCTGGACGGCGCCTGCGACGCCTTTCCCGGCGCCGGACGTGACCGGGTCGACCGCGGCCGTTCCGTCGCGCCGCCAGTGGGTTTGCGGCACTATCTGCAACTCATGCAGCAGCGACGGCCCGCGCCGGGCAGCGCGCAGGGGGGCGTCGACGCCTGGGCGCTGGCGGTTCTGCAGGCCTTCGGCGCTTTCCAGCTTCTGTGCGCGCTGCGCCGTGGCGACTGGGGCGTCGAGGCCCTGAACGAGCGCACCGCGCTGCTGCTGCACCGCGAGGGCCTGATCGCCGCCGCCGAGGGCTGGTATGCCGGCAGGCCGGTGATGGTGACGCGCAACGACCACGCGCTCGGCTTGATGAACGGCGACGTCGGCATCGCCCTGGCCGTGCCCCGCTCGGCGTCCGCGTCAGCCGCCGCCGCCCCGGACCCGGCGTCCACCTTGCGCGTGGCCTTCCCGGCCGGTGACGGCAGCGGCGGCGTGCGCTGGGTCGCGCCAAGCCGGCTGCAGGCGGTGGAGACCGCCTACGCGATGACGGTCCACAAGTCCCAGGGCTCGGAGTTCGCCCACGCCGCGCTGCTGCTGCCCGACCACGCGGGCCCGGTGCTGACGCGCGAGCTGCTCTACACCGCCGTCACGCGCGCGAGCCACTGGTTCACGCTTGCGCTGCCCCTGGGCGCCGAGGGTGTGCTGGAGGCGGCCGTGGCGCGGCGAACGGGGGCCGCGCCGGGGTGAGCGCGCCGTCAGGGCCGGGCGCGGCCCGGCCCGCGCGCCCTCAGGACACGGCCGATGAGGCCCACACCACCGCCCGAGCGCTGTCCGTCCACCCCTCGAAGCGCGCTGCGTACAGCGCCTCGATGCGGTTGCGCTTGACCTTGAAGGTCGGGGTGACGAGGTCGTTGTCCACCGTCCAGGCCTCGGTGGTGACGACGAGGCAGTCCAGGCGCTCGTGCGGGTCAAGGGTGGCGTTGACTGTCTCGAGATGCGCGCCGAGCGAGGCCTCGAGCTCGGCCCGGCCGTCGGGGGTGGCGGCCTTCGCGTCCGCCTCGGCGTTCAGCATCAGCAGCGCCAGCGGCTGGCCGAGGTTGGCGCCGGTGACGCAGCAGGCCTCGACGGCGGTGTGCATGACCAGGCGGTCCTCGATCGGCGCCGGCGCGACGTACTTGCCCTTGCTGGTCTTGAACAGGTCCTTCACGCGCCCGGTGATGCGCAGGTTGCCCGCGGCGTCGAGCTCGCCCTTGTCCCCGGTGTGCAGCCAGCCGTCGGCGGTGAAGCTGGCCTGCGTCAGCGCGGGCTCGCGGTAGTAGCCCAGCATCAGGCACGGAGCCTTCATCTGGATCTCGCCGCTGGCAGGGTCCAGGCGGCTTTCCACGCCGTCGTAGGGCAGGCCGACCGTGCCCGGACGCGGCTGCTCGGGCAGCGTGGCGTGGCTGACGCCGCAGTTCTCGGTCATGCCGTAGACCTCGATGATGTCCAGGCCCAGGCCGGAATACCAGCGCAGCAGCTCCGGCGGCATCGGCGCGGCGCCGCCGGCGGCGAACTGGCACCGGTCCAGGCCGAGCGCGGCGAGGATCTTCTTCTTCACGATGCCGCGCAGCAGCGGTATCTTCAGCAGCCGCTGCAGCTTGGCCGGCGGCATCTTCGCGTGCACGCCCTGCTGGAACTTCACCCACAGCCGCGGCACCGAGAAGAAGGCCGTGGGGCGCGCGCGCTGCAGGTCGGCGGTGAAGGTCTCCAGGCTCTCTGCGAAGAAGATGTGCATGCCCAGCGCCAGCATGCCGTGCTCGACCAGCGTGCGCTCGGCCACGTGCGCCAGCGGCAGGTAGCTCAGCATGCGCGAGTCCTGATCCACCATCGGCAGGCGCTTCAGCCCCGACTGCACGCCCCAGGCGAAGGTGGCGAAGCTGTGCATCACGCCCTTGGGCGTGCCGGTCGTGCCCGAGGTGTACATGATGGTGGCGAGCTCGTCGCCGTCGCGCAGCGGCTGCCCGGCCAGGGGCGCGGTCGCCGCGCACAGCGTGTCCCAGCCCGGGTAGGCCCGTTTCGCGTCCTCGGGTGACAAGGGGTGGCTGATGCAGGGCAGGCCCTCGGGGATGCCCGGCTTCATGCCCTCCCAGCCGTCGAGCTTGCCGACGAACAGCAGCTTTGCGCCGCTGTGCTCGAGGATCTGGCGGATGGTGGCCGGCGCCAGCGTCGGGTACAGCGGCACCGAGACGGCGCCGGCGAGCCAGATCGCGAAGTCGCTCATCAGCCAGTGCGCAGTGTTCTTCGACATCAGCGCGATGCGATCGCCAGGGGCGATGCCGTGCACCTGCTGCAGGTGCGCGGCCATGCGGCGCGCCTGGTTCATCAGTTCGCGCCAGGTGAAATCGCGCACGACGCCGCCGCCCATGGGCTGGGTCAGCACGACGCGGTCGGGGGCGGTCGATTCCCAGTGGTACAGGCGTTGCAGCGCAAGCGCGTTGGGCGTGATGTCGGTCTTCATCGGCGGTCTTCTCCGGGCGCACACATGAAAAAAGGGACGCCACAGCGTGACGTCCCTTTCCCCGGCCCCCTCGGCATCGGCCTATGGCGCCCCGCTCTGCTGCGCCCGGCGTGGGCGATGGCGGTGTGTGATGTCTCCTCGAACCCCCGCGCTTGCGGACCCGGCAGTGCCGAAGCCGCTGGCGCAGTGCGGGCAATGTATGAACGCCTCCGCAGCGCCGCATCGGTGATTTCCCGGGCGGGGTATTCCCGGGGTGCTGTTGCCGGACCCAGGCATGGCGGGCCCGCGGCGCGGCTGCTCAGCCGGCCGCCCGGATCCAGCTCGCCGCGCGCTCGGCGATCATCAGCGTCGGCGAGTTCGTGTTGCCGCTGGTGATCGTGGGCATCACGCTCGCGTCGGCCACATGCAGGCCAGCGATGCCGCGCACCGCCAGGCGCGGGTCGACCACGGCGAGCGGGTCGTCGGCGCGGCCCATCCTGCACGTGCCGACCGGGTGGAAGATGGTCGTGCCGATGTCGCCCGACAGGCGCGCGAGGTCCTCGTCGCTGTCGAACTGCGCCCCGGGCTTGAGCTCCACGGGCCGGTAGCGTGCAAGCGCCGGCTGCGCGACGATGCGCCGGGTCAGCCGCAGCGACTCGGCGGCCACGCGGCGGTCCTCCTCGGTGGCGAGGTAGTGGGGCGCGATCCGCGGTGCGGCGGCGGGGTCGGCGCTGGCGATGCGCACGTGCCCGCGCGAGCTCGGGTTGAGGTTGCACACGCTGGCGGTGAAGGCGTCGGCCTTGTCCAGCGGCTCGCCGAAGGCCGGCAGCGACAGCGGCTGGACGTGGTACTCGACGTTCGCCCAGGCGCGTTCGGGCGAGGACTTCGCGAAGGCGCCGAGCTGCGACGGCGACATGCTCATCGGCCCGCTGCGGCGCAGCAGGTATTCCAGGCCGATGGCGGCCTTGCCCCACAGCGAGTTCGCGATCGTGTTCAGCGTGCGTACCCCCTGCACGCCGTAGACGGCGCGGATCTGAAGGTGGTCTTGCAGGTTCTCGCCGACGCCCGCAAGCGTGTGCACGGGTTCGATGCCGTGGGCCTGCAGCAGCGCCGCCGGTCCGACCCCCGACAGCTGCAGCAGCTGCGGCGTGGCCACGGCGCCGGCGGCCATGACCACGCCGCGCGTGGCGCGCACGACGGTGGGACGTCCGGGGGCGGGCAGCAGCTCCACGCCCTCACAGCCCAGGCTGCCGTCGCCGCGGCGCTGCAGCAGCAGGCGGCTGGCCTGCGCACCGGTCCACACCGTCAGGTTCGGGCGTCCGAGCGCCGGCCGCAGGAAGGCCTTGGCGGCGTTCCAGCGCACGCCGCGGCGCTGGTTGACCTCGAAGTAGCCCACGCCGAGGTTGTGGCCGGTGTTGAAGTCCTCGGTGGCCGGGATGCCGGCCTCCTGTGCAGCCTGCGCGAAGGCGTCCAGCAGCTCCCAGCGCACGCGCGGGCGCTCGATGCGCCATTCGCCGCCGGCCCCGTGCAGGGGGCCGGCGCCGCGCCAGTGGTCCTCGTGCTGCATGAACACGGGCAGGCAGTGCGCCCAGTCCCACGAGGGGTCGCCCGTCAGCGCTGCCCACTGGTCATAGTCGCGCGACTGCCCGCGCATGTAGATCATGCCGTTGATGCTGGAACAGCCGCCCAGGACCTTGCCGCGCGGGTAGCGCAGGCGCCGGCCGTTGAGCCCGGGGTCGGGCTCCGTGTGGAACATCCAGTCGGTGCGCGGGTTGCCGATGCAGTACAGGTAGCCCACGGGGATGTGGATCCACAGGTAGTCGTCACGCCCGCCGGCCTCCAGCAACAGCACGCGCCGCGAGGGATCGGCGCTTAGCCGGTTGGCCAGCAAGCAGCCGGCCGTGCCGGCGCCGACGATGACGTGGTCGAAGACCGGGGGTTCGTTCGGGGTCATGGCTTCCTGACGGCGAGTGACGATCCTACGCTGGCACAAGGTTGAGCATGCTCCATTCGCGCCACGAAAGGCGGGTCCTGGGGATGGTTGCGCCGCGGCCCGCGCCGTCAACATGGATGCCGGCGAGGGTTTGTACCCGGGGCGAAAAAACAACACCGCTGCACATGACGCTTGTAGTGGTGTTACTCGCAGGCTTGATAATCCGATTCCGCGAAATGGGACGCCATGCCTGCAGCTGATCGGTTCACTCTGGGTTGAAGCTCCACGTATTTCGGGTTTTTGAGTTTTGTGAGGAAAAGGGTTCTCCAGTGGGAAACAAACTGTACGTAGGCAATCTGGCGTATTCGGTCCGTGACGACTCCTTGATGCAGGCCTTCTCGGCCTTCGGCACCGTCACTTCGGCGAAGGTGATGATGGACCGCGAAAGCGGCCGCTCGAAGGGCTTCGGCTTTGTCGAGATGGGCAGTGATGCCGAGGCTCAGGAAGCCATCCGTGGCATGAACGGCCAGCCCCTCGAGGGCCGCGCGATCGTTGTCAACGAGGCACGTCCGCGCGAAGAGCGTCCGGGCGGCTTTGGCGGCGGCGGTGGCGGCGGCAGCCGTGGTGGCTACGGCGGCGGCGGCAGTGGTGGTGGCGGCTACGGCGGTGGCGGCGGCGGCTACGGTGGTGGTGGCGGCGGCTACGGCGGCGGCGGCGGTGGTGGTGGCGGCGGTGGCCGCAGCCCCTACGGCGGCGGCGGCGGCGGTGGTCGCGGCG
>CAIRBF010000245.1 GCA_903876715.1 uncultured beta proteobacterium
TAGACCGCCGTGGCGGTGGCGGCGTTCTCGGCCACCGTGCCGGTGGCGCCCGAGGTGAAGACCGGGCCGTTCTCGTTGATGTCGGTCACCGACACCGTCACCGGCTGGGTGGTGGTGTTGGCGCCGTCACTGGCGATCACGTCGAAGCTGTAGCTGGCTCGGGTCTCGAAGTCGGCGCTGGCCTTGAGCGTGACGACGCCTGCCGTGGAGATGTCGAGCAGGCCGGCATCGGTGCCGCCCAGCGTGTAGCTGCGTGCGGCCAGGTTGTCGGCGTCGGTCGTTGCGGCGGTGTAGACCGCCGTGGCGGTGGCGGCGTTCTCGGCCACCGTGCCGGTGGCGCCCGAGGTGAAGACCGGGGCGGTGTCGTTCAGGTTGGTGACCGAGACCGTGACCGGCTGGGTGCTGGTGTTGGCGCCGTCGCTGGCGATCACGGTGAAGTTGTAGCTGGCCTGGGTCTCGAAGTCGGCGCTGGCCTTGAGCGTGACCACGCCTGCCGTGGTGATGTCGAGCAGGCTGGCATCGGCGCCGCCCAGCGTGTAGCTGCGCGCGGCCAGGTTGTCGGCGTCGGTCGTCGCGGCGGTGTAGACCGCCGTGGCGGTGGCGGCGTTCTCGGCCACCGTGCCGGTGGCGCCCGAGGTGAAGACCGGGGCGGTGTCGTTGAGGTTGTTGACCGTCAGCGTGACGGCTTGCTCGGTGGCGAGGCCTGCCGCGTCGGTGGCGACCAGGGTGAAGGTGTAGCCGGACTTCGTCTCGAAGTCGGGGTTGCCGGTCAGCGTGACCGCGCCGGTGCCGGCATCGATGCTGAAGGCGGCAGCGTCGCCGGTGGCCGGCTTCAGGCTGTAGACGGTCGATCCGGTGGCGACGTCGGCCGTGTCGGTCGAGCTGGCCTGGTAGACGACCTGGCTGGCGCCGCTGTTTTCGTTGACCGCCGCAGCGCTTGTCGACGAGGTGATCGCAGGCGCGATCTCGTCGAGGTTGTCGACCGCCAGCGTGACGTCTTGCTCGCTGGCGTTGCCGGCCGCATCGGTGGCGACCAGGGTGAAGGTGTAGCTGGACTGGGCCTCGAAGTCGGGGTTGCCGGCGAGCGTGACCGCGCCGGTGCCGGCATCGGTGCTGAAGGCGGCGGCGTCGCCGCCCGTCTTCAGGCGGTAGCTGACGTTGCCGGCCAGTTCGACGTTGTCGGTCGAGGTCGCCCGGTAGACGACGCGGCCTGCGCCGCTGTTCTCCGGAGTCTGCCCGGTGGCTGCCGAAGTGATGGTGGGCGCCAGGTTGTCGCCGATCACGACCTGCAGGCTGCCGCTGTAGGGCGTGGTGACGCCGCCCACGGTGTTGCTCGCCGCCAGCGTCAGTGAACCCGTGGCCACGCCGGCCGATCGCAGGGCGAGGTAGCCGACGTCGGAGGGCGTGATCGCGTAGCTGCCGGCCGCAGGCTCCAGGCGGCTCGCCACGCCCGTGAGCGGGTCGACCCGCAAGAGCTCGACGCCTGCGGGCAGGCCCGACAGTTCCAGGTGGTCGACCGTGTCGCCCAGCCCCAGCGACGGCAGCTGGATGTCCAGGCGGATCAGCTTCGCGACATCGCCGACGGCCGCGTTGGTCTGGAACACGGCCGAGACCTGGCCGATCTCGGCGCACTGGAGGTCGACAAAAGTGGCCACGTCGACCTGTGCGCCGACGCTGCTGCCCAGCGCCGTCAGCGCCGAGGCCAGCGAGAGGTCGCCGCCCTGGTTGGTGGCGGCCTGGTCGCCGCTGCGGCTCAGCGTGGGCAGCAGCAGGTCCTGCGCGGCGCGCAGCGTGGCAATCGCCGCGCTCGACTGCGCGTCTGCGGTCGTGGTGCTGTCGACCCGGGCGTTGAAGCCCGCGATCACGCCGCTGAGCAGCGTCAGGTCGGCGGTGGAGCTGGCGCGCAGGTCTTCTGTGACGCCGGCGGCGTTGGACGCGGTCATGCTGGCTTGCACGACGGCTTCGACGTCGGCCGTGAGGCTCAGGTTGACGTCCGCGCCGGTGGCGCCGCGTGCCCGCACCAGGCTGGCCAAGGCGCCGATGCCCAATGCGGCACCCACGCCGGCTGGGGCGTCGGTGTCGCTGGCCGCGCCGTCGATCAAGGCGCCCGAGGCCGCGAACAGCAGGCCGAGCTGGCGGTTGGCCGAGAGCAGGCCGACATCGCTGGCGCTGGCGCCAGCGGCTGATGCGGCGTCCACCGGGTCGAAGCTCAGCAGGCCGATCGGGTCGGCACTGCCCAGGCCCAGCACCTCGTTGACGGTGCTCGCGGCCTGGCGCAATGCGGCTTCATCGACCACCTGCCCCGCGGCGGTGGACTGGGCGGCGACTGCGGCGATCAGGGTCGACAGCGGCGACAGCACGAGGTCGACGCCGGCCGCGGCCGCATCGATGACGCCGCTGTAGGCCTTGTAGATGACCGCGCTGTTGGCCGCGCCCGAGGCCGTGTCGACCCCGCCCATCGCCAGCACCGGCGCGCCGTTCGGGTCGAAGGCGAACCTGAACTGACCGCTGGCATCGGTGCGGGTGGTGACTTCGCCGGCATCCCAGCGGCTGTTGCGGTTGCTGTCGACGAAGACCAGGGCGTTGGCCAGGTAGTCGTCGTGCACCAGCCCGGTGAAGACGGTGAAGATGGCGGCCTGGCTGACCGCCTGGCCGGTGTTGCCGGCGGCGTCGGTCAGCTGGGTGCGGGCGCTGTACTGCCCGTCCAGCGCGACGCTGGCCGCGTCCACGTGCGCGAGCAGATGGCCGGCCTGGATGTCGGCGGCGCTCAAGACGGCCTCGACGGTCTGCACCAGCACGCCGTCGCGCGAGACTGCGGTGGCGACGGTGTCGCCGGCCCTGGCGTCGGGCGCGAGCGTGACGCGCAGGTCCACGCCGTTGGCGGTGTTGCCGTCATCGGCCGGCTCGAGCGCGACGCCCAGCGCGCGGGGCGCGACCGTGTCGACCGTGAAGTCCAGGCCTGGGCTGGCCGCGCTCTGGTTGCCGGCCGCGTCGGTCAGCGTGTAGCTGACGCGGTGGCTGCCATCGACCAGGTCGCTGCCCAGGGTGAGCTGCCAGCGGCCGTCGGCCGCGACCTGCGTGGTGCCGAGCACCGTGCTGCCTTCGCGCAGCGTGACGGTGGCGCCCACTTCGGCACCGCTGCCCGCAAAGGTCGGCCGCGCATCGTTGGTCACGCCCATGTCGGCCACGCTGCCGCTGACCGGTGCCACGTCGTCGGTCAGGGTCCAGGGGGTCTTGGGCAGCGCCGGTGCGGTGCTGTCGCCCTGTGCGGCAAGTGCCACCAGAGCGCCGCCACCCAGCAGGGTCAGCGGCAAGCCCCAGGACGTGCCCGATGACGTGGCGGGGGGCAGCCAGCGGACCTGCTCGCCCGTCGTGCCCTTCAGTGCCGATTGCAGCGCCGATTGCAGCGCGGCGTCTCCGCCGGCCAGGGTCATCAGCGCGTCGGCCGCCCCGTGGGCGTAGACCAGCGTCGTGCCGTCCGCCAGCGCCGGGCCGCTGCCGGCCTCGGCCCCGGGCTTGTGGACACCGCCTTCTCCGCCCGGCAGCGCGATGTCGCAGGCGGTGGCCGCCTTGCACTCGCTGTAGTAGCCCTCGAGCGTGAGCTCGGTGCCGTCGGCGTAGCGCAGCCGCAGGTCGTCGCCCTGGCGCCTGGCAATGACGTTGTCGTGCAGCACGTCGCCGCCCGCCTGGCGCTCGAGCACGCGGTAGCGCTCGCCGGCCTTGGCCTTGACCTTGTGCGCCTGTCCGGCCTGCAAGGGCTGGGCGGTCTGGCCGTTGTGCAGGACAAGGCTGGGCGGCTGGGTGGCGGTGGTGGTCATGGAGGGTCCGGGAAATCAGCAACGAACAGGGGGCCGCGGGTGCGATGGGGTGGGCGGTGGGCGGGCGGCGGGCGAGCTGTGGGTGAGCTGTGTCAGCTCAGCGCTCGTTCATCGCGCCGCCAAACGCCTTGAAGACGGGCTTGGCGAGGTATTGCAGGATCGACCGGCTGTCGGTGCGGATGTCGACCGTGGCGGTCATGCCGGGCTTGAGCTCGACCGCGGCCAGCTTGGCATTGGCCGGGGCGCGGTCGCGGTCCAGCCGCACCTGCGCGCGGTAGTAGCTGGTGGCCTGGCCGTTGGCCGCGGCCTCTGTCAGGGTGTCGGCGCTGAGGTAGCTCAGCCGGCCGGGCAGGCTGCCGTAGACCGCGTAGTCGAAGGCATCGAACTTGACCGTCACCGGCAGGCCGGTCTTGAGCACGCCGATGTCGACCGGGTTGAGCTTGAGCTCGAGCAGCAGCTCGCCGTCGGTGGGCGAGATCTGCATCACCTCGTCGCCCGGGCGCAGCACGCCGCCGATGGTGGTGACCTTGAGCAGCTTGACGATGCCCGCCACTGGCGCGGTCAGCGCGGTGTGGTCGAGCAGGCTCTGGCGCTCGTCGAGCTTGTAGCGGCTGGTCGACAAGTCCTCGGCCAGCTTGGCGGCTTCCTGCCGGGCGTCCTGCAGGTACTTGTTGCGCACCGCGCTGGCCCGGCCCTGCAGGTCGCCCACCTGGCGCCGCGCGCGCATCACCTCCAGCCGGCTGGTGTCGCCGGTCTCGAGCAGGGCCTCGTTCATCGCCAGCTCCTGCCGCGCCATGTCCAGCGCGTCCTGCAAGGTGGCCAACTCCTCGCGCAGGCCGCGCCGGCGCTGCTCGAACAAGGCCTGCTGCGTGGCGACGAACTGCGGGTACTCCTTGAAGCGCGGGCCGAACACGGGCGTGGCCTCGGCGGCCTCGGCCTGGGCCCGCACCAGCGCGGCGGCCAGGGCGGCGTCCTTGGCACGGCTCTCCTCGAAGGCCGCGGTGGTCCGCTCGCGCTCGAGCGTGGCGAGTTCCTGGCCGGCCGTGACCGCCTGGCCCTCGTGCACCAGGATGCGCGACAGCACGCCGCCGTCGGCGGCCTGGATCACCTGGGTGCGGCCGCTGGGGATGAGCTGGCCCTGGGCGCGCACGGTCTGGTCGATCTCGAACCAGCCGGCCCAGGCCAGGAAGCCCGCCAGGCCCAGGGCCATCAGAACCGTCATCGACACCCGCCCCGGTCGCGGCGCGGCGTCGTTCGCGTGGTCCTCGGGGTCCGAACGTTGTGGCCTCATGCCGCCTGCTCCATCGCCGGCGTGTTGAGCTGCTGCAGCACCTTCGCCTTCGGCCCGTCCATCACGATCTGCTGGTTGGCGATCACGATCACCCGGTCCACCAATGCCAGCATCTCGGCCTTGTGCGTCACCAGCACCAGCGTGTGCCGGGGTTTGACGCTCGCCTGCAGCGCGCGCATGACCTGCAGCTCCAGGCTGCGGTCCATGCTGGCGGTAGGTTCGTCGAGCAGCCAGATGCTGGGCCCGCGCAGGAAGGTGCGCGTCAGGTTGACGAGCTGGCGCTGGCCGCCCGACAAGCCGCTGCCGCCTTCGTAGATGTCCTGCTGCAAGCCCTTGGGGTGGGGGCTGATCACCGTCTGCAGCAGCCCGGTCAGGCGCGCGGCGTCCAGGATGGCGTCGTCACCGGGGTCGATCTGGCCCAGGATCAGGTTGTCGCGCAGCGTGCCCGCAAACAGCCGGCCGTCCTGCTGCACATAGCCCAGGTGGTCGGCCAGCACCGGCTTGGCGACGTGCGACAGGTCGATGTCGTCGAGCAGGATGCGACCCTGCTGCGGCTTGTACAGCCCCGACATCAGCCGCAGCAGGGTGGTCTTGCCCGCACCCACCGGGCCCAGCACGCCCACCTTCTCGCCGGCGGCGATGTGCAGCTGGGCCACGCCGAGCGCCTTGCGGGCGCCGTAATGGAAGGTCACCGCGTCGAAGCGGTAGTCGCCCCTCGGTTGCTGCACCACCACCGGCTGGGCCTGGCCATGGTGGTCGTCGGGCAGCGACCACAGCCGCTCCAGCCCCTCCAGCGCGGCCCGGGTGTGGGCCCACAAGGCCATCTGGCTGGGGATCAGCGCCACCGGCGCCAACACCCGGCCGGCCAGGATCGAGCAGGCGATCAGCCCGCCCATCGTCAGCTCGGACCGGTGGACCAGCACGGCGCCCACGGCCACCAGCAACACATAGGACAGCTGCTGGAAGGCCGCGATCAGGTGCTGGGCCTGGTCGCTGATGTGGCGACTGTGCATTTCGCTGTGGCGCGCCTCGTCGGTGGTCTGCATCCAGCGCGACAACATGCGCCAGCCGCCCTGGCCGGACTTGAGCGTCTCGGCACCCTCGACCGTCTCCACCAGCAGCCCGGCCTTGTGGTTGCTGGCCGCGATCGTCCGCTGGGCCAGCGCCGTGACCGAGCGCCGGCTGTACAGCCCGGTGGCCAGCGACAGCAGCAGGAAGACCAGCGGCACCAGCGCCAGCGGGACCGAGATGGCGGCGATCACCGCCAGGAAGATCAGGGCGAAGGGCGCGTCCACCAGCAGGTTGGTGGTGATCGCGGTGAAGAAGGCGCGCACGGTTTCGTAGCCGCGCATCTGCGCGGCCAGCCCGCCCACGCTGCGCGGCATCTGGTCCAGGCGCACCGCCAGGAAGCGCTGGTAGACCGCGCGCGCCAGGCGCTGGTCGACCCGGTCGATCAGCCGCTCGTACAGGCCGCTGCGCACCCGCTTGGCCACCAGTTCGAACAGCACCGAGGCCACCACGCCCAGCGTCAGCACCAGCAGGGTCTGGGTGGCGCCGGCGGGGATCACCCGGTCATAGACCTGCATGCTGTAGAACGAGGCCGCCAGCGCGATCACGTTGAGCAGCAGCCCGCCGATCACGGCTTCGCGCAGCAGCCGGCGCTGCGAGAAGACCTCGTGGCGGATGAGCTGGTAGACCGCGCTGTCGCTGGCCGCCGTGGGCGGGCGCAGGCTGAGCCGGGCGATGGCGTGACCGGCGAGGTCGGGCGCGGCCTGCTCGCGCCAGCGCTGGGCGGCGGCGTCCCACCAGTCGCTGACCCACAGGCCTTGGCCGTTCTGGCCGCGCAGCACGCCCCATTGGCCCGCGTGCCACAGCAGTGCGGGCAGCAGCGCGGCGTCGGGCGCGGACAGCCAGCGCGGCGCGCGCAGCTGCAGGTGGCGCGTGACGGCCTTGAGCTGGGCCCGGGCGTCGCGCGCCTCGCCCGCGTCGCCTGCGTCGCCCGCGGACGCGGCCTGCGCCGCCTCCTGCAGCGCCAGCCGGTCGACGCTCTCATGCTGCAACTGCGCCAGCCGCGCCAGGCAGGCCAGCAGGTTCATGGGGTGTCCCCCAAGACCGGGCCCAGTCCGCGCACGCTCAGTGCCAGGCGCCAGCGCGCGACCATCCGGGCCGCCAGGGTGTCGGCCAGCGCCAGTTCGGTCTGGGTGAGCTCGCGGGCGGCGTTCATCACGTCCAGCCAGCTCTTGCGCCCGGCCAGGAACTGCCGGTCGTAGGCCTGGCCGACCTCGGTGGCCGACTGCAGCGAGCCCTGCAGCGCGGCCAGCCTGGCGTCGGCCGAGGCCGCCAGCGCATGGTCGGCCATCAGCTGCTCGGCCAGCGCCCTGGCCTGCGCCTGTTCGTCGGCCGCGGCGGCGTCGACCTGGGCCCGCGCCGTATCGATGCCCGACAGGGCGGACAGCCCGGCGCCCGGGCGGCTGCTCAGGCCGATGAAGAGGCGGCTGTCGGCCGCGCCGCTGCGAACGCTGGCGTTGCCGTACTGGCGCTCGAGCCGCAGGTAGACCTCGGGGGCCCATTCGGCGCGGCGCTCGGCCAGTGCGGCGGCCAAGGCCTGGGTCTGGGCCCGGGCCTTTTGCAGCGCCGGGCTGGCGGTGCGGGCCTGCATCAGCAGCTCGGTCAGGTCGGCGCTCAGCGGCCCGGGCAGGGCCTGGTCGGCGACCAGCGCGGCCACGTCCGGCGCGCGGCCGATCAACTGGCCCAGCCGGCCCAGCGCGATGGCCTGCTGTGAGCGCGACAGCGCCAGGTCGGCACCCAGCGCCTGCAGCCGCTGCACCGCCAGCACACCGTCGCTCTCGGCCGCCACGCCTTGCTCGATGCGGCGCTGCACCCGGGCTTGCAAGCCCTGGTGCGCAGCCTGGCTCCGCTCGTTGGCCAGGGTCTTCAGGTGCGCGCCCAGCCAATCGCCATAGGCCTGCACGACGCGCAGCGCGAGCTGCAGCCGCACCTCGTCGAAGGCGGCCTGACCGCCCACCACGCCGGCCTCGGCCCGCGCGACCCCGGCGGCCAGCCGCCCGCCATTCCACAGCGGCTGCTGCAGGCGCAGCACCGACACCGTGGCGTCGCCCCGGTAGCTGCTGTCGGCGGCACCGGTCTGCGCGTTCTCCACGCTCACCGACGGCGTGGGCCAGTACTGCCAGCGCGCGCCGGCCAGCCCGGCACGTGCGGCGGCCTGCTGCTGCTGCGCCGACTGCGCCGCCGGGTGCGTGGCGAGGGCCTCGCGGATCAGCGGCACGATCACCTGGGCCGGGCAGGCCAGCGGCGCCAGCGCCAGGGCCAGCGCCAGCCGAACAGGCCAGCGCCTGCCGCCGGGGGGGTGGTGCGGGGCGCGTGGGAGCGACAGGAGACCGTTGAATGCAGTCATACACTGCGTTTTACATGGCGCAAAGACGAGCAAAGTTTCAAAAATATCAATATCGGTCGGCCGGAGCCGCCGGGGTGCCGCTGCGCCACCCACCCACCCGACCGCCGCCTTGATGTCCCGTGAGCAACGCTGCAGCGGCCGCCCAGCCGGCCGCGCCCCGCGCGGTCTGCTCGCATGGCTCGTGATGTGGGCTTGGCTGTCCATGGCCTGGCTGGCGCCGGCGCTGGCACAGACTGACCAGCCCACGGCAGACGCCATCACGGCCCGCGCCTGGCTGTCCGACCCCACGGGCCAGCTTGGCGCGGACCAGGTCCGGCAGATGGCCTGGACGCCCTACACCGGCCGGCTCAGGCTGGGCTTCACCAGCGCCACCACCTGGGTGCGGCTGACGGTCGCACCCCTGGCCCAGACCGACGGGCTGGCAGACAGCAGCGACCGCAAGACCAGCCTGGTGCTGCGCATCCGGCCCAGCCAGCTCGACGAGATCGCCTTGTTCGACCCCCGATTTCCTGGCCAGCCCGCGCAGCTCACGGGCGACCGTCATGACTGGCGGCAGGGCGAATACCGCTCCTTCAACCACAACCTGGTGATCCCGGCCCCCACCGCCCCGATCGAGGTGCTGCTGCGCCTGCGCACGGCCGGCCACCATGGGCTCGACGTCGAGGCGCTGAGCTGGGACGAGGCCCGGGCGCGCGACGGCGACCAGCACCTGCTGCTCGGGGCCTATTGCGCCTTCATGCTGATGATGCTGGCCTGGAGTGGCGGGTCCTGGTGGGCCACACGCGAACGCGTGATCGGGGCGTTCTTTGTCCAGCAGGTCTTCTCGACACTGTTCATCCTGTCCTGGTTCGGCGTGGCCAAGGTCTATCTCTCCGATGCGCTGCCTGCGTCTGTGCTCGATGCGATGACCTCCTGGCTGATGCCGCTCGTCCAGACCGTGACAGCCTGGTTTCACTGGCATTTCCTGCGTGAGTTCGAGCCGCCCCGGTTGGGCATGCGCTGCCTGCAGGTGCTGATGGCGCTGCTGCCGCTGGAATGCCTGCTGTTGCTGGCCGGGCAGACCCGCGCCGTGCTGCAACTCAACGTGGTGGCGACCACGTTGACCCCGCTGCTGCTGTGGGTGATGGTCTGGCGCTTGCCGCCGCCCGGGCGGCACGAGGTCATGCGGCTGTCGCGGCGGCATCTGCTGGCGGTGTACGCGCTGATGCTGCTGACGCTGCTCTCGGCAACCCTGCCCGCGCTGGGATTGCTGCCCAGCATGCCGTGGTCTTCGTCGGGCCTGCCGCTGTACGCCTTCGTGAGCGCGCTGCTGCTGGCCGGCGCCTTGCATACCCGGGCGAAGAGCCTCAGCGATGCGCACCGGCTGGCCCTGGCGTCGCTGACGCAGTCGCAGCGCGACGCGGCCCAGGAGCGCGTCCGGCGCGAGGAGCAGGAGCAACTCCTGGCCATGCTGACGCATGAGCTGACGACGCCGCTGGCGGTGGCGAGCCTGGCACTGGGCGGCTTGAGCGAGTCGTCGACGATGCGCGCCCGGGCCTACCTGGCGATCGACAGCATGCGCAGCATCATCGACAACTGCGCGCTGGCGGGTCAGCTCGACGGGCACGGCCCGGCGCTGCAGCGCGCTGCCGTGGACGTGTCGGCGCTGCTGAACGAGCTGCGCACCCAACTGCACGACAAGCACCCCGCCAGCGCTCGCATCACGCTGGAGCTGGCCGACCCGCTGCCGCCTTGCCAGACCGACCGGCCCTTGCTGGCGGTGATCCTGGGCAACCTGATGGACAACGCGTTGAAGTACGGCGCGGGCGGCGCCACGGTGGCGGCCTGCGCCCAGCCGCGCGGGCCGCAGGCCGGCCTGCAATTCAGTGTGCGCAACGCCGCGGGCGCGATGGGCCGGCCCGACCCGGCCCACCTGTTCGAGAAGTACCAACGTGGCCGCGCCGCGATGCGCCAGCCGGGGTCGGGTCTGGGCCTGTACCTGTCGGCGCTGACCGCCAGGCGCCTGGGCGGCGAACTGTCCTACCGGGCTGAAGCCGCCGAGGTGTGCTTCGAGCTGTGGCTGCCGGCATGAACATCGTCGTGGTCGAGGACAACGACAACCTGCGCGGGGCGGTGGTCGACCTGCTGCGCGAGCAAGGCCACCGCGTGCGGGGCCTCGTCTGCGCCGAGGAGCTGGACGACGCGGCCGGCCAGGCGGCCATCGACCTGCTGGTGGTGGACCTGAACCTGCCCGGCGAGGACGGGCTGAGCCTGACCCGGCGCATGCGGCGCGCCCAGCCGGGACTGCGCGTGCTGATGATGACCTCGCGCCGCGAATTGCGCGACAAGGTGCAGGGCTATGAGTCGGGCGCCGACATCTACCTGACCAAACCGATGAGCCTGGAGGAGCTGAACGCCGCGGTGCTGGCCCTGGGCCGCCAGCTGAACCCGGGCCAGGGCAGCAGCCCGGCCGGGCCGGTGCTCGAGCTGCAGGTCGGTCTGCTGCAGGCCCAGGGACCGGCCGGCACCGTCAGGCTCAATGCCGACGAGATGGCGATGCTGTGCGCGCTGGTTCGGGCCGGCGACCAGCGGCTGGGTCACTGGCAGTTGCTGGACGTCATGGCCCTGAGCGTCAGCGACGCCAACCTGGGCAAACTGCGGCTGCGCATGATGCGGCTGCGCAACAAGCTGGCGCCGCTGGGCTTCAGCGGCCCCATCGTGCAGGCGCTGCGCGGCGACGGCTACCAGCTGTGCCTGCAGGCCGAGCTGCGGTGACACGGGCAGGGTAGGCACGGGCCTTGCGCAAGGGCATTTTGCAAGGTCTGGCCGCGCGCTTGGAGGCGGTCGACCCGCCGGGCGCCGGAACAGCCGCGGTGGACCAGGGGAACGCCTTGGACCGCGCTTGGAGCGCTGCTGCGACTCACGCGGCAGGTACAGCAGGAGGTCGGGATGCCGATCGTCAATGAAGCGGCGTACGGGCCCGAAGCGGTGGGCACCGATCGCAACGCAGTCGCGACCGCGCTGGGGACCCGTGGCGCCTTCGTGCTCACCTGGGTGGGCGGGGGCAGGGTCCATGTGCGGCGCTACGACGTCGACGCGCGCCCGGTCGATGCGGCGCCCACCAGCTACGCGGCGGGCACCTGGGTCAGGACCGCGGCGCTAGGGTGGTCCGGTGGGTTCGTGGTGGTCAACCGTGACGGGCAATCCGTCTGTGTCCATCAGTTCGCCGCGGATGGCTCGACCCGTGGCCACCCAAGCGTGACCGTGGACGGGTTCCTGCCCGGTGGCTCGGACAACTGGCCCGAACTGAGCGCCATCGGCAGGCAGGGCGAATGTGTTCGCTGGCAAATGCTTGACCACGCTGAAGATGCCGCCAACGGCCTGCTTCACCGCGGGGGTGAGACCGCTGCACACCCGATCGAGTTGCCCTCGACCGCGCCAGCGGCGTTGCGCACCCCAGCCATGGCACCGGCCATGGCTGGGGTGCGCGCCTTGCCGGCACGGTCGACGACGGCCCGCTCGGGCGCGCCCAACTGCCGGATGATCTAGGTTCATCCCTGGCGGTCACGCTCGAAGACGCCGTCTGCATCCTCAAGATGATCGCCAGCATGGCTGGCGGCGCCGGCGGCTCCCGCCTCCAGTCCTTGGCCGCAGACTTCGATGGGTCCGGAACCGTGAGCCTCGCCGACGCTCTCGGCGTGCTGCGCCATGCGGTCGGGCTTGCGGCTCCCGCGCCTGCGTGGATCTTCGTCGATGAAGGCGACGACGCCATGCCGTCCTCCCTGGTCCCGGGCGTGCCCGGACCCGTGGCCATCGACGTGGCCCCGCCCGGCCCGGCGCAGTGGAACCTGATCGGCGTCCTGCGCGGTGACGTGGACGCCAGCTGGGACCCGCAGAGGTTCGGAGTGTCGAGCGGGTTCTGAACGGATGGGGGAAAGCCGGGGTTTCCACTTCGATCGGTTCAGGGCGTGCCGCTTGTGTCGGGATGCCGCGAGCAACCCCAGCGCGTCTGCGTTCGCCCAGCAGGAGACCGTCGGCGCCGACCAGGCCCCCGACATGTTTTCGACCGTCCCGTCCCATGCCGGCCACATGGCCCAGTGCCCCAGGGGCCATGGAAGCACGGGCACAGCAGGCCAAGCGCAGAATGAACAGTCCGAGGCCTGCACCTGACCGATCGAGCCGAACTGCACGTGCAGGACGTCGGGAGGTGGGCGGCCGAAAAGGTCGGCGGCAAGCCGGCCGTGCTGCTCGTCCAGACCATGGCGGACGCTCCGATGGTCCGCCCGGATCTTCCTGACCCGCCCCGTCCTCAACCCAGCTTTCGTCGTGCGTCCCCAACCTGACCCCCGCATTGTCAAGATGAGCTGGATCGCCCCAGTGGCGTGGGCGGCGGTGACGCTGGCCAGCGTGCTGTGCGACGCCCGCGCCGCCAGCTTCGACTGCCGCCAGGCCCGCACCGTGCAGGAGCGCTTCCTCTGCGCCGATGAGGCCCTCTCTTCGCTGGACCGCCGGATGGGCGAGACCTACCGGCTGCACGTCTCCCGCCTGAGCGAGCCAGCCCGGCGCCGCGTGCTCGCGTCGCAGCGCGCTTGGCTGGCGTTCTGGCCGCGCTCGTGCAGCAACTCCACGCGGCAGGTCGTTCTGGACCAGGACTCGATGGAATGCGTGCGCGGCCTGTACGACAAGCGCATCGCCGAATTGCAGCCTGTGGCGCCCGGCGCGGGGCTGCAGGCCTACGTGGTCAGCCAGTACCGCTACGTGGCGCCCACCGACCCCGAGGCGCCCGCGGGCACGCACCAGTCCGCCTACCCCCAGGTGGAGGTCGTCGCAGGCCGTGAAGCGCCCCGCTGGCTCGGGGCGCTCAACGCCTTTCTGGACCGAGGCAGCGCCTATGGGCAGGGCCAGCAAGCGGATGCCGATTCGACGACCGAGGTGTCGCTGAGCGTGTCCCACGTCGGCAGGGAAGTGATCCAGGTCGTGGAGAGCGCCGAGTTCTACTTCCACGGCGCAGCGCACGGCATGTCGGCCCGCACCCACCACCACTTCCTGACCGGACAGGCGCGCCCAATGCGGGCCGAGGACCTGTTCATCGGCCCGGGCTGGCGACAGTCGCTCGCGCAGAAAGTTCTGGAGTTGCTGCGTGAAGAGGCAGGCGAGGACCTTCAGGTCTCGGACGTCAAGGAACTCGTCAAGTTGATCGACACGTCCCGCTGGGGCCTCGAGGGTCCGGGCCTTCAGGTGCACTTCAACCCCTACGAGGTGGCGCCGTACGCCCTGGGCATCGTCAGCGTCGGCGTGGCTGCGGAGGACCTTGGCGACCACCTCACCGATCTCGGGCGACGGCTGCTCGCGGGCAACGCGCCGACGCCGTCAGCGGCCGAAGCCAGGCCCGCCGAGCGCGCGCAGCCCGACCGCGCGGCGGCCGAGCCATGGGCGCCGCGGTCGGCAGCCGGGGACGACGCGCTGGACTGGGTGTGGCCGGCCGAGGGCGACGTCATCGGGTTCTTCGACGCCGGCCGCGGTGTCGAGGGCTTGTCGATCGCGGGCCGGGCGGGGGCGCCGGTGCGCGCGGCCGCGGACGGCCGCGTGGTCTATGCCGGCGCCGGCCTGCGCGGCTACGGCAACATGATCATCGTCAAGCACAACGAAACGTATCTGACGGCCTACGCCCACAACCGGGCCTTGCTCGTCAAGGAAGACCAGGTGGTGCGCCGCGGGCAGCAGATCGCCGAGATGGGGGACAGCGAGGCCGACAGGGTCAAGCTGCACTTCGAGGTGCGGCGACTGGGCAAGCCTGTGGACCCGACAGGCGTGCTGCCCGCGCGTCGGTGAGCCGGCGGTCCCGGCGGCCTGCGAGGCGATTTCACCGGGGCACCAACGCTTACAGGGTGGATCTTGCGTGGCGCACAATCGACGCCGGGCATCAGATCAGGCGATTCGAATGTTGATAGCGTTTCAAGCATTTCGTGGTTTTTCGATGTCTGGGCTGCTCCTGTCCTGTGCAGCGTTCGTGTCGGCCCCGTGCGGGGCCCAGTCCACCCAGGCGCGCCCCAGCGTGTCGGAATTGCTGGCGCAGACCTTCGTCATGGTCAATGGCCAGCCCCAGTCCCGGGCGCTGGCCGAGGTGCTGCTGCGGGAGTTGACGGCACGTGGCGCACCGGTGACGCCGCAGACCCTGGCGGAGGTCCGCGACGCGCTCGTCGACCAGGCCTTGATGGTGCGCGAGGCCGCGCGCGCAGGGCTGGACGCGGCCCCCTTGATGCAGGCGCAGATCGAGGTCCTGCGCCAGCGCGCACTGGCCACTGCCTGGCAGCAGTCGGTGCTGCAGGCGGTGCAGCCCACCGAGGACGAACTCAAGACCGAGTACGAGCGCCAGGTCGCGGCGCTCGGGCGGCGCGAACTGCGCCTGCGGCAGTTGCTGGTCCGGGAAGAGCCCACGGCGCGCCTGCTGCACGACCGCATCCGCGGTGGCGACAAGATGGCCGCACTGGCGGCGGACTATTCGATCGACCCTGACACCCGCAACGAGGGCGGCTTGGGCGGCTGGTCGCCCGAGGGCGGGCTCCTGGCGCCGATCGCCCAGGCCGTCAAGGGCCTGGGGCCCGGCCAGCTGGTGCCCGCGCCCGTGCGCACGGCCAGTGGCTGGCACGTGGTCCAGGTCGACGAAGTTCGGCCCTACGTCGCCCCCCCGCTCATCCAGGTCCGGCCGCAGGTGCGCCAGGCCATCGCGCAGCGGGTGCTGCAGCAACGGCTCGAGGTGATGAGGCGCGAGGCCAAGGTGGAATGAGCCTGCGGGCGCGGTGTGCGCGCGCCCCGCGGCCGTGAGCGATGCTGCGGCCCTCGGGCCCGGGTCGATCAACGATCCGGCGACCCCTGGTCACGCTGCGGGCCGATCGCTCCGGCCGTGCGGGCCGCGGCGATGCGGGTGTCGTCCCAGCCCAGCACGGACGCCAGCACGCTGTCGGTGTGCTCGCCCAGCCGGGGCGGCGGCAAGCGGTAGGCGGGCGGCGTGCGCGAGGCCTTGACCGGGTTGGCCACCAGCGGGATCGGTCCGGCATCGGGCCGCTCGATCTCGATGCGCATGCCGCGCTCCTGCACCTGGGGGTTCTCGAAGACCTGCCGCAGGTTGTTGATGGGGCCGCAGGGCACCCCGGCGGCCTCCATGCCGTCGATCCAGGCCTGCTGGGTGCGCCGGGACACCATGTCGGCCAGCAGCGGGACCAGCGCGTCGCGGTTGCCGATGCGGTCCCGCATGCGCAGGAAGCGCGGGTCGTCGGCCAGGCCGGGCTCGCCGCCCAGTTCGACGAAACGGCGGAACTGGCCGTCGTTGCCCACGGCCACGATGATCCAGCCGTCCGAGGCCTTGAAGGTCTGGTAGGGCACGAGGTTGGGGTGGGCGTTGCCCCAGCGCTTCGGCGCCACGCCGCTGTGCAGGAAGTTCGAGCCCATGTTGGCGGTCATCGCGACCTGCACGTCCAGCAGCGCCAGGTCCAGGTGCTGGCCCTCGCCGGTGCGCTCGCGGTGGAAGAGCGCGGCGATGATCGCCTGCGTCGCGTACATCCCGGTGAAGAGGTCGGCCACCGCCACGCCCACCTTCTGCGGGCCGCCGCCCGGGCGGTCGTCCGCCTCGCCGGTGACCGACATCAGGCCGCCCAGGCCCTGGATGATGAAGTCGTAGCCGGCGCGGTGCGACCACGGCCCGGTCTGCCCGAAACCGGTGATCGAGCAGTACACGAGCCTGGGGTTGACCGCCGACAGCGAGGCGTGGTCGAGACCGTACTTGCGCAGGGCACCGACCTTGTAGTTCTCGATCACGACGTCGCTCACCGCCGCCAGCGCGCGGATGATCTCGCGCCCGGCATCCGTGGCGAGGTCGACCTCGATCGAGCGCTTGCCTCGGTTGGCGGCCAGGTAGTAGGCGGAGTCGGCCGTGTCGCCGCCCTCGAGGTCCTTCAGGAAGGGCGGGCCCCAGCCGCGCGTGTCGTCGCCGGCCTCGGGGCGCTCGACCTTGATCACGTCGGCGCCGAGATCGGCCAGGCTTTGCGCGCACCAGGGGCCGGCGAGCACACGGGAGAGGTCGAGGACGCGAATACCTTCGAGAGCGCTGGGCATGGGAGGACAGGAGTCGGGATGACCTGACTATGGTAGGTCGTTTCCCGATGAGCTCCTGATCGCGAGCCTGAGGGCCCGTATGCGCTGGCGTCCGCTCGGTCCGGCATCGCTGGCGGCGAGCAGGCGGGCCTGGGGCGACTCGACGGGCAAGGGGCGAGTGCGCACTCTCGCAGCCCGACGGAATCCAGTATGATGCTGGGTTGCGCGTTTGGGCGGGCCCCTGTTTTGCGTCTTGCCGTCGTGTCCCCGCCGCCTTCCTGTCCCCCTTGCCTAAGTTCTCCCGGTACCGCCCAGGGTCTGGTGCCGCTGCGCCGCGGCTTGCACGAAAGACCTGTACCGATGAGTTTCGATTCCTTGAACCTGCACGAGGCGCTTGGCGCCGCACTCCGCGACGCCGGCTACACCGAGGCGACCGAGGTGCAGCTGCGCGCCATCCCGCCCGCCCTCGAGGGGCGCGACCTGATGGTCTCGTCCAGCACCGGCAGCGGCAAGACGGCCAGCTTCATGCTGCCGGCGTTGGCGCGCGTGCTGCATTCCCGGCAGGAGCCGGTCCAGCGCAGCCCTCGGGGCGGCCCGAGTGGCCCGCGGGTGCTGGTGCTGACCCCCACGCGCGAACTGGCCATGCAGCTCGCCCGCGCCGCAAGTTCCTACGGGCGCCATGTGCGCGGCCTGCGCGTGGCCACCGTCGTCGGCGGCGTGCCCTACGGCCTGCAACTGCGCCAGCTCGCGGGGCCGCTCGACATCCTGATCGCCACGCCGGGCCGCTTGATGGACCACATGGGCTCGGGCAAGGCGGTGCTGTCCGGGGTCGAAATGCTCGTCCTGGACGAGGCCGACCGCATGCTGGACATGGGCTTCATCGACGACATCCAACTCATCGCGCAGGCGCTGCCCGCGGCGCGCCAGACGGTGATGTACAGCGCCACCTTCGGCGGGCATGTCGGGCGCCTGGCCCAGACGCTGCTGCGCGACCCGCAGCGCGTGGACGTGGCCTCGTACACCCAGGCGCATGCCGACATCGAACAGCGTCTGCACTGGGCTGACGACCTGCAGCACAAGCAGGCGCTGCTCGATCACGTGCTGACCGAGCGCGACGTCGACCAGGCGGTGGTCTTCACGAGCACCCAGCGCGACGCCGAGTGGTTGGCCGACCGGCTGGCCGACATGGGCCACTCCGCGGCTGCGCTGCACGGTGGCATGCCCCAGGGGCAGCGCAACCGCGTGCTGCAGGGCCTGCGCGCGCACCAGCTGCGCGTGCTCGTGGCCACGGACGTGGCCGCGCGCGGCATCGACGTGCCGACCATCAGCCACGTCATCAACTACGGCCTGCCGATGAAGGCCGAGGACTACGTGCACCGCATCGGCCGCACCGGCCGGGCCGGGCGCAGCGGTCTGGCGGTGACGCTGGCCGAGCGCCGCGACGCCGGCATGATCCAGCGCATCCAACGCTTCACGACGCAGGCCATCCCGTCCAAGGTGATCGCCGGTCTGGAGCCGCGCCGTCCCGCGCCGCAGGACACGCGTGCTCGCCGGCCCATGCCCGGCCAGGGACGTGACCCGGCCCAGGCGCATCGGCGCTCGGGGCCGCCTGCGTCCCGCAGCGGCGCGCGCACGCCGCGCTGAGGCTTGTGGCGGCGGGCCGGCGCTCGCCGCGCGGCCGTGGGCGCCCTGGAGTCTTGCCCAGGGCGTCCGGATTGCCTATGCTCCGGGGGGCGCGTCATCCGCAGGGTGCGCGCCACTGAACCCATGACATCCCCCGGAGGAGACGAATGAAGAACCTGAAATTCCTGAGCCGCGGCCCGTCCTCCAGGCGGCGGCTCGGCCTGGCCGGCGTGGCGCTCGCCCTGGCTGCCGTGTCGGCTGTCGCGCCCGCCAGCGCGCAGACCTACCCCACCAAGCCGATCCGCGTCGTCGTCCCGTTTCCTGCGGGTTCGGGGGTGGACACGGTGGCGCGGCAGGTCGTGTCGCGGACCGCGACGGCCTTGGGCCAGGCGATCGTGATCGACAACCGGGCCGGTGCCGGCGGCAACATCGGCACCGAGTTCGTGGCGCGCCAGCCGGCCGACGGCTACACGCTGCTCTTCAACGCGACCCAACTGGTCGGCAACCCGGGCCTGGGCAACACCCGCTACGACGCGATCCGCGACTTCGCACCCGTGGTCCTGGTCTCGCGCATCCCGGCGCTGCTGGTGGTGCCCGCGTCGTCGCCGGTGAAGACGGTCGATGACCTGATTGCGCTGGCCCGAAGCAAGCCCGGCGCCTTGAGCTACGCCTCCGGCGGCAATGGCGGCATCGGGCACTACGCCGGCGAACTCTTCAAGACCAACGGGGGCAACCTGGACATCGTCCACGTGCCCTACAAGAGCGCCACCGAGCAGGTGACGAGCGTGATGGTCAACGAGACCCAACTGGCCTTCCCGGCGCTGATGATCGCCCTGCCGCAGGTCAGGGCCGGCAAGCTGCGGCCCCTGGCGGTGACCACCGCGAGCCGCAGCCCGCTCTTTCCGGAGGTGCCCAGCACCAGGGAAGCGCTCTCGCCCGGCTTCACCTTGGACGCCTGGTACGGGCTGCTCGCGCCGGCGGGCACGCCCCCTGCGATCATCGACCGGCTGAATGCCGAGGTGCGCAAGGTGCTGGCCGACCCCGCAGTCAGGGAGACCTTGATCAGCGGCAGCCACGAGATCGTCGGCAGCACGCCGGCCGAGTTCGCCCGCGTGATCGCGAGCGACCTGCGGCTGTGGACCGACCTCGCGGTGCGGCTGAAGGTCACGGCGGAGTGAGCCCGAAGATCCGCTCGGTGCGCACGCTGCGCTTTGCGCAGCCGATGGTCCCGATCCACCAGGGCAACTTCCCTGGCGCCCTGGAGATGGTGCTGACGATCGCCGAGTCCGACGACGGATGCGCGGGTTATTCACTGGCGCGCACCCACGGAGGCCAGCCGGGCTCGACGATCGCCGACCCCGTCGAGGTCTCGCTGGCGCCGCGTGTCGTGGGGCTGGACGCGCGCCAGCCGCAGCAGGCCTGGGACCGCATGATCGCGCTCGAACCTGCGGGCTACGTCAGTGTCTTTGCGATCAGTGCGGTCGACGTGGCGCTGTGGGACCTCGCCGCGAGGCTGGACGGGCAGTCGGTGGCGGCGCGGCTCGGCGCGAAACGCCGCGCCCTTCAGCCGTATGCCAGTTCGAGCCACTATGCCACGATGGACGACTACGTGGCCGACCTTCGCCAGGCCGTGGCCCGCGGCTACCGGGCCTACAAGGTGCACCCCTTCTACGACCCGGTGCGTGACATCGAACTCGCGCGCGCGCTGCGCGAGGCGGCCGGCCCCGACATCCGTCTGATGCTCGATGCGGCCAAGCGCTATGACGAGGCGGCGTCGCTGCAGGTCGGCCAGGCGCTGCAGCGCGAGGGTTTCCACTGGTTCGAGGAGCCGCTCCCCCAGCACGACTGGCGCGGCTACCGGCGCCTGCGCGAGGCGCTCGACATCCCGGTGATCGGCGGCGAGACCCTGCCGGGCCTGCATCCGGCGATCAACAACGCCCTCGACGCCCGCGCCTACGACGCGGTGCTGTGCGACGTCTACTGGAAGGGGGGCATCACCGGTGCCCTGCGAACCTTCGAGGTCTGTCGCGCGCACGGCGTGCCCGTGGTTTCGCACCACGGCGCCAGCGCGCTGATGAACCTGGCCAACCTGCACCTGCTGTGCGCGCATGACGAGCCGGTGATGATCGAAGTGCTGTTCCCGGAGGCACCTTACGAGCACGGCATCGATCGTCCAGCCCGCATCGGCGCCGACGGCCTGATGCACCTGCCCGACGGTCCTGGGCTCGGTGCGCTGCCGGACTGGACCTTCGTGCGTGCGCATGCGGTGGGGGCCGTGGGCCCGGGGCCTGGCCGATGAAGATCCGCTCGATCCGCGCCTTCGAGATCCGCAGCGACCTGACGGGCGGGCCGCCGTCGACGCCCCAGCGGCGCCCGGCCTGGACGGCCGACGCCGAGGTCGCCAGCCCGATGTCGCGCCATGACCGCTTCAAGCGGCTGCGCTCGAGCTGGCGGCCCGCCTGGCCCTCGGTGGGTTGCCTGGTGACGGCCGAAGACGGGCGGTGGGGCTTCGGCATGAGCCGCTACGGACCGCCCGTGATCGCGATCATCAACGGACACCTCGGCCCCCTGCTCGAGGGCGAGCCCGCGATGGCCACCGAGCGGCTGTGGGACATGATGCAGGGCATGACCTCGCCCTACGGCGGAGGCCTGTCCTGCTACGCGGTCAGCGCCATCGACCTGGCACTCTGGGACCTGAAGGGCAAGATCCTGGGCCAGCCGGTCTACGCGCTGATCGGCGGGCCGCTGCGTGAGCACATCGATTGCTACGCCACCGGCAACGACACCGACTGGTACTTGGAGCAGGGCTTCACCGCGACCAAGCTCGCCTGCCCCTACGGACCGGCCGACGGCGAGCGCGGTCTGGCGCTGAACGAGCAACTGGTGGCCGAGCGGCGAGCGCTCGTCGGCGACAGCGTGGACCTGATGCTCGACTGCTGGATGGCCTTCGACGTCGACTACAGCGTCCGGCTGGCCGAACGCCTGAGGCCTTTCCGGTTGCGCTGGATGGAGGACTGCCTGCTGCCCGAAGACCTCGACGGGCTGCGCTCCTTGCGCCAGCGCCTGCCCGGCCTGACGCTGGCCGGCGGTGAGCATTGGTACACGATCCCGCCCTACGCCCAGGCGGCAGCGGGGCGGCTGCTCGACATCGTGCAGCCCGACATCGGCTGGGCGGGCGGCCTGACGGGCTGTCTTCGGATCGCGCAGCTGGCCCAGGCCTTCGGCCAGTCGGTGATCCTGCACGCCGGGGTGAACACGCCTTACGGGCAGCACTTCAGCCTGGCCGTGCCCAACTGCCCGATGGGCGAGTACTTCATCGGCTCGGCGCCCGGGGTGCCGTTCGAGGAGGTGAGGCTGACGCCCGGGATGCAGGTGCCCGTGGCCGGTCGGGTGCGGCCGACCGACGAGCCGGGCTTCGGGCTGGGCTTGACGCTCGCCGACATCGAGGCCCTGGCGCCGGGGCGCTGAAGCCTCCCGTGCACCGGTACGGGCTGGCGCCACCCCGCGCCTGTCGAAGGCGCCTCAGCCGAACCAGGACAGGTCGAAGGCCCGCTCCACGAACCACACTGCGGCAAGAACCAGGGCAGCCCACGAGCCCCCGGTGAAGATCACGTGCCGGTACAGGCCGGTGTGTCGCAGCACAAAGGCCACCGGCAGGAAGACGGCGACGATCGCGAGCTGACCCAGCTCCACGCCGACGTTGAAGCCGGCCAGGCTCCAGGCCAGCGACGCGGTGGGAAGACTGAGGTCTGCCAGCACGCTGGCGAAGCCGAAGCCGTGGATGAGCCCGAAACCGAAGGCCACCATCCAGCGCCGCCCACCGATGAGGGGCCGCAGGTTGTTCGCCGCGGCGGCGACGACCGAGGCGGCGATGGCCGACTCGACCCAGCGTGAGGGCAGGCTCACCCATTCGAGGGCCGCCAGCGACAGCGTGATCGAGTGCGCCAGGGTGAAGGCGGTGACGACCGCGACCACGTCGCGCGTGGCCAGGCCGAAACGCGGCACGCCGACCCAGCGTCGCGCGCGCCGTTCGAACACGGCCGGCAGCAACAACGCCACGAGGAACAGGATGTGGTCGAAGCCGATCCAGATGTGCCACGCGCCTTGCCGCAAGAAGGACACGAACGCCGCCGCCGGGCCTGGCGGTGCTGGGGTGAAGGCGGGCCGCGCCTGCTCGGGCGCGAGCACCGAGGCGTGGTCCACCCCGTCGAGTGCGAGTTTCAGCAGGCCCCGGTGCAGCGTGTCGACATCGAACAGCAGACGGTAGTCCACCGTCAGCGGGCCCGCGTCGCCTGGGCAGCGGCCGGCCAGTTGCAGCACCGCATAGGCCCCGTCGGTGTGCTCGTCGACCGCGTGCCCGGCCACCTGCAGCGTGCAGCGGCCACCCCGCTCCAGCGTCAGCCCTGACAGCGCCCAGGCTGCCAGCGCGGTGTGGCGCGCTCGCAGCTCGCCCCAGCGGATCTCGCCGTCGCCATCGGCGTCCAGGCCGAGTGCGACTTCGATATCTCGCAGGGCGATGTCCCACTGGCCCGAGATCTCGCTGCCCTGGACGCGCAGCGTCAGGTAGCTGTCGCTGGCCTTGTGCGCGAGCGCGGGCCAGGCCAGCAGACATCCGGCCAGCAGGCTGCACAAGGCCAGCCCGTGCCGCAGGGCGCGACAGATTGAAGTGACGGATTTCATCGCGAGGGCTTCCTGGCCGGGGCCGGCGTGCTCGTCAGGCCCGCCAGCTCGCGCAGGTGTCGGTCCTCGAAGCGGCTGCGCTGCAGCCAGTCGATGGCCGGCTGCGCGGCGGCACGCTGGCCGGCGGCGACAGCGCTTTCCAGCAGCACGCGCGCGTCGCGCGGTTCCCGCTGGACGGCGTAGTTTTCCTGTGCCAGGCGCAGGGCTGCCGCGGCGTCGCCGCGCAGGCGCAACTCGAACCGGGCTTCCTCGGCCCGGTGTGTGGTGTCGCCGCGCGCCTGGGCCGCGGCGTAGCGGTCCTGCAGCGCGCGCTTCCAATTCTCGGCCTCGGGACGCTTCAGCGCGGCTGCGGCCTCGGCCAGCCTCAGCAGGAGGCTGTCGGCGGCCTCCCGCCCCGCGAGTTCCTGCAACACCATCTCGGGCCGGTCGGTGTCGAGCAGGTGATCGGCCCAGGCCGTGCGCAGGTAGACGCTCTCCACGCCCTGGGCCAGCGCCGCGCGGTACAGGCTTTCGGCGACCTGCGGCCGGCCCTGCCAGTCCGCCACCTCGGCCAGACGGGTGAGCAGCCAGGAGCGTTGCTGCGGAGAACTTGCTGTTGCCACGGCCTGACCCAGCGTGCGCGAGGCTGCGTCCAACCGTCCGGAGTAGGCCAGCGCCAGTCCTTCGCAGGCGCCCGCCAAGGCGGGGCGGTCGAGGCGGCGGAGGGCCGCACACTCGCGTTGGGCCCGCTCCGTTTCGGCCTGGACCAGGTGAACGGCACCGCGCCACGCATGGGCCTGCGCGTGTGCGGGGTCCTTTGCCAGGGCCGCTTGGAAGTCCTGCAGCGCGCCCGCGAAGTCATGCCGGTACTGACGCAGGGCGCCGCGCAGGGTCAGCCACTCCGCCGCGGGCTCGCCCTTCGCCCGCACGAGCGCTGCCTCGGCATAGCCGGCATAGCGCGGATCCCCGCGTTCCAGGGCGAGGTCGAAGTAGCGCTCGGCCAGTTGCACGCTTGCGGCTGCAGGCGCCGCGTCGGCTGCAGCGGCCGCCCGCAGGGCGGCCAGATCGCGGGCGGTGGCGTCGCCGGCGCGCCAGGGCAGACGTTCAAGGACCTGGGCGTCGTCCGTGGGGACGACCGGAGCCGCCTGCAGCATGCCCGTGCTGAGGGCCCACAGGAGCGTGCACGCCGCCAGCGCTGTGGATCCGGCGCCACGAAACCCTAAGCTGCGATGGCGCGGTCGCACACGAGCGGGCGCGGACGCGCTACATTCGCACGCAGGCCTCGAAGGCCGTGTGATCAATATCATCATCGGAGTCTACCCATGACCAAGTTCCTTTCCGCAGTCGTCGCAGAAGCTTTCGCCCTGGGCGCGGCACCCGTCTTCGCTGGCGCCCATGGTGGCGCCATGAAGGACGACAAGAAGATGGAAGAGTGCAAGAAGATGGACGCGGCCAAGGCCGACGCCAAGATGAAGGAAGAGTGCAAGAAGCTGATGGACGCTGCGGCGAAGAAGAAGTAAGCCGCGCGGCGCAGCCGCCTTTCGCACGCAGCCCCCTGGGCTGACGATGTTCCAGCACGGGCCGAAAGGCCCGTGCTGCGTTTGCGGGCCTGGGCGCCGCCCTGGTGCCGAGCCGAGCCGACTTCTCGATGCGCATCGACGGCCCCCTCCGGCCAGGATGCGCCCCATGAACGCGCCGCCCCACGGCCGCTTCGAGCAGTCCTTCGCGCGCCACATGATCGGGGCTGCTTTCCGCTGCTGCTGGCCGTGGCCGCGGTGGAGCTCAGCATCCGCTACGCGGCGCTGCGGTTCGACTTCCGCACCGCCGGGCCGCATTGCGTGCAGCGCCCGGCGGCGCAGCAGGCCGAGGGCGAGTTCGGCGAACTTGCGCAGGGCCTGAACCCTTTCCTCGACCGCATTACGCTCGTCGTGCGCAGCCTCGACTGCATCCTCGCCGAGGGTGTGTGGGCGGGCGAGCGGCTGCGCGCGTCTCTGGCCCGGGCGTTGCGTCCTTCTCTTGGGCAGGTCGTCACTCGCCGCCGGTGCGTACCGACAGGCGTGCGGGCTCACGGGGTGTGTCTGCAGAAGCGACCACCCGGTCCCGGCCGGCCTCCTTCGCGCGGTACAGCGCGAGGTCTGCGCGATCGATGAAGTCGCGCAGGGTATCGCCCGCGACGGCCTGGGTCACGCCGAAGCTGGCCGTGGCCTGACCGACCACGGGCACCGGCGACTCGCGCAGCACTACGGCAAGGCGCTCGGCCAGCCGCATTGCGCCTTCCAGGTCGGTGTCGGTGCAGATCACGAGGAACTCCTCCCCACCCCAACGGCCGATCACATCCGACAACCTGGCCACCTGTTGGAGCACCCGCGCCACGCTGCGGAGCACGTCATCGCCGACCTCGTGGCCGTGGCGGTCGTTCACGGACTTGAAGCGGTCCAGATCGAGCAGGATCACCGACACAGGGCGCCCGCGCCGGGCCAGGCCCAGTTCCCTGTCGAGAACGTCTTCCAGGCGCCGGCGGCTGGAGACCCCGGTCAGCACGTCGATCATCGCCATCTGCTCGTAGCGGTAGGCGGCCACCATCGACACCAGGCGCTGGCGGTTGTGGAGCCCGCCGACGATGGCCGAGACCAGGATCAGGGACAGCAGCTCGCCGAACAGAACGAGCATCGACAGCACGCTCCACTGAGGCAGGGCCAGGATCATCAGCGTGAACAGCGACAGGGCCAGCGCATTGAAGGCCCAGCGCGGCTTCCTGGGCACGTGGTACATCAGGTTGGCCAGCATCATCGCCACGCCCAGCAGCACGAGGCTTTGCCGCTCCACCATCGCCGCCATGCCCATCACGAGCACGCTGCCGACCATCACGGCCACGTGCAGCCACAGCAGCCGGCGCCGCAGGGCCCTGGAATACCGGTGCCCGGTCCACAGCAGCAGGGCCGGGACGACGCCCAGCGCGTAGGTGGCGTGGGCCACGGCGTGCGCCACGTACGTCGGCGATCCCTGCAGAAGGCCGGCCGTTGCGCGCATGTAGTCGATGGACCACAGCAGGACGACGAAGAGCACCATGATCGGCGACATCGCGCGAGCGATCTCGATGTTGGCATCGTCGAGTCGCTCCCGCATCAGTTGGCGCTCCTCGGGCGTCAACTCCTCGACGATCGGGCCTTCATGAAGCTGGGGCAGGAACCTCATGCCAAGTCTTTCCAGGGCCGGGAACTGCGGCGCGCCAGGAAATGCGTTACCCATGCAGTTCCTGTGGTCGGCGGGCAGGACGCATTTTTCGTAACCAGGAGTCTATGCGTGCCGCGGTCGGTCGTACTTGCGCCGGACGCCGCGCGGCCAAGAGCGGTGGCGACTGGAGGCGGCGGGCGACGAGGCGGTGCAGTGCGCCTGCGATCCAGGAGTGGGTCCGTGCGGGCATCTTCGGGATGCGCGACGAGACACCCGCCTGCTGGGCGCTGCCGCCGGATTCAGTGTTCGCTGCGCAGTCGCGCTGCCGCCGACTGCAGCCCTGATTTGGCCGGCACGAGGGTCCCCGCCTTGCCGAGCCCGAAGGCGGGCATGTTCGCGTACACGTTCTCGTAGGTGCCAGCCTTGGCGAGGTAGGTCTCGTGCCAGATGCCCACGGTGCCGCTGGTGCCGATAGCCTGGTTGAAGGCCTGCCAGGCCGGCAGATGGTGCGACTCGCGCGCCTTGGCGTAGGCCAGCAGGGCGTCCATGCTGCGCCAGTACTGGACGAGGATGATCGTGCGCGAGAACCACATCTCGTGGCTGAGCAGGCCGAGTTCGGACTTGGCGTACAGCTCCTTCAGCATCCGCGGCATGGCCGTGGCCACTGGGAGCCACTTGTGCACCTTCCAGGGCTGGTTGATCCGCATGCCGATGAGGAAGACTGCGAAGTCTCCCTCCATGCGGGCGGTCATGCGTTCACGGTGGATCATGGTTCGGGACTCCTGTGGAGGGTGGGCCGCGCGCGCTTCGTGCCGCGCTCTGCTGCGGCCCCGGACAAGGTGATCTCCAGGCCGTCAACGTACTTTATCGGCAAAATTGACACTGTCAAGTTTTGGTCAAAAAAACGGCCGATCTCGTGATTCGGATCAGCCGGTGCTGCGTGCGCCGCTCAGCCTCTCAGGCGCCGTGACCCTTGATGTAGGTCTCGAGGAAGGACACTTGCGCGCCGAGTTGGCGGATCATGTCCTTGACGATGTCCCCGATCGAGACCACGCCGACGACGCGCCCGCCGTCGAGCACCGGCAGGTGGCGGAAGTTGCGGTTGGCCATCAGGCCCATGCAGGCCTCGAGAGGATCTTCGGGCCGCACGGTCAGCGGATCCCGGGTCATGATCTCGCCCACCGGGGTGATCCGTGCGTCCCGGCCCTCCAGCAGCACGCGGATGGCGCAGTCGCCCTGGGTGATGATGCCCTCGAGACGGCCTTGGTCGAGGACGAGCACCGACCGCACCCGGTGGGCCTTCATCAACTCGAGCGCGCGCTGCACGGGTTCGGCCGACGTGACGCTGATCACGGCGCCGGATTTTTGGCTCAGGCAGGTCTTGACGGTGGTCACGGAGCAGTCCTTGACAGGATATTGATCCAGGACTTTACGCCAAGATGAACGCGTGTCCGCTTCAATCGCCAGTGCCCGATCGGAGTGCGCAATGGTCGCGCATGGCTTAGGCTAGGGGTTGCGTTCATTCACAGGGCTCGGCCCGTACCCAGGCATGCCATTCGTTCCTGCGATCGACCCCATGGTGCCGGCCACTTCCTCGGGCTGGTGGCTCATGTTCGTGGGCGGCAAGCTGCTGCTGCCCGCCGACGAGTTGCTGCCGCTCGAGCCGCTGTCGTCGGCTGCTTTCGAGGCTGACGCGGTCTCGCGGCACTTCCTCGGCCGGCTCGATGGCCTGGACTGCTGGGCCGCGCACCTGCACAGCGCCCCGCCGGGCTGGCGCGAGGTCCCACTGCGATCGGCCATGATGCAGTTCTCGGCGCCGCTGGCGGGGCTCGCCGGTCGTGCTGCCCAGGTGCTCGAGTGGGACCGCACCCACCGTTACTGCGGCGTCTGCGGCACGCCCACCGAACTGCAGCCCGGCGAGCGCGCGCGCCGGTGTCCCGCCTGCGGCCAGGCGTCCTACCCGCGGCTGAGCCCGGCGATGATGGCGCTGGTCTGGCGCGCAGACCGCGGCCGCCCCGAACTCCTGCTGGCGCGGGCGCCGCACTTCGCGCCCGGCATGTTCAGCGCCCTCGCGGGCTTCGTCGAGGCTGGCGAGTCGCTCGAAGACTGCGTGCACCGCGAGGTGCAGGAAGAGGTCGGCCTGCAGGTGCACCACCTGCGCTACTACGGCAGCCAGAGCTGGCCCTTTCCCAACAGTCTCATGGTGGCTTTCACCGCGCAGTGGGCCGGCGGCGAGATCGTGCCCCAGCCGGGCGAGATCGAGGAGGCGGGCTGGTTCCCCTTGGACGCGTTGCCGAAGATCCCGCCGCGCTTCTCGATCTCGGGGCACCTGATCCGCGACACGGTGCAGGCGCTGGCTGAAGCTTGATTCCCAGCCAGCGCGCTGGCGCCCTCGGTCGCGGCCGCGTGCGCGGATGCGCGTGCTTCAGCCGGCGCTGCGGTCCTTCAAGCGCCAGGTGGTCACGAATTCGAAGCGGTCGACCGGGTAGAGGTTGACCGACATCGAAAGCAGGCGCGATTCCCCTCGGTACTGACGCCGCACGCGCAGGCCCGGCGAGCCTGTCTTGACCTGCAGCAGACGGGCACTGTCCCTGGGCAGGGCGACAGCGCCGACCGTCTGGCGCACCTCTACGATGGTCTCGCCGCCGTGCTGCTCGACCAGACCGTGGATCCAGCCGCTGCCCCCCTGCAACTCGCTCCAGACGCCCTCGAGCCCCGGCCTGACATACACCCGCATGTCGACGATGGGGATCTCGCTGGCGCGCGGGTAGCGACAGACTTCCATCTCGAGCCAACGCTCGCCGCTGCTGCACTCCAGCCAGCCCGACAGCGGGGGCTTGACCTCGAGCCAGCGGCATTGCCGGGCCTCCAGGCGGGTCTCCTGCGTGTACTGCATCAGGTCGGCGAGGGAGCCGAGCGTGGCCACGTAGCGTTCGCTCGGCCGCGCGGCCTGCACACGCGTGCCGACCCCCTGGTGGCGACTGAGCAGGCCGAGGTCGCACAGGATCCGGACCGCTTCGCGCAGCGTGTGCCGCGACACACCGAACGCTTCGCACAACTGCGGCTCGGGCGGCAGCAGCGAACCCACGGGGTAGCGGCCCTCGGCAACGGCTGTCTGCAGCGCCGCGGCGACATGCTGGTAGCGGGGCGCCGCGGCCGCCAGGCGGGAGAGGGAGCCTTGCATCGGGGTCCTGCGGATTGACAAGGGCCTTGCTTGGGTTATAAACATCCGGACGTTTGGACGTCTTGGCTTCGCGGTCGCCGGGACACCGCCACCCTCACCAACGCCCCGATCATCCATGGACGCAGGAGCACGACAGCCTCACCCCCTGGCGGGGATCACGGTGGTCGAACTCGGCCACAGTGTCGCGGGTCCTTTTGCCTGCCAGATCCTAGCCGACCTGGGCGCGCAGGTGATCAAGATCGAGAAGGGCGCAGGCGACGACGCACGCCACTGGGGTCCGCCCTTCGTCGACGGGGCCTCGGCCACCTTCCAGGCGCTGAACCGGGGCAAGCGCTCGTTCACGCTCGACCTGCGTGGTCCGGACGACCGGCAGGCGCTGCTCGATCTCGTGGTGGCGCAGGCCGACGTGGTGGTGCAGAACATGCGCCCGGGCCAGGTGGCCGAACTCGGGCTCGATGCGGCGAGCCTGCGCGCGCTGCAGCCGCGGCTCGTCTACTGCAACATGGGTGCCTTTGGCGCTGCGGGCCCGTTGGCCGACCGCCCGGGCTACGACCCGCTGATGCAGGCCTTCGGCGGCATCATGAGCGTGGTCGGCGAGCCCGGCGGCGCGCCTGTTCGCGTGGGCCCGTCGATCGTCGACATGGGCTGCGGGCTGTGGGCCGCGTTGGGCGTGGTCTCCCTGCTGATGCGGCGCCAGCAAACCGGCGAGGGCGGCGTGGTCGATGTCTCGCTGCTGGAGACCTCGATCGGCTGGATGAGCCTGTTCAGCGCCCAGTTCCTGGCCAGCGGCACGGTGCCGGCGAAGAACGGTTCCGGTCAGGCGGGCATCGTGCCCTACCGCGCCTACCGCACGGCCGACGGTGACCTCGTCGTCGCCGCCGGCAATGACAAGCTCTTCGCGGCGCTGTGCGCCGTGCTGGGGCATCCCGAATGGGTGGTTGACGAACGCTTTGCATCCAACCCTGCGCGGGTGGGTCATGCCGCGGGGCTGTATGCGCTGCTCGAGCCCTGCTTCCTGCAACGGGGCAACGCCGAGTGGATGGCGCTGCTGGAGTCTGCGGGCATCCCCTGCGCCCCGGTCCAGGACGTGGCGCAGATGCTGGCCCATGAACAGACCCAGGCCATCGGTCTGCTGCAGCAGGTGGCCGGCAGCAGCATCCCGCTGGTGGGCTTGCCCTTGTGCCTGGACGGGCTGCGCCCGACTGCTTCGCACGCCGCCCCGGCCCTGGGCGAGGCTGGTTCGCTGCGCCAGTTCCTGGCCGAGAGCTTGCCTCGGGAGACCCCATGACCACCGAATTCGAGGGCCTGGAGCTGCAGACGCTGCGTCTGGACGAGCCCCAGGCGCATGTGCTGCGTGTCACCCTGGACAGGCCGCAGGTGATGAACGCGATCAACACCCGCATGGGCGAGGAGCTGCTCGCACTGTGGCAGCGCCTGATCCGCGACGCCGGCAACTGGCGCTGCGTGATCCTCACCGGGGCCGGCGATCGCGCCTTCTGCGCTGGCGGCGACCTGAAGGAGCGCGACGGCATGACCGAGGCGCGCTGGCGCGCCCAACACGAGATCTTCGAGCGCGCCTATTTCGCCCTGCTGGAGGTGCCCATCCCGGTGCTGGCCGCGATCAACGGCGTGGCCTATGGCGGCGGGCTGGAGACGGCCCTGGCGTGCGACTTCATCTATGCCGCACGGCACGCGCGCTGCGCGCTGTCCGAGGTGCGTCTGGGCATCATGCCCGGCGGCGGCGGCACGCAGAATCTCGCCCGCGCGGTGGGCGAACGCCGGGCCAAGGAACTCATCCTGCGCGCCCAGCCTTTCGACGCCGAGCAGGGCCTGGCCTGGGGCCTGTTCAACCGGGTCGTCGCGGTCGAGGAGTTGATGTCCGAGGCGCTGCGCTGCGCCGGCGACATCGCCGCCAACGGACCGCTGGCCGTGCGCCAGGCCAAGAAGTCCATCCATCAGGGGCTGCAGACCGACCTGCTGACGGGCTCGCGCTTCGAGATCGAGGCCTACAACCGCCTGGTGTCGTCGAAGGACCGGCTCGAGGGTGTGCGCGCCTTCAACGAGAAGCGGCCGCCGCAATTCACAGGGGAGTGAAGTCCGTGGGAACGACGACTGCCGATGCGGTGCTGGTGCGCGAAGTGGGCCTGCGCGATGGGCTGCAGATGCTGGCGCAGTTCATGCCCACGCCGGACAAGCTCGCCTGGATCCGTGCCGAGCACGCCGCGGGCGTGCGCGAGATCGAGGTCACCTCGCTGGTGCCGGCGCGACTGGCGCCGCAGTTCGCCGACGCCGAGGCCGTGGTCCGCGAGGCGCTGGCGCTGCCCGGGCTGTGCGTGGTGGCGCTGGTGCCCAACCTGCGCGGGGCCGAGCGCGCCTTCGAGCTCGGCGTGCACAAGCTGGACTACGTGGTCTCGGTCAGCCGCACCCACAACCTGCGCAACGTCCGGCGCGAGCGCGAGGCCTCGCTGGAGGACCTCGCGCGCATCGTCCGGGCGCGCGACGAGGCCGGCCTGCGCGGGCGCGTGCGGGTGGCGGCCGGGCTGTCGACGGCACTGGGCTGTTCCTACGAGGGGCGCATCGCGGTGGACGAGGTGCGGCGCTGCGCCGCCGCGCTGGCCGAGGCCGGCGCCGACGAGGTCGCGGTGGCCGACACCGTGGGCTATGCCGACCCGAAGCTCGTGGCCGAGGTCTTCACCGCCGTGCAGGCCGAGACGGGCGCGCTGCCGCTGCTGGCGCACTTCCACGACACGCGCGGCCTCGGGCTGGCCAACGTGAAGGCGGCGCTGGACGTCGGGGTGCGCGCCTTCGACGCCTCGCTCGGCGGCATCGGCGGGTGTCCGCACGCGCCGGGGGCCACCGGCAACGTGTCCACCGAAGACCTGTGCTTCATGCTCGACGCCCTCGGCCTGGCCAGCGGCATCGACCTGCCGGCCCTGCTCGAGGTGCGCCAGCGCCTGACGCAGTGGCTGCCGGGCGTGGCGCTGCACGGCGCCGTCGCCCGTGCCGGCCTGCCCACGGGCTGGCGCCCCGCATCCAGCCTTCACCGCGTCGCAACCTCCTGAACGGCACGCCTGCAGCCCTCCCACCGATGAGCACCCTCCACGACAGCGCCGACGCGGCCATGGACCGCGAGGACCACCCCGAGATCCGCGAGGGCGTGCGCAGGATCTGCGCCGACTTCCCCGGCAGCTACTGGCGCGATCTCGACGCGCGCGACGCCTACCCCTCGGACTTCGTCGAGGCGATGACACGGGCCGGCTACCTGGCCGCGCTGATCCCGGAGGCCTATGGCGGCGCGGGCCTGCCCTTGCGCGCGGCCGGGGTGGTGCTGGAGGAGATCCACGCGAGCGGGTGCAACGCCTCGGCCACCCACGCCCAGATGTACACGATGGGCACGGTGCTGCGCCACGGCAGCGTGCAGCAGAAGGAACGCTACCTGCCGGAGATCGCCGCCGGACGGCTGCGGCTGCAGGCCTTCGGCGTCAGCGAGCCCTCCACCGGCACCGACACCACGCGCCTGAAGACGCGCGCCGTGCGCGACGGCGACCATTACGTCATCGACGGCCAGAAGATCTGGACCTCGCGCGCGCTGTACTCCGACCTGATGCTGCTGCTGGCGCGCACGACGCCACTGGAGCAGGTGCAGCGGCGCACCGAGGGCCTGTCGGTCTTTCTCGTCGACATGCGCGAGGCCGTCGGCCACGGCATGACGATCCGGCCGATCGCCACGATGATCAACCACAACACCACCGAGGTGTTCTTCGATGGCCTGCGCATCCCCGCCTCCAGCCTGATCGGCGAGGAGGGGCGGGGCCTGCGCTACATCATGGACGGCATGAATTCCGAGCGCATCCTCGTGTCGCACGAGTCGCTCGGCGACGCGCGCTGGTTCATCCGCACCGCGGTGGACTACGCCAGGCAGCGCGTCGTCTTCAACCGCCCCATCGGCCAGAACCAAGGCATCCAGTTCCCGCTCGCGCGGGCCTATGCGCAGCACCAGGCGGCCGATCTGATGGTGCGCCACGCGGCAGCGATGTTCGAGGCCGGGCTGCCCTGCGGCGAGCAGGCCAACCTGTCCAAGCTGCTCAGCGCCGAAGCCGCCTGGGAGGCGGCCGAGGCCTGCGTGCAGACGCACGGCGGTTTCGCCTACGCTCGGGAGTACGACGTCGAGCGCAAGTGGCGTGAGGCCCGGGTGCAGCGCACGGCGCCGATCTCGACCAATCTCATCCTCGCCTACATCGGCGAGCACGTGCTCGGCCTGCCGCGGTCCTACTGATGGATGCCGCCGCCGCCCCCGCTGGGACCCCGATCGCGCGCGCGGCCGCGCTTTGGCTGCAGGGCCTGACGCCCGCCGAGGTACCGGCCGCGGCGATGGAGTCGGTCCGGCGCGGGATGCTGGACTGCACGGGCGTGCTGTTGGCCGGGCGTGACGAGCCGGTCATCGCCTTGGTGCGCACGCTGGTGCAGGTGCAAGCCCAGCCCGGGCCAGGCCTGGCGCCGGTGCTGGTCGATCGGGGCTACGCCGCCGTGGCCGACGCGGCCTGGATCGACAGCGTCGCCGCGCATGCGCTGGACTTCGACGACACCGGCCTGGATGGCCATCCGAGCGTCGTGCTCGCGCCCGTGGTCCAGGCCCTGGGCCATGCGCTCGGCATCGACGTCGCGGGCCGGCGCTGCGCCTACCTCGCGGGGTACGAGGTCTGGGCCGAGCTGGTGCTGCGCGAGCCGGACAAGCACCACGGCAAGGGCTGGCACCCGACGGCGGTGTTCGGTCCGGTCGCCGCCGCGGCCGCCGCCGCTGGGCTGCTGAAGCTCGACGCCGCACGCGCCGAGCACGCCCTGGGCCTGGCGGCCTCGATGGCGGCCGGTGTCGTGGCCAATTTCGGTTCGATGGCCAAGCCGGTGCAGGTGGGGCTGGCTGCGCGCAACGGCATCCTGGCCGCGCAGATGGCGGCCTGCGGCGTGACTGCTTCGGCCGACGCGTTGGACGGTCCGAAGGGCTTGCTGGCCGCGCTGTCGCCGCGCGGCCGCGTGCGCCTGGGCGGCGAGCCGGGCATCGGGCGCGCCTGGCGCATCCTCGAGCACGGCATCAGCGTCAAGCGCTACCCGGTGTGCTACGCGCTGCACCGGGCGGTCGACGCTGCGCTCGCCCTGCGGCCGCAACTGCCCGCGGGGTGCGAGATCCGACGCGTGGCCGTCGAACTCGGGCCGCTGCAGGCGCAGATGCTGCGCCAGGACCTCCCGCGCACCGGCCTGCAGGGCAAGTTCAGCGCGCCTTACGCCATCGCCTGCGCGCTCGTGCGCGGTCACCTGGACCTGCAGGACCTGAGCGACGCGGCGGTCGCCGGGCCGGACGTGGCCGCGCTGATGCCGCGCATCGAGGTCCGACCGCTCGACGAGCCCGACCCGGCGGACCCGCTGTTCTCGGTCGCCGACCGGGTCGAGGTCACGCTCGACGATGGCGGTGTCTGGCGCTCCGAGCCGGTCCGCCGCGCCAAGGGGCACGCCAGCCGGCCGCTCGACGAGGAGGAGACCCGGCAGAAGTTCATCGCCTGCGCGAGCCTGACCTGCGACCCCGCCGCCGCGGCCGCCCATTGGCGGCGCCTGAGCGTGCAA
>CAIRBF010000246.1 GCA_903876715.1 uncultured beta proteobacterium
ACCCCGAGAAGCAGAGCGCGATCCTCGACAACCCCTTCGTGCTGCTGTTCGACAAGAAGATCAGCAACATCCGCGACCTGCTGCCCACGCTGGAGCAGGTGGCCAAGGCCGGTCGTCCGCTGCTGATCGTGGCCGAAGAGGTCGAGGGCGAGGCGCTGGCCACACTGGTGGTCAACACCATCCGCGGCATCCTGAAGGTCTGTGCCGTCAAGGCCCCGGGCTTCGGTGACCGTCGCAAGGCCATGCTCGAGGACATCGCCATCCTGACCGGCGGCAAGGTCATCGCCGAGGAAGTCGGTCTGACGCTCGAGAAGGTGACGCTGGCCGACCTGGGCCAGGCCAAGCGCGTCGAGGTCGCCAAGGAGAACACCACGATCATCGACGGCGCCGGCGCGGCTGGTGACATCGAGGCCCGGGTCAAGCAGATCCGCGTCCAGATCGAGGAAGCCACCTCCGACTACGACCGCGAGAAGCTCCAGGAGCGCGTGGCCAAGCTGGCCGGCGGCGTGGCCGTCATCAAGGTCGGTGCCGCCACCGAAGTCGAGATGAAGGAGAAGAAGGCCCGCGTCGAGGACGCGCTGCACGCCACCCGCGCCGCCGTCGAGGAAGGCATCGTGGCCGGCGGCGGTGTTGCGCTGCTGCGCGCCCGCGCTGCCATCGGCTCGCTCAAGGGCGACAACCATGACCAGGACGCCGGTATCAAGATCGTGATGCGTGCCGTCGAGCAGCCGCTGCGCGAGATCGTGGCGAACGCCGGAGCCGAGCCGAGCGTGGTCGTGAACAAGGTGCTCGAGGGCCAGGGCAACTATGGCTACAACGCCGCCAACGACACCTACGGCGACATGATCGAGATGGGCATCCTGGACCCGACGAAGGTGACCCGCACCGCGCTGCAGAACGCCGCGTCGGTCGCCAGCCTGATGCTGACCACCGAGTGCATGGTTGCCGAGGCGCCGAAGGAAGACGCCCCCGCGATGCCTGGCGGCGGCGGCGGCATGGGCGGCATGGGCGGCATGGGCATGGACATGTAAGTCCCGCCAGCCGTCGGGCCCTTCCGGGCCCATGAGCTGCAAAGGCCCACGCCGCCAGGTGTGGGCCTTTTTCTTTGGGGCGCGGCGTGGTGACGTGAGGCCCGTCGAGGCGCTGGGCCCGACCCGGGCCTCACACAGAGACGGTCGGGCTTTCCCCCAGGGTGCACGCCGATCACTTTGCGTATGATCGCGCGCCGTTTTCGGCTGCTCAGTACCGCACCGTGGCTCACACTGCTCCACTGCCCGCGCCGGTCGGACCGGCCGCGATCCTGCCCTATGCCGGCACGATCTTCCTGTCGGCCTTCCTGCTCTTCCTGGTCCAGCCGATCATCGCCAAGCAGATCCTCCCGTGGTTCGGCGGGTCGGCAGCGGTGTGGACGACCTGTCTCGTCTTTTTCCAATCCATCCTGCTGGCCGGCTACGCCTACGCCGACCTCGGCACCCGGCTCGGGCCGCGTCGGCAGGCCCTGCTGCACGTCGCGCTGCTGGCGCTGTCACTGCTGACGCTACCCATCCTGGCTGGCGAGAGTTGGAAGCCGCAGGGCGACGAGGAACCGATCTCGCGCATCCTCCTGCTGCTGCTGGTGACCATCGGGCTGCCCTACTTCCTGCTGTCGACGACGACCCCGCTGCTGCAGAGCTGGTACTGGCGCCGCTTCCAGTCGGCCGTGCCCTACCGGCTGTTCGCGCTCAGCAACTTCGCATCGCTGCTGGCGCTGCTGGGCTTCCCGGTGTTGTTCGAGCCCTGGCTGGAGCTGCCGCAGCTGGGCTGGACCTGGTCGGCCGTCTACGGCCTGTTCGTCGTGGTGTGCGCGGCAACGGGCTGGGCCTCGTTGAAGGCGACCGCTTCAGTCGGCGCGGACGCCCGCGCCGATGCCCACGCGGCGCAGGATCCAGCGCGCGCCCCAGAGGCCGTCCCGGGCATCGCACGCCAGTTGATGTGGCTGGCGTTGGCCGGCATGGGCTCGGTGATGCTGCTGGCGGTGACGAACCACGTCACGCAGAACATCGCCAGCGTGCCCTTCATGTGGGTGGTGCCGCTGTCGCTGTACCTGCTGACCTTCATCCTGTGCTTCGACCATCCCCGCTGGTACGTGCGGCCGCTGTTCGCCGTGCTGCTGCTGGTACTGCTGCCGGTGATGGCGTGGAAGATCCCCTCGCTGGACCTGCACACCGCCACGCTGGTGTACTTCGGCGGCCTGTTCGTGGCCTGCATGTTCTGTCACGGTGAAATGGCTCGGCTGAAGCCGGCACCGCGGCACCTGACCCGCTTCTACCTGATGATGTCGGTAGGCGGTGCGCTGGGTGCGGTGCTCGTGGCCATCGTGGCGCCGCTGACGCTCGAGGGCTACTTCGAACTGAACCTGGCGCTCGTCGTGCTCGGCCTGCTGCTGGCCGGAGCGATGCGCGGACGCTGGCTGCTGCCTGGCCTGGCATCCTGCGCTGTCACGGCCTGGTTTGCCGTCACGGGCGCGCAGGCCTACGCCGAGGGCATGCGCGTGATGGAGCGCGACTTCTACGGCGTGGTGCGCACGCGCGACGGCAATGCCGACGGCGTGGGCTACCGGATGATGTTCCACGGCGGGATCATGCACGGTGGGCAACTGCTGGGTGAGACCTTGCGCAACACGCCGAGCGACTACTTCGGCCCGGGCTCGGGCTACGGCCGCATGTTCGCCGCGCTGGACGAACTGCGCCCGGGCCCGCGCAAGATCGGCATCATCGGCCTGGGTGCGGGCGTCGTGGCGGCCTACGGCCGCGCCGGCGACGAGATCGTGTTCTATGAGATCAGCCCAAAGGTCGTGGAGATCGAGAAGCGCGAGTTCACCTTCCTGCGAGACACGCCGGCGCGCGTGGCACCCGTGGTCATGGGCGATGGGCGCTTGTCACTGGAGCGCGAGCTGCGAACGCAAGGCGGCCGTGGCTACGACGTGCTCGGGATCGACGCCTTCAGCGGCGACTCGATCCCGATGCACCTGATCACGCGCGAGGCGCTGCAGCTTTACGTCGAGCACCTGGCCGCGGACGGGGTGCTGATCTTCCAGGCCACCAACCGTTACATCGACCTGATGCCCGTGCTGCAGCGCCACGCAGCCGAGCTCGGGCTGCACGCCGTGCTGGTGGAAGACGTGCCCACGTCCACCACGGGCGCCGACTACTGGCTCAGCGGCACCGACCAGGTGCTGATGACGCGCGACCGCCGCCTGCTCGAGCATCCCCGCATCGCTGCTGCAGCCCGCGCCATGGCCGACCGGCCCGGATTGCCGACGTTCACCGACGCGCACCACAACCTGTTCCGGATCCTGAAGTAGCGGCTGACAATGCGGCGATGACCTTGGGCCGCCCCACACGCTGGATCGCAACCCTCGCGCTGGCCGCGACACTCGGCTCGGGGTGGGCGGGCGCGGCCGGCAGCGACGGCGCCCTCACCACTGAGGCGGGCGCCCCGGCCGACACGTCGGCGCCCCGGCCACGAGTCGGCCTCGTGCTCTCAGGGGGCGGCGCCCGCGGCCTGGCCCACGTCGGGGTGCTGAAAGCGCTGGAAGCTCAGCGCATTCCGGTCGATATCGTGGTGGGCACCTCGATGGGCGCCATCATCGGCGGCCTGTACGCCAGCGGCATGTCGGCCGCGCAGATCGAGCGCGAGCTGGCGCGGGTGCGCTGGGATGAAGTCTTCGCCGCGCGCGTGGGCCGCCGCGATCTTTCTCAGCGACGCAAGGACCAGGACCACGAGCTCTCGGCAGTGCTCGAATTCGGTCTGCGCGATGGCGAACTGAAGCTGCCGCAGTCGGCCGTCGCCGGCACCGGGCTCGAAGCCCTGCTACGCCGCTACACCTTGCCCGTACGCCAGGCACGCAATTTCGATGACCTGCCCCTGCCCTTTCGGGCGGTAGCCACCGACATGGAGACCGGCGCACCGGTCGTGCTGGCCGATGGCGACCTCGCGCAGGCCCTGCGCTCGAGCATGAGCGTGCCGGGCGTCTTTGCGCCCATCGAACGCGACGGCCGGCTCCTCGGCGACGGCGGCCTGGTGGACAACCTACCGGTGGATCTGGCGCGGCAGCTCGGCGCCCAGGTCGTGATCGCCGTCAACGTCGGCACACCGGTCGGCGGCCGCGAGACGCTGAACTCGGCCGTTGGACTGACGGCGCAGATGATCAACATCCTGACCGAGCAGAACGTGCAGCGCAGCCTGGCGCTGCTGCGCCCGGGAGACGTGCTGATCAAGCCCGACCTCGGCGGCCTGGGCTCGAGCGACTTCGACCGGTTGACCGACTTCATCGCCCGTGGGGCTGCCGCGGCGCAGGCGACCGCCCCGGCGTTGACGCAGTGGGCCGTCGACGCCCAGGGCTACGCGCATTGGGCCCGACGCCATGCCGCGCCGGCGCTGCGTCCCCAGCCCCTGACGGCGGTCGGCTTCGCTGGCACGAAGACGACCCGGCCAGCGCGCCTGGCCCCCCTGCTGGAGTCACGCCCTGGTCAACCCTTTGACCCGAACGCCGCGGCGCGCGACACGCTGCGCCTGGCCGCCAGCGGTGATTACCTGCGCGCTGACTACCGGCTCCTGCCCCAGACCGACGGCGAGGCACTGGTCTTCCAGCTTGAGGACAAGCCCTGGGGACCCCATTACCTGCGCCTGGGGCTGGACTTGGCGACCGATTTCTCGGCCCGTGCTCAATTCAATCTCAAGCTGGCGCACGAGCGTCGCTGGCTCACCGATGCCGGCACCGAGTGGCGCAACCGCCTGAACCTGGGCTCCGACCCCCTCCTGGCCACGGAGCTGTACCACCCGCTGCGCTTCGCCGAAAGCCTGGAGCGCGACTGGTTCGTCTCCAGCTGGGCCCAGGTCGAGCGGCGGCGGCTGGGACAGTACGACAGCGCCGGGCGAGAGTCGGCGGTCTTCGACCGCTACGCCGGGCGCATCGGCATCGACATCGGCCGGCCCTGGGCGCGCCGGGGCGAGATACGGCTGGGCCTGGTGCACGACGCGTTGTGGACCCGCCCCGTGCTGCTCGGGGTGTCCTACGGCGGTCCGGCAGAGGCAACCATCACGCACGAGTTCGGGCCCCGGATGCGTGTCGTCGACGACCAGCTCGACTACGCGCTGTTCCCGCAGTCGGGCTACCGGCTCGAAGCCGAAGCTGCGATCGGCCGCCGCATGGGCGCCTTCGAGGAGGTCTTCCACCGTGTCCAGGCCTCCGGCACGGCGGCACGCTCGTGGGGGCGGCATACGCTCAACCTGCACCTGCAGGCCATCGCCTCCGACGAGGGCGGCTCGCCGCTGGTGGGGCGTTACACCCTCGGGGGCTTCCATCAGCTGTCGGGCTTTCGGCCCGGGCAGATCAGCGGCAACCACGTCCTGTTCGCGCGCGCCACCTGGTACGCCCGGCTGAAGCAGGACGTGGTGCTGACGCGCGGCTTCTTCGCCGGCGCCAGCCTGGAGGCAGGTAACGCCTGGGTGAACCACCGCGAGATTTCGCTGCGCGACCTGCTGGTGGGCTCGAGTGTCTTCCTGGGCGCCGACACCGGCGTCGGTCCGATGTACCTGGGCCTGACCTGGGCTGCGCGCGGCACCCTGGGGCTGGTGTTCTTCATCGGGCGCCCGTGAATGCCGGCGCGGCCCCGTCCCGTCGACGCCCACGGCGGCGGCCCGGCCCACGGGCAGCGCGCCACCACAACCGCCGCTGTCAGGCACCCTCCTCCCTCGAGCCCGTACTGACCTGACATCCGATGAGCCAGACCATTGCCCCCCACCACGGACGCAGCGTGCGCATTGGCGGCGCCTCGGGCTTCTGGGGTGACAGCTGCGTCGGCGCGCCGCAGTTGGTGGCGCGCGGCTGCGTCCACTATCTGGTGTTCGACTACCTGGCCGAACTCACGATGTCCATCCTGGCGGGCGCACGGTTGAAGAAGCCCGAGCTCGGCTACGCCACCGACTTCGTGACAACAGCGATGAAGCCGGTGCTGCGCGAGATCGCCGCGCGGGGCATCCGGGTAGTCAGCAACGCCGGCGGCGTCAACCCCGAAGGCTGCGCTGCCGCGCTGGCCACCCTGGCGGCCGAGCAGGGCGTCAGCCTACGGATCGCGGTCGTGCGCGGCGACGATGTCCTGCCCGCCCTCGACACCTTGCGCGCCGCTGAGCCCCCCTTGCGGGAGATGCACAGCGGGGCGCCGCTGCCGGCGCGCCTGCTCACGGCCAACGCTTACCTGGGCGCGCTGCCGATCCGGGCCGCACTGGATGCAGGCGCCCAGGTGGTGATCACCGGGCGCTGCGTCGATTCGGCCGTGACACTGGGCGTGCTGATGCACGAATTCGGCTGGGGCCCGCTGGATCATGACCTGCTGGCCGCGGGCAGTCTGGCCGGCCACATTCTCGAGTGCGGCTGCCAGGCCACCGGCGGCTTGCACACCGACTGGGACCAGGTACCCGACTGGCCCGACATCGGCTACCCGGTGGCGCAATGCCATGCCGACGGCCACTTCGTCGTGACCAAGCCCGAAGGCACGGGCGGGCTCGTGACGCCGGCCGTCGTCGCCGAGCAGCTGCTCTACGAGATCCACGATCCGGCGCGCTACGTGCTGCCCGACGTGGTGTGCGACTTCACCCGCGTGCAGTTGCGACAGGTCGGGCCGCACCAGGTCGAGGTCAGCGGCGCGCGCGGCCACCCGCCCACGCCGACCAGCAAGGTCAGCGCCACCTACGTGGACGGCTTCCGCGTCTCGGCCCAGCTCACCATCGTGGGTCTGCAGGCCGCCGCGAAGGCAGCCCGCACGGGCGAGGCGATCCTGGCCCGCACCCGCACCCTGCTGCATGCCCAGGGGCTGGGCGACTTCAGCGACACCTTGGTCGAGGTGCTCGGCGCGGAGTCGTGCTACGGGCCGCACGCCCGCGCGCAGCAAACGCGCGAGGCGGTGCTGCGGCTCAGCGCCACACACCCGCGCCGGGAGGGCTGGAACTCCTGGCGCGCGAAGTCGCGCCCGCCGGCACCTCCTGGGCCCCCGGGACCACGGGCGCCAGCGGCCGCCCCACGGTGTCGCCCTCGATCCGGTCCTGTGCGTTCCTGATCCCCAAGACGGCACTCGTGCCCGAGGTGAGCATCGAAGGCCAGATACTCCACGTACCACACCCCCCGGGCCCGGCCCCGGCGGCGCGCGACGACACGCCACCGGCGTGCGCCCAGGACGCATCACCCGCCGCATCACCCGCCGCATCGACGGCCGACAGCGTCGAGGTGCCCCTGGTGCGCCTGGTCTGGGCCCGCAGCGGGGACAAGGGCGACATCTCGAACATCGGCGTCATCGCACGGCATCCTGGTCTCGTGCCGCTGCTGAGCGCGCAACTGACCGAAGCGGCAGTCGGCGCCTGGCTCGCGCACCTGGTGCGGGGCCGGGTCACACGCCACGAGGTCCCCGGCATCCATGCCTTCAACTTCGTCTGCGAAGAGGCACTGGGCGGCGGCGGCATGGCCTCGCTGCGCAACGACCCGCTGGGCAAGGGTATGGCGCAGATCCTGCTATCGATGCCGATGCGCGTACCGCCTGCACTGCTCGGCCTGCTGTCCGGGGCAGGATGACCAACATGTCCCTATTTTTGATGGTCGCCTGCGACCGACAGATATCAATAGTTACCTGACCCCATTTAATAGCGCTTGCCCTGCTTTGCTGCAGCGCAGTATCCTCACGCCCCCCGCGCCTCGAGCGCGAGCACCTGCCCGGAGCCCTACATGGATCACGCACCCGCCGCTGTCACCATCGCCGCGCAAGCCGCTGACGCCTGCCACGCCGACGATGCGGTGCACGCCTGCGATGCCGCGCTGGCCGACGCTGGCGCGCATGGCCTGTACGACCCGGCACGCGAGCATGACGCCTGCGGCGTCGGCTTCGTCGCCCACATCAAGGGTGTGAAGGCGCACGACATCGTCCGCCAGGGCCTGAAGATCCTGGAGAACCTGGACCACCGCGGCGCGGTCGGCGCCGACAAGCTGATGGGAGACGGCGCGGGCATCCTGATCCAGATCCCCGACGAGTTCTACCGCGCCGAGATGGCCACCCTCGGCGTGACCCTGCCGCCGCCGGGCGAGTACGGCGTGGGCATGATCTTCCTGCCCAAGGAGCACGCCTCGCGCCTGGCCTGCGAGCAGGCGGTCGAGCGCGCCATCCAGGCTGAAGGCCAGGTGCTGCTGGGCTGGCGCGACGTGCCCGTGGACCTCGACATGCCGATGTCGCCGGCCGTGCGCGCCAAGGAGCCGGTGATCCGCCAGGTTTTCATCGGCCGCGGTCCCGACGTCATCGTGCCCGACGCGCTCGAGCGCAAGCTCTACGTGATCCGCAAGACCGCGTCGGCAGCGATCCAGGCGCTCAAGCTCACGCACAGCCGCGAGTACTACGTGCCCAGCATGAGCTGCCGCACCGTCATCTACAAGGGCCTGCTGCTGGCCGACCAGGT
>CAIRBF010000247.1 GCA_903876715.1 uncultured beta proteobacterium
CACGCTGGACTGCAACGACATGCGCTTCGCGCTGCCGCAGGGCTACAGCCACGGCGACGAGTTCTTCGAGTACCTGCGCGACGCCTTCGACGTGCACTGGGCCGAGGGCGACGAGCGCCCCTCGATGATGAGCATCGGCATGCACTGCCGCCTGCTCGGCCGCCCCGGGCGCATGCGCGCGCTGCAGCGCTTCCTGGACCACATCGAGAAGCACGACCGTGTGTGGGTCACGCGGCGCTTGGACATCGCGCGCCACTGGAAGGCCACGCACCCCTTCGACGCGGCCACCGCCTTCGTCTGGGAATGAACCCCGCATTGGACACCCCATGGCACTGACGCTGGAGCACCTCAACGCCGCCGACCGCGAGGCCTTCGTCGCCCTGCTGGACGGCACCTACGAGCACTCACCCTGGATCGCGCAGCGCGCCTGGTCGCGCCGACCGTTCGCCACCCTCGCGGCGCTGAAGCAGGCGCTGGCCGACACCGTGCGCGAGGCTGCGCTGGCTGAGCAGCTCGGCCTGATCCGCGCCCACCCCGAGCTCGCCGGCAAGGCCATGGTCAGCAAGACGCTGACGGCCGAGTCGACGAACGAGCAGGGCCGCGCCGGGCTGACCGACTGCACGCCCGAGGAGTTCGCGTGCATCCAGCAGCTGAACGCCGACTACAACGCGAAGTTCGGCTTCCCGTTCACCCTGGCGGTGCGCGGGCCGCGCGGCGGCGGGCTCGGGCGGCAGCAGATCATCGAGACCTTCGCGCGCCGGCTGGCGCACCACCCGGACTACGAGCGCGCCGAGTGCCTGCGCAACATCCACCGCATCGCCGAGATCCGGCTGAACGACAAGTTCGGCGTCGAGCCGGCGCTCGGCAACCGGGTGTGGGACTGGGCGGAGGCCCTGGCCGCGCACAGCGACCCGGGCTTCAAGGAGCGCGGCCAGCTCACCGTGACCTACCTGACCGAGGCGCACCGCGCCTGTGCCGCGCAGCTGCAGGGCTGGATGCGCGAGTGTGGCTTCGACGAGGTGGGCGTGGACGCGGTGGGCAACGTGGTCGGCGTGTATCACGGGGCCGCTCCCGGCGGCAGCGGCCCCGCCGCGGACCCGTCGGCCCCGCGCCTGCTCACCGGCAGCCATTTCGATACCGTACGCAACGGCGGCAAGTACGACGGGCGCCTGGGCATCCTGGTGCCGATGGCCTGCGTGCGCGAGCTGCACCGTGCCGGCCGGCGCCTGCCCCATGGGATCGAGGTCGTCGGCTTCGCCGAGGAGGAGGGCCAGCGCTACAAGGCCACCTTCCTCGGCTCGGGCGCGCTGACCGGGCATTTCGACCCCGGCTGGCTCGAGCAGCGCGACGCCGACGGCGTGACGATGCGGCAAGCCATGGGCGCCGCCGGGCTGCCTGCCGACCTGGCCGCCATCGCGGCGTTGCAGCGCGACCCCGAGCGCTACCTCGGCTTCGTCGAGGTGCACATCGAGCAGGGCCCGGTGCTGAACGCGCTGGACCTGCCGCTGGGCGTGGTCACCTCGATCAACGGCAGCGTGCGTTTCCTCGGCGAGGTGCAGGGCATGGCCAGCCACGCCGGCACCACGCCCATGGGCCAGCGCCGCGACGCCGCCGCCGCGGTGGCCGAGCTGTGCCTGTACATGGAGCGCCGCGCCGCGCAAGCGCCCGACGTCGTGGCCACGATGGGGCAGCTGCAGGTGCCTGACGGCTCGATCAACGTCGTGCCCGGGCGCTGCCGTTTCAGCCTGGACATCCGCGCGACCACCGACGCCGCGCGCGACGCCTGCGTGGCCGACGTGCGCGCCGAGCTGGCCGCGATCTGCGCGCGCCGCGGCGTCGCGTTCACGCTCGAGGAGACGCTGCGCGCCGCCGCCGCGCCCAGTCACCCGGCGTGGCAGGCGCGCTGGGAGGCGGCCGTGCAGGCCCTGGGCCTGCCCGTCTTCCGCATGCCCAGCGGTGCGGGGCACGACGCGATGAAGCTGCACGAGATCATGCCGCAGGCCATGCTCTTCATGCGCGGCCTGAACGCCGGCATCAGCCACAACCCGCTGGAGTCCATCACCAACGACGACACCGAGCTCGTCGTCCGCGCCTTTCAGCACCTGCTCGACCACCTCGAAACGTGAGTCAAACCCGCCTGCCCGTCTTGCGCGGCCTGGACTGGACGCGAACCAGCCCTTCGACAGGCTCAGGGCGAACGGCTCCTCTGCGTTCTGAATGTGATCAAGCCCTTCGACAAGCTCAGGGTGAACGGCCTCCTCTGCGTTCGGGCTGAGCCTGTCGAAGCCAAAAACGAAACCGCTCAGGCCGAGCCTGTCGAGGCCCAAAGGAAACCGTTCGGGCTGAGCCTGTCGAAGCCCTCTCCCCCGACCTCACGCCGCCCCACACCATGACCACCCCCTACGACACCCTCGACGCCTGGATCGACGCCCACTTCGACGAGGAAGTGCGCTTTCTCCAAGAGCTGGTGCGCGTGCCCACGCCCACCCCGCCCGGCAACAACGCGCCGCACGCGCAGCGCACGGCCGAGCTGCTGCGCGGCTTCGGTCTGGAGCCCGAGGCCCACGCCGTACCGGAGGCCGAGGTGCAGGCCTACGGCCTGCAGAGCATCACCAACCTGATCGTGCGCCGTCCCTACGGCGCGCCGGGCTCGGGACCGACGATCGCGCTGAACGCGCACGGCGACGTCGTCCCCCCGGGCGACGGCTGGACGCACGACCCCTACGGCGGCGAGGTCGTCGACGGCTGCCTCTACGGCCGTGCCGCGGCGGTGAGCAAGAGCGACTTCGCGAGCTTCACCTTCGCCGTGCGCGCGCTGGAGGCGCTGCGTGCCGGCGGCACGGCGCTCAAGGGCGGGGTCGAGCTGCACTTCACCTACGACGAGGAGTTCGGCGGCGAGCTCGGCCCCGGCTGGCTGCTCGCCAAGGGCCTGACGAAGCCCGACCTGCTGATCGCCGCCGGCTTCAGCTACCAGGTCGTCACCGCGCACAACGGCTGCCTGCAGATGGAGGTGACGCTGCACGGCACGGCCTCGCACGCCGCCTACCCGCACACGGGGGTGGACGCGCTGCAGGCGGCGAACCAGCTGCTGACTGCGCTGTACGCCCACAACGAGGTGCTGCGCACGCGGCGCTCGCAGGTCGCGGGCATCACCCACCCCTACCTGAACGTGGGCCGCATCGAGGGCGGCAGCAACACCAACGTCGTGCCCGGCAAGGTGGTGCTCAAGCTCGACCGGCG
>CAIRBF010000248.1 GCA_903876715.1 uncultured beta proteobacterium
CGTAGTTGCGCGCCGACAGGCCGAGCTTGGGCTTGGTCGTGGCGCCCAGCAGCGGGCGGCCGAACTTGTCCAGGCGTTCACGCTCGACCACCAGCCCGGTGGGCGGGCCCTTGAAGGTCTTGACGTAGGCCACCGGGATGCGGATGTCCTCCAGCCGTGCCGCCTTCAGCGGCTTGAAGCTGAAGACGTTGCCGATCAGGCTGGCCGTCATGTTGGCGATCGACCCCTCCTCGAACAGGATGATGTCGTAGGCCACCCAGGCGAAGTACTGGCCCGGGGTGTTCGGCACCGGCTCGACCCTGTAGGCCTTGGCGCGGTAGGAGTCGCAGGCCGTCAGGCGGTCGGTCCAGACCACGGTCCAGGTCGCGGTGCTGGACTCGCCAGCCACCGCGGCGGCGGCTTCCACCGGGTCCACCCCGTCCTGCGGCGTGATGCGGAACAGGCAGATCGTGTCGGTGTCCTTGGGCGCGTAGTCGGCGTCCCAGTAGCCCATCTGGCGGTACTTCAGAACACCAGCGCTGTAGCGCTTCTTGGCGTCGGTGATGAGACCGGGTTCGACAGGCTGGTTCATGGGCGGGCTCCGGGGGGTGTTCGAATGCTGGATCGGGCTTGACGTCAAGGCTTATTCACTCTATGTTCCAGGGGAATTCAGTGCAATTCAGACTTCATCGGTGAATAGATCAGAAAGTCTTAATATCTGGCCGCTGCAGGGCCCCGCCCATACCCCCGGTCTGCCCCGATGCGGGTGGAGGGCCTGCCGGTGAACGTCTCCTTCCGTCAACTGCGCATCGCCGTCGAGGTGGCGCGCCTGGGCAGCATGGCGCGGGCGGCCGAGGCCCTGCACTTGACCCCGCCGGCTGTCTCGATGCAGGTCAAGGAGCTCGAGTCGCAGGTCGGCCTGCCGCTGTTCGACCGCCAGGGGCGCACGGCGACGCTGACGAGCGCGGGCGAACACTTCATCGTCCACGCGCGCCGCCTGCTCGCCGGGCTGAAGGATGCGGAGCACGCGATGGCGCGCCTGCGACAGCTCGAGCAGGGGCTGCTGACCATCGGCCTCGTCAGCACCGCCAAGTACTTCGTGCCGCACCTGCTCGCGCGCTTCCACGCCCAGCACCCCGGGGTCGAGGTGCGGCTGCACGTGGCCTCGAACCGCGAGCAGCTCGTGGCGCTGATGCAGTCCGGCGACATCGACCTGTCCATCATGGGTCGGCCGCCGCAGGACCTGGACGCGCGCGCCGAGGCCTTCGCGCGCCATCCGCTTGCTTTCGTCGCCGCGCCCTCCCACCCGCTCGCCGCGGGCAGCGCGGGGCGGGCCGGGGCGTTGTCGGCCCGACCGGGCGTCGTGCGTGCGGTCCCGGCCCAGGCGCTGGCGGACTGGCCGGTCATCGTGCGCGAGGAGGCCTCGGGCACGCGCGCCGCGATGGACCGTTGGTTCGCCGACCATGGGCTCGCGCCGCGGATCGCGATGGAGATGCCCAGCAGCGAGACGATCAAGCAGGCGGTGATCGCCGGCATGGGCCTGAGCTTCCTGTCCCTGCACACCGTGGGCCTGGAGCGCCGGCTCGGGCTGCTGCAGGTACTGCCCGTGCAGGACACCCCGGTGGTGCGGGCCTGGAACGTGGTCCACCTGGGCTCAAAGGTGCTGTCCCCCGCCGCCGATGCCTTCCGCTACTTCATGCTCGAGCACGGAGGCGCGCACCTGGGCGCGCAGGAGGAAGATGCCGCGGCCGGGTCCCCCGGTGCCGGGCCATGAGCACGGGCGCCGGCTCGTCCTCGAGGCGGGCAGAGGCCGAGGTGGCCGCGGCACTCAGGGGCCGTACCGCCCGCGGTGGGCCTCCAGGCCGGGCCAATACTTCTGCATCTCCAGGAACAGGAAGGACGCCGACCACGTGATCAGCACGAAGCCGGTCAACGCTTCCATCCCCATCAGGTAGCGGATGGGTCCGCGGGCGACGATGTCGCCATAGCCCACGGTGGTGAACGTGACGAAGGAGAAGTAGCTGCAGTCCAGCAGGGTCGGCGCGGCGGCGACATTGCCGCTCAGCGTGCCCATGCCCTCCAGGTGCAGCAGCCCGTAGCAGCCGAGCGCGAACAGCCAGATCTCCGCCACATGCGCCAGCAGGATGACGAACACGCCCCACAGCACCTTGTAGCGCGGCCGCACCTGGATGCGCGGCAGTTGCCGGGCCAGCTGGTACAGCGTCTCGTAGTGGATCACCACGACCAGGCCCACGACGAGGCCATTGATGATGAAGATGGTGAGGAGCGGCATCGCTTCGGGGGCTCAAGGGGAGGACAGGGCGGCTGCTCGTTGCGCTTGCGGCAGGGCGGCCAGGCGTTTGACCTCGGCGTGGAAGCGCTCGAAGTCGCTGCCCTGGCGTTCGAACAGCCGCTCGAATGCCGGCACCAACTCGTCGTAGGCGCCGAGCACTCCGAGCGTGGCGTTGTTGGCGCGTGCGAACCACCCGTCGTAGCCCGCAAAGCCCCCCCAGCGGTCGGCCTTCAGCGTCTGATGGTCGGCCCGCAGGCGGGTCATGAGCGCGGCCTTGCCGGCGCGCTTGTCGGCGTCGCTGGCCGGGTTGCGGAACAGGGCGTCGAGCTCTTGCCGCGCCTTGCGCGTGAGCGCGCGGAAATCCTGCCGTCGCGTTTCGAGCGCGGCGTGCTCGGCTTGTGTCGCCGGCCCGGCCTGCTGCAGCCAGCGCCGCACGCCCAGGCGCTCGACGGCGGTGGCGTAGGACTCGTTGAACGTGGTGTCGCCCGGCACGTAGACGATCTGGTGCGCGAGCTCGTGGAACAGCAGCCGCGCGAGCTCGGATTCGGGCCAGCGGATGAAGGTGCTCAGCAGCGGGTCGCCGCCCAGCCAGTTGGTCCAGCCCAGCGTCGAGTAGGCCGGCACGCCATAGACGTCGACGTCCAGACCCTGTGCGCGCAACTCGGAGGCCAACGCGTCCGCCTCGGCGCGGTCGAAGTAGCCGCGGTAGCCGACGCAGCCGGCCACCGGGAAGCACCAGGTCTGCAGGGTGAGCGAGAGCTCCGGGGCGGCCACCACGTTCCACACCGCTGCCGCGCGCGGCAGTTCGGCGTAGCGTCGGTAGCTCGCGTTGTCGGGCAGCCTCAGTTCGCGCACGGCGAACTCGCGCAGGCGCTGCGCCAGTTGCAGCCGCTCGCGCAGGCTCGCTGCGGTGGCGGAATCCGCCAACCAGTCTTCCACGGGGCGCGCCCGCTGCATCAGGTCAAGGTGTCCGCCGACCGATTGCGCGTAGTAGCCCAGGCTGCAGCCCGAGAGCAGCGCCGCGGCCAGCAGGGCGCCCGCCATCGGCGCAGCCCCGGGGCGCGCGCGTGCCCATGCGTGGCCGGGTCGAGGCGACCCGGCGGCCAGGGTTCCTGAGGGCGCGCTCACGCGGGGGTGGTCTCGGCCGTACTGGCCTGCCCTGGGCCGGCGCGCTCCGCCTGCGGCGACGACTCCGCGCGCACCTCGACCAGACAGTCATAGAAAGCGGGCGCGCGCCCCAGGTCGGTCAGGCGCTGGTGCGTCAGCTCGTTGACATTGGTGCCGTCCAGGCCCAGCTTGCGCCACCAGATGCCCAGGCCGTTGACCACGCCGTGGCGGGCGCGCGTGCTCACCGCGGCCTTGCAGCGGTAGCGCCCGCGGTCGTTGAAGACGGTGACGACCGCGCCGTCGGCGATGCCGCGCGGCGCGGCGTCCTCGGGGTGGATCTCCAGCAGCGGCTCGCCCTCGATGCTGCGCAGGCTGCGCACGTTGACGAAGGTCGAGTTCAGGAAGTGGCGCGCCGGCGGCGAGATCATGGCCAGCGGGTAGCGCGCCGCCAGCGCCGGCGTGCTCGCGGCGCTCTCGTGGTTGGGCAGGTGGTCGGGCACCCCGAGGCCGGGGGCGTCGACGATGGCGCGGCCGTGCGGCGTCGGGAAGCCGCCGTCGGCGAAGGGCTGCTCGGGCACCGGCAGGCGCAGCCAGCCGCGCGCCCACAGCGCGTCGACGTCGATGCGGTCGGCCCGGAAGGCAGCGCGCGCGATCTGTTCGTCGCTGTCGCCAAAGCACGGCTCGTCGAAGCCCATGCGTTGCGCCAGGCGGCGGAAGATTTCGGTGTTGGGCAGCGCCTGCCCGAGCGGCGCGATCGCCGGCTGGTTGACCAGCACATAGGTGTGGCCGTAGGAAGCGTGCACGTCCAGGTGCTCGAGCTGGGTCGTGGCCGGCAGCACGTAGTCGGCCAGGTCGGCCGTGTCGGTCATGAAATGCTCGAGCACGACGGTGAACAGATCGTCGCGCGCGAAGCCGGCGGCGACGCGGCCCGACTGCGGGGCCACGGCCACCGGGTTGCTGTTGTAGACGATAACCGCCTCGATGCGCGGGCCGAATTCGGGTGAGGTGGGGCGCAACAGGTCGTCGCCGATCGTGCTCATGTTGACGATGCGCGGCAGTGCTTGCGGCATCAGGTCGGGCCGGCCCAGGGCCGCGCTGTCGATCGCGCCGGCGGCCCAGCCCGAGGCCGACAGCAGCAGGCCGCCGCCGCGCTCGCGCCAGGCACCGGTCAGGCAGGGCAGCAGCGCGATCAGCCGCACCGCATTGCCGCCGCCGTGCGCGCGCTGCATGCCGTAGTTCAGGCGGATCGCCGCCGGGCGCGTCGTCGCGTAGTCGTGCGCGAGGGCGCGGATCTGCGCCGCCTCGAGCCCGCAGACCTCGGCCGCGCGCGCGGGCGGCCATTGCAGGGCGCGCTCGCGCAAGGCCGGCCAGCCGTCGACGTGGCGCTCGATGTAGTCGTGGTCCAGCCACCCGTGGGTGATGAGTTCGTGCATCAGCGCCAGCGCGAGCGCGCCGTCGGTGCCTGGCCGCAGCGCCAGGTGCTCGTGGCACTTGTCGGCGGTCTCGGTGCGGCGCGGGTCGATGCACACCAGCCTCGCCCCGGCGCGGCGGGCCTGCTGCGCGAAGCTCCAGAAGTGCAGGTTCGAGGCGATGGAGTTGCTGCCCCAGATCAGGATCAGCTTCGCGCGCGCGTAGTCTTCGACGTGCATGCCGACCTTGCCGCCGTAGGTGGCGGTGAGCGCCGCGGCCCCGGCGCTGGCGCAGATCGTGCGGTCCAGCCGCGACCCGCCGAGCCGGTGGAAGAAGCGCGCGGCCATGCTCTCGCCTTGCACCAGACCCATCGTGCCGGCATAGCTGTAGGGCAGGATGGCCTGTGCCGCGCCGGGCGCGCGCCCGGCGATCCCCGCCAGGCGCTGCGCGATCGCGTCCAGCGCCTCGTCCCAGCTGACGCGTTCGAAGCGCGGCGGCCCGGACTTCGGTCCGACGCGCTTGAGCGGGTGCAGCACGCGCTCGGGGTGGTAGGTGCGCTCGGGGTAGCGGCTGACCTTGGTGCACAGCGCGCCGTGCGTGGGCGGGTGCCCGGGGTCGCCGGCCACTCGCACGGCGCGACCGTTCTCCACCGTCACCAGCATGGCGCAGGTGTCGGGGCAGTCGTGGGGGCAGGCGGCGCGCACGGTGTGGCGGCCCCCGGGTATCGGGGTGTCGGGGTCCACGGGCAGTTCGATGGTGTTCATCGCAGCGTTTCGGCGTGTGGGTGCCCCTTGCGGCGGGGCAGGGTGGGGGGCCGGGCGGGTTCGGACAATGTGCCACAGTCGATCGGCAGCGCCCGCCGAAGCCCCCTCGGCCCGACCCGCGTGACGCCATCGTTACCATGCCGTTTGGGCAATGCCCATCGACCGCGCAGGAGAGTCCCATGCAACTGATCGAATCCATCCTCGCCGACGCCGCGGCCATCACCGCGATCCGGCGCGACATCCACGCCCACCCGGAGCTGTGCTTCCAGGAGCAGCGCACCGCCGACGTGATCGCCCGGGCGCTCACCGACTGGGGCATCCCCATCCACCGCGGCCTGGGCAAGACCGGCGTGGTCGGCATCGTGCGCAACGGCACCTCGGACCGCGCCGTGGGCCTGCGCGCCGACATCGACGCGCTGCCGATGACCGAGCACAACACCTTCGCGCACGCCAGCACCTATCCGGGCCGCATGCACGCCTGCGGCCACGATGGCCACACCGCGATGCTCCTCGCCGCGGCGCGCCACCTGTCTCGCCACCGGCATTTCGACGGCACCGTCTACCTGATCTTCCAGCCGGCCGAAGAGGGCGGGGCGGGTGCGCGCGAGATGATGCGCGATGGCCTGTTCGAGAAGTTCCCGATGGAGGCCGTCTTCGGCGCCCACAACTGGCCCGGCCTGCAGGTCGGGCAGTTCGCGCTGAAGTCCGGCCCGGTGATGGCGTCGAGCAACGAGTTCCGCATCACCATCCGCGGCAAGGGCTCGCATGCGGCGCTGCCGCACAACGGCATCGACCCGGTGCCGGTCGCCTGCCAGATGGTGCAGGCCTTCCAGACCATCATCACGCGAAACCGGCGCCCGGTCGACCCGGGCGTGATCTCCGTGACGATGATCCACGCCGGCGAGGCGACCAACGTCGTGCCCGACGCCTGCGAGCTGCAGGGCACGGTGCGCACCTTCTCGCTCGAGTTGATCGACCTGATCGAGCAGCGCATGCGCGCAATCGCCGAACACACCTGCGCAGCATTCGGCGCGCAGTGCGAGTTCGAGTTCCGGCGCAACTACCCGCCGACGATCAATCACCCGGCAGAGACCGAGTTCGCTCGCCGCGTGCTGGGGCAGGTGGTCGGCGCCGACAACGTGCTCGAGTACGAGCCGACGATGGGCTCCGAGGACTTCAGCTTCTTCCTGCAGGCCAAGCCCGGCTGCTACTTCGTCATCGGCAATGGCGACGGCACCCACCGCGAGGGCGGCCATGGCCTGGGGCCGTGCATGCTGCACAACCCGAGCTACGACTTCAACGACGAGCTGATCCCGCTGGGCGCCACGGCCTGGGTGCGCATCGCCGAGGAGTGGCTGGCGGCGCCGCGTCGCTGATCTTGGCGCGGGGGGGCGTCGGCGCGTGGGTGTCAGCCCAGCCAGCCCGAGGCTTCGAGCTCGGCCTCGGCCTGCGCCGCGTTCTCGAACAGCACGGCCTGCCAACCATGGCGGCGCGCGGCCTCGACGTTCTTCGGATGGTCGTCGAGGAACACGGTCTGCGCCGGCACGAGCCCGAAGCGCTCGCGCGCGAGCTCGAAGATCGCGTCGTCGGGCTTGGCCAGGCCCACGCGGGCCGAGAAGATGCCGTCGGCGAACTGCGGCACCACGTCGTGCTCGCGCGTCAGGTAGTCGGCGTAGGAATCCGGCATGTTGGACAGGTAGCAGGCCCGGTGCCCCTGCGCCTTCAGGCGCTGCAGCAGCGCCACGCTGTCGGGCAGCGGGTGCATGAGCGGCGGGATCGCGGTGATCAGGCGCTGCATGTCCTCCACGGCCGTGCCGACGCGCCGTGCCAGGCGGGGAGCGAGTTCCTCGGCCTCGACCAGACCGAGATCGAAACGGGCCCACTCGCTGTCCGGCTCGAGCACGTCGAAGATCCGAGCGGCGAGCCGCCGCGCTGCCGCCTCGTCGGGGGCCAGCGCCGGCAGCA
>CAIRBF010000249.1 GCA_903876715.1 uncultured beta proteobacterium
AAGGCCTACAACGACGGGGGCTGGGGTGGCGCGGTCACCGCAGGCGTGGAGGCCGGGCGGCTTGCAACTGATATCGTGGGTGTGGCCACCGCCGCCGTCGGGGCGGGCAAGGTGGGTGCCACGGTGGCGAGGGTGGGTTCGACCGCGGTGGTCGACGCCTTCAACCTGACTTCGCAGGCGGCAGCGCGGTGGTTGGACGCGGCAGCGGAGTCCCTGGCCCGGATGCCGTCCAACCTGGGGGCGATCCGCTACTTCAAGGATGCGGAGGAAGTGAATCGGTTGATGAGCGCCAACGTGCTCAGTCCGGCTTGGATGGAGGGCACCAAGGTGGCCGAGGTGACGCTGAAGCCTGGGACGAGGGTGCAGATGGTGGTGGATACCGGGGCATATGAAGCGCTCATGCGGCGCGGCGAAACAAAGTACGTTGGCAACTGGGCAACCTTCGATAAAGTCCCTGATCAGACATTTGCTCGTACGAACTTGGCCATTACTGAAGCCTTCAAGAAGGATGTGGGCTATGTTGTGGAGCTGGAAGTGGTCAAGCCTCTCAATGCTCAGATAGGTGTAGTCGGCTCTCAGGGCTCAGCTCAGGGTGGGGCAAATCAGCTAAATTTCCTCTTTGAGAAGCGAGGAGGAGCTGAATTCTTTACTGTCATCGGTGGGAGAAAACTTCCATGAGTCACATCAGCAACATGATGAATTTCAACGACAGAGGAGAGTGCCTGCCAGAGATTGATTTCCTCGAGCATTTCGAGGTTTGGAAGAGGGGCCACCCTTTCGACTCCGTATTCGGTCCGATCGTTCGGGTCATTTGGGAGGTTGAGGGTCTTCTAGTCGAGCGATTGAATATCAATAACGACGATTTGAGGCTTTTACCAGATTCATCCGGATTCTTGTTGTGTGAGGAAGCCAAGCGTTCCGACAATCTCGTACTCCTCGACGCCTATGGCCACGAGCGACTACGTCTGTCCGTGCCTTGGCAAATGACGGGCTCCACCAACCCCGATAGCGGCAAGTACCCCACCCGCTTCATCGGCAAGACCACACCCTGGGAAAACCCCGCTACCGGCGAGCCCGGGCAATTCGGGGTGCTCGCTTGGGTGGAATACGCGGGAGACTACTACTTCGAACTCGACTTCCGTAACGGCAAGTTCCTCTGGTGCAAGCGGCTGGAGCACTACTGAAGAATGGGGTGGGCGGCGCGGAGCGGCTACACCGCAGCCACGTTGAACCGGTCACACAGTTCGTCCAGTTCCCTGGGCAGGAGCTTGCGAGTCTGCAGCTTGCGCAAGCCGGTGCGCTCGAAGATGGCGAAAGCGAATCCCTTGTTCATCTGTCGCGACACGTAGCGGATGCCATCCCAGCGTGGGCTGGCGTCGTGGATCGCTCGCGCCCACGCCTGGCTTGCAGCGTAATCGGCCGACGCGCTGATGTCGTTGTTCAGCCCCAGTGCCTTGAGCGCTGCGCCGCTCAGGTCGGCAAGCAGCAGGGTCTTGTGGCGCTCTCGGGCGAAGCGGACGAGCGATCGCTGGGTCAACTCTGAGAGCGGCACCTCGTAACGGCCGCCGACAAACCGGCCGGACTCGTGGATGACGCTCTCCGCAAAGGCCACTTCGACAGTGGTGGCCGCGTAGCAGGTACCGAACGACGTGTCGCTGCCCGGGGGCGGACCGTCGAATCGGTGGACGCCGGTCGACCACCAGGGCTCGGTGGCAGGCTGGCGGCTCAACCGTACCAGCGTGGCCACCTCAACCCTGACGGCACTCAGCAAGCCTTCGAACGACCCAGGCTCAGGCGGCCGCAGCGTCACGCGCGGCCCCTCGCTCGCGTGCCCATGCGTCGGCAAGGCGCTCCACTTGCGGCAGGCTTGCGCCGCCCTCCAGGGCGGCCGCGACACTCCGGCCGCCAAGGGCACCGTGCTCGCGCGCCCAGAACATCAACTTCTCCGTGCTGTCGAGACGGCCCAATGCGGCGCAGATGCGGGCCACGCCCTGGCGATCGGTACCGAGGAAGGCGCGCGGGTAGTACAGCCGGTTGCCGATCTTCAGCGCGAAGATCTCGCCACGCGCGGCGGCCGGCGCCAACGCCTGGCGCGTCAGGCCCCAGGCCTGCGCGAGTTGTTCGCCCCGCACGAGCAGGCCGTCCCTGACCCATTGGACGCGTGCGGCTTCGCCGCGCAAGACGGCCCCTGCCAGACCGGCCGCCGCCGGCACCCGAACCGTGCGCGCCCCTGTACGCTTCGGCGCCCCTGCGTCGAAGGCCGATCGCAGCAAGACGAGATCTTCGCTGAGGCGGCCGACGGTGGCTTCCAACTCGGCGACGCGGCGCAAAAGGGCTGGCGTGGTGGAACTGGTGTCCATGGCTTGACTGTACGCTGTTGAGGAAAGCAGAGCAAACGAAGCAAGCGTTCGGCGAGGGCGGGCCTCAAGCTCCCAGCCCGCCGCCATGACGCTGGCGGCCAGCGCCCACCTGATCCGACCAAGGCCACACCTCGCGCGATCGTTGTTCTACGCGGCCGGCGCGACGAAGATCACCATCGCCGCGTCGCCATCGACGACATCAGCCATAACGATCCCGCGCTAGGCCAGCTGCCGGGCGAACTTCTCGCGGGAGAGCACCCCTTGCAACTCCCCCAGCAATGCCGCGCCGCTGGCCAACTCAACCCGGCCAGCCTCGGCCGTATCGAGCAAGCGCCCCGGCGTGCTCCCCACAGCAGCCCCGACAGCGCCGTGTTTGTGTCAAGAACCAGCCGCACGCCGCTGCTCGGTGCGGTAAGCGGCGATCTCGGCGCTGATCTCCTCTGCCGTCATCGGCGCGAGCGGCTCGGTCGCCAGCACGGCCCGTGCGGCCTTGAAGCGCTCGAGGCGCTCCGCGCGCAGCCCCTCGCGCAGCATGCGTTCGGTCTTGTCCGGCGCCAGGAGTCCGGCCTTCGTGGCCTCCTGGGCCAGCGCGTCGGGCAAGGTGATCTGCACGGTGGCCATGGTCAGGCTCCCTGCGCGCTCAGCCGCTGCTCGAGTTTCTTGCACTCTATGAGATGGTCCGGCTTCGGGAGATGAGCCGCCAAGCGGTCTGACGCTCTGTCGAGCAGCCGTGCCCGCAGCGCCTGACCGACCGCGGCAGCGTGACCGAGACGGCGATGGCGCTGCCGGCTTTTGTGGGCGGGGTGAGTTTCAGTGCGCCGGGGGGGTTGAGCGTGCAGGTGCCGCAGTCGGCGGACCTGAAGACGCAGATCGCTGCGCTGTCGGCGCAGCCCGGTATGGGCTACCTCAGTGAGTTGGCCGCGCTCAGCGACATGAACCGGCAGCCGGTGAAGCTGGCGCACGAGCGCTGGGACCACTCGGCCGGCAGCGCCGCACCGCTGGCCAGCGCGAGCGGGCCGGCCCCCGCTTCACCGACCGTACATCTCGACTCCAGGGCCTGGCGCGTGAGGGCCCACTGCGCTGGCTGCTGGGGCCCCATGGGACACTCCCCTTCACGGCCCATCCGCGCCCCACCCCGTGCGCAGCGCCACAGCCCGC
>CAIRBF010000250.1 GCA_903876715.1 uncultured beta proteobacterium
AGGAACCCCCATGAACAACTTGCCTGGCCTCAACTTCCAACTCGGTGAAGACATCGACGCCCTGCGCGACGCCGTACGGGACTTTGCCCAAGCCGAAATCGCCCCCCGCGCCGCCGAAATCGACCGCAGCGACCAGTTCCCGATGGACCTGTGGCGCAAGATGGGCGAGCTCGGCGTGCTCGGCATCACCGTGCCCGAGGACGAGGGCGGCGCCGGCATGGGCTACCTCGCGCACATGATCGCGATGGAGGAGATCAGCCGCGCCAGCGCCAGCGTGGCACTGAGCTACGGCGCGCACAGCAACCTGTGCGTGAACCAGATCCGCCGCAACGGCACGCAGGCGCAGAAGCGCAAGTACCTGCCGCGGCTGATCAGCGGCGAGCACGTGGGGGCGCTGGCGATGAGCGAACCCGGCGCCGGCTCGGACGTCATGGGCATGAAGCTGCGCGCCGAGGAAAAGGCCGGCTTCTTCCTGCTCAACGGCAGCAAGATGTGGATCACCAACGGCCCCGACGCCGACACGCTGGTGGTCTACGCGAAGACCGAACCCGAGCTCGGGGCGAGGGGCGTGACCGCCTTCCTGATCGAGAAGGGCATGAAGGGCTTCAGCGTCGCGCAGAAGCTCGACAAGCTGGGCATGCGCGGCTCGCACACCGGCGAGCTGGTGTTCCGCGACGTCGAGGTCCCGGCCGAGAACGTGCTGGGGGCCGTCAACGGCGGCGCCAAGGTGCTGATGAGCGGCCTGGACTACGAGCGCGCCGTGCTCGCAGCCGGGCCCGTGGGCATCATGCAGGCGGTGATGGACAGCGTGGTGCCCTACATCCACGAGCGCAAGCAGTTCGGCCAGAGCATCGGCGAGTTCCAGCTCATCCAGGGCAAGGTGGCCGACATGTACACCGTGCTGCAGGCCGCGCGCAGCTTCTGCTACACGGTGGGCAAGAACCTCGACAACCTGGGCAGCGGCCACGTGCGCCGCGTGCGCAAGGACTGCGCGAGCGTCATCCTGTGGTGCGCCGAGAAGGCCACCTGGATGGCCGGCGAGGGCATCCAGGTCTTCGGCGGCAATGGCTACATCAACGATTACCCGCTCGGCCGCCTCTGGCGCGACGCCAAGCTCTACGAGATCGGCGCCGGCACGAGCGAGATCCGGCGCATGCTGATCGGGCGCGAGCTGTTCGCCGAAACCCTCTGACCGCGCGAGGCACCCACGGCCATGCCCCACCGACTGCTCGGCAACAACCAGACCTGGGCCACCGCGAAGAAGGCGCGTGACCCGGGCTTCTTCACCCGCCTGGCGCAGCAGCAGACCCCGCGCTACATGTGGATCGGCTGCGCCGACAGCCGCGTGCCGGCCAACGAGATCGTCGGCCTCGACCCGGGCGAGGTCTTCGTGCACCGCAACGTCGCCAACGTCGTCGTCCACTCCGACCTGAACGCGCTGTCGACGGTGCAGTTCGCGGTCGAGCACCTCAAGGTCGAACACATCTTCGTCGTCGGGCACTACGGCTGCGCCGGCGTGCGCGCAGCCATGCGCGGCCTGCGCGTGGGGCTGGCCGACAACTGGCTGCGCCACGTACACGACGTGCGCCTGCGCCACCGCAAGCGCCTGGACCACCTGCCGCCCGCGGAGCAGGAGGACATCCTGTGCGAGATGAACGTCATCGAGCAGGTGGGCAACGTGGCGCTGTCCACCGTGATCCAGGACGCCTGGGCGCGCGGGCAACCGGTGTGCGTCCACGGCTGGGTCTACGGCCTGCGTGACGGCCTGCTGAAGGACCTGCAGGTGACCATGGACCGGCCAGAAACCGTGGTGGACACCTTCTCGGCGGCGATCAAGCGCTATCCGCGCGTCAGCGTGCAGGCCCCGGCAACCGGGCCCGCGCCGGGCGCCGGGGCTGCAGACGACGACGACTGAGAGGAGCAGAGCACCCCCGGAGCCGCACGATGTTCCCGCACGCCCTGACCGACCGCCGCGCCTTCGACATCGCCCAGACGATGCTCGAGGGCTTCGACCGCCACTACCGCCTGTTCCGGGCCGCCAGCGCAGGCGCGAAGCAGCGCTTCGAGCGGGCCGACTGGCACGGCCAGCAGCGCGCCCAACGCGAGCGCATCGAGTACTACGACAAACGCGTCAACGAGGCCGTGGCGCGCCTGCGCAACGAGTTCGCCGTCGACACCCTGTCGCAGGACACCTGGCAGCAGGCCAAGCTGCACTACATCGGCCTGCTGACCGACCACCACCAGCCCGAGCTGGCCGAGACCTTCTTCAACTCGGTCACGGCCAAGCTGCTGACGCGCAGCTACTTCCGCAACGAATTCATCTTCGTGCGCCCGGCCGTCAGCACCGAGTACATCGAGAACGACGAGCCCGCGGCCGCGCCGACCTACCGCGCCTACTACCCCACGCGCGAGAACCTGCGCGAGACGCTGATCCGCATCGTCGACAACTTCCAGCTCGAGCGCGAGTTCGAGGACCTGCCGCGCGACGTCGACGCCGTGCTCGAGGCCCTGCAGGCGCAACTGGGTCTGCCCATCGGCCAGTGGTTGCTGCGCGCCAACTTCCAGATCCAGGTGCTGAGCTCGCTGTTCTTCCGCAACAAGGGCGCCTACATCGTCGCCAAGGTGATCAACGGCTACACCGAGATCCCCATGTGCCTGCCGCTGCTGCACGGCGACGCGGGCCAGCTCGTCATCGACACGGCGCTGTTCCGCGAGGACGAGCTGCTCATCGTCTTCAGCTTCGCGCGCGCCTACTTCATGGTCGACATGGAGGTGCCCAGCGCCTACGTGCAGTTCCTGCGCGGCCTGATGCCGCGCAAGCCTCGCAACGAGCTGTACAGCGCGCTCGGGCTGCAGAAGCACGGCAAGAACCTCTTCTACCGCGACTTCCTCGCCCACCTGCGGCACTCGAGCGACCGCTTCCGCATCGCCCCCGGCATCAAGGGCATGGTGATGCTGGTGTTCGACCTGCCGTCCTTCCCCTACGTCTTCAAGGTCATCAAGGACTTCTACCCGCCGCAGAAGGACACCACGCGCGAGCAGATCCAGTCCAAGTACCTGCTGGTGAAGCAGCACGACCGCGTCGGCCGCATGGCCGACACGCTGGAGTACAGCAAAGTCGCCTTCCCGCGCCACCGCTTCGACGAGGAGCTGGTGGCCGAACTGCGCCACTTCTGCCCCAGCCTGGTCGAGGAGGACGGCGACATCCTGCTGATCCGCCACCTCTACATCGAGCGGCGCATGATCCCGCTGAACATCCACCTGCAGGACGCCTCGGCCGCCGGCGAGCACGCGCAGATCGAGCGCGCCGTCGTCGAGTACGGCAACGCGATCAAGGACCTGGTCGCCGCCAACATCTTCCCCGGCGACATGCTGTGGAAGAACTTCGGCGTCACGCGCCACGGCAAGGTCGTCTTCTACGACTACGACGAGATCGAGTACATCACCGACTGCCACTTCCGCCGCGTGCCGCCGCCACGCAACGAGGACGACGAGATGTCGGGCGAGATCTGGTACGCCGTCGGCCCGAAGGACGTCTTCCCCGAGACCTTCGGCCCCTTCCTGCTGGGCAACCCCGCGGTGCGCGAAGTCTTCATGCGCCACCACGGCGACCTGCTGGACCCGACCTTCTGGCAGGGCCACCAGCAGCGCATCCGCGCCGGCCACGTGCACGACGTCTTCCCCTACGACCCCGCGCGCCGCTTCGCGCACCACCGCCCTGCCGCGACACCGGTCTGAGAGCTTCCCATGCCCCTGCCGACGCCCTCTCAGAACCCGTTCAGCCCGAGTCCATCAACGCGCGGGCAGAGCCCATCACCGTTCAGGCCAAGCCCATCTCCGCTCGGGTTGAGCCCATCACCGTTCGGGCTGCGCCCATCTACGCTCGGGCCGATTCCATCGCCGTTCGGGCTGAGCTTGTCGAAGCCCTTTGCACGCACCTCGACAAGCTCAGTGCGAACGGCGATGACAAGCTCGGCACAAGCGTTGATGACAGCGTCAGTGCGAACGGCCTGGACCCGCTCAGTGCAAACCGGGACGCGGGCGCGCCTGGCGATCAGCGCCGCCTGATCCAGCGCACCCAGCACCCCCACCCCCCCAGACCCCGGAGGACCCCATGCAAGACCCCATCGTCATCGTCTCCGCCGCCCGCACCCCCATCGGCGGCCTGCTGGGCGACTTCGCCGGCCTGGCCGCCTGGGAGCTGGGCAGCGTGGCCATCCGCGCCGCGGTCGAGCGCTCGGGCGTGCCGGCCGAGCACATCGACGAGGTGCTGATGGGCAACTGCCTGATGGCAGGCCAGGGCCAGGCGCCGGCCCGCCAGGCCATGCGCCGCGCCGGCCTGCCCGACGCCACCGGCGCCGTCACGCTGAGCAAGATGTGCGGCTCGGGCATGCGGGCGATGATGTTCGCGCACGACATGCTGGCCGCCGGCAGCGCGCAGGCCGTGGTGGCCGGCGGCATGGAGAGCATGACCAACGCGCCGCACCTGATGTTCGCGCGCAAGGGCGTGCGCTACGGCGCGGCCACGATGTTCGACCACATGGCGATGGACGGCCTGGAGGACGCCTACGAGCGCGGCAAGGCCATGGGCGTGTTCGCCGAGCAATGCGTGGCGAAGTACGCGTTCACGCGTGAGGCCCAGGACGCCTACGCGATCGCGTCGACCGCACGCGCGAAGGCGGCCAACGAGGACGGCAGCTTCGACTGGGAGATTGCCCCCGTCACCCTGCCGGGCAAGGCGGGCGACGTCGTCATCG
>CAIRBF010000251.1 GCA_903876715.1 uncultured beta proteobacterium
GCCATTCAGCGTCACCAGCACCAGGTCCACGCCGCTGGCCAGGTCTTCCTGACTCGCCGACGGCTTCGTCGCATCCGCTTCCAGCGCGCCCGTGCTCAGCACACGGTTCACCGACAGGCCCACCGCCTCCACCGTCACCGCGTCGGCCTCGGTCACGAAGATCGAACCCGTGGTCGTCTTCGCGCTCAGCACGCCCACCGCCGTCTCCAGGTGGTTGGCGCTCGCGCCCACCGCCGCGCCGGCCGTCACCAGCAGCTTCGCCGCCGTCACGTCCACCGCGTCCGCATCGGCCAGATCGAGCACGCTGCCCGAAGCCAGCAGCGCCACGCTGCCCGCGCCCGCCGCGATCGCGCCCACCGTCACGTCACCGCCCAGCGCCTGCACGCGCACCGCGCCGCCGCCGCTGGTCACGACGGCACCATCAGCCATCGCCACCCCTGCACCGGCCAAGACGTCGATGCTGCCCCCGAGGGTGAGCACGTCACCATTGGCGGCCAACACCACGTCCGTGCCAGCCTGCAAGGTGATCGCCCCGCTGCCAGCGCTCACGGCCGCGTTCAAGCTCAGCTGTCCGTCCACGCTGCGCAGCAGCAGGTTCCCCGTGCCGCTGACGTCGACACTGCCGCCGCTCTTGACGGTCAGGTCGTTGCCCGTCCCCGCGGCCGTGATCGTCACGTTCCCGCTCGCGCTGACCTTTTCGATGTCCAGGTCGCCGGCGGCGTCGATGTCGAGCCGGCCCGCCACGCTGGCGTCGACCACGGTCAGGCCACCCGTCTCGTTGACAAAACCACCGCCCGTACCCGCCGACAAGGTCAACCGGTCGACGCTCGTGCCCAGCGGCAATGCCGCGGTCGCGACGGCGCCAGCGGCGCCGGCACGCAGGACGAGGTTGGTCGAGGTGACGCTGCTGCCTGCCGCCGCCGACAGGACGGAGCCCGCCGCCGTGGCCGACGCGTCCAGCGTCACCGTCCGGCCGCTTGCGTCGATGCGCGCGACCGTCAGCGAACCGCTGCTGGTGAGCAGCGTGACATCGCCATCGCTGTCGATGCCGTTGTGGCTGACGCTGAAGCCCTCGACCGTGCCGACGGTCAAACCGTCGCTCTCCAGGACATAGGCACCGGGGGTACCGACATCCATCGCCAGGGTCGTCACCTGGATCTCCAAGGGGTCCAGGGCCGAGCCCGCACCCTTGGCTGCGCTGGTGCGCACAAACAGCCCCTGCGCCACGACATCCACGCCGGCATCGCCGTCGACGAGATCACGGCCCACATCCATCAGCACGTCACCGGCAGTCGATGCAACAGCGGTGAGGACGAGGTCACGCCCCGCCACGACCATCAGGTCGCCCGCAGCCGTGACGGCCGTCGCGCCCGCCCCTGCCGTCATGACCACGTCGCCAGCGCTCGACAGACGCACCGTCGACTGCCCCACGACCGCGCGTTGCAGCGTCAGGTCGTCCCCCGCCACCGCACCGTGCGTCCAGGAGACGGCGCCAGTGCTCGACAGACCCGACTGGGCCGCGTCCGTCAGTGACGTCACCGTGGCGCCAAGTCCGATCCGGTTCACGGCCATTGCCGCCGAGTCGCCCAGTGCGACGTCGCCGCTCGACGACAGATAGACCCCTGCCGCGCCAGCCGCGCCGCTCAGCACCGGCACCGACAAGTCGAGCGCATTGGTCGACGTGCCGACCCCGCCGGCGGTGAACTTCAATGCCGTGGCCGCGACGACGTTGGCGCCCGTGCCCGAGGCGGGCTTGGCATCGGTCACCGTGCCCGTGGCCACCAGGCTCACCTGAGGCGCCGTGACGACGCCCAGGGCCATCGCCGCGCTCGACGCCAGACGCGCCACCGTGGCCGCCGTGACCGTCGAGCCCTCGCTCATCGTCAGCGCGCCGTCGATGCTGCGCAGGTCGACGGTCGCCGTGAGCGACGTCACCGACCCCGTGGCGGCCAGCGCCAGGCTGGTGCCGCCGGCCAGGCTGATCGAGCCCGCCGCGCTCGACACCGCCGCCTGCACCGTCATCGCGCCGCCGGACTGCAACAGCAGGTGGCCCGAGGCCTGCACGCCTGCGGCCACCGTCAGCCCATGGCCGCTGCGCGTGCCGGCTTCGACCACCACCGTGCCGGCGGCGGCCGTCGACTGGGCCGCCATGGCCATGGCCACGTCCGCTCCCACCCCGTTGGTGCCGATCGTGGCCACCGAGCGCGCCTGCAGGCCACCCATCTGGACGCCGTCCACATCCCGCAGGAAGACGTTGCCTGCAGTGCTGGTGAACGAAACCTTCTCGGCCTCGGTCTCCAGCACGGTGCCGAAGCGGCCGATGTCGCCGCCGGCGACGAGCTCGAACTGCCCGCCCAGGAGGTTGCCCTCGCGCCGGGTGGCCAGGTCGTCGTTCTGCGCGTCCAGGATCGCACCCGAAGCCTGCAGGCGTGCCGCGCCGGCCACGCCGGTCTTCAGGATGCCCACCGTCAGGTCGCCCGCCAGGGCCTCCAGCACGATCTCGCCGTCGTTGACGATGATCTGAGCGTCGGACTGCATGTCGATGGCCGTCGCCGCACGCAGCGACACCGACTTGCCCAGAGCCTCGGCCTGGACGGTCGGCGCGTAGTTCGTCACCTGGGCATCGGCCAGGAGGATCGACGCCGCCGAATCGAGGCGCACGTTGCCGGTGGACGAGGTGATGTCGGACTCGACGAGGATGCGCTTGGTGGCTGCGGTGGTCTTGAACAGCACGTTGCCCGTGGCCTCCACCGGCCCGGACACACGCAGTTCACCCGACGTCGACACAAGGACCAGCGACCCGGTGGCGTCGGCGTCGTTCGCGATCGAGGCCGTCCCGACATCGATCGAGTTGCTGCCGCTGCCGTGCGTGCCCGTGATGCGGAGATCATCGCGCTCGGTGATGAAGACACCGCCCGCGCTGCCGTTGGACAGGGCCAGCGAGCCGATGTCGGTCAGGAGGTGCATCGTCCCGGTGCCGATGCCCGCGGCAGCGCGCAGGATGGCGCTGCCGGTGCGCACGATCAGGTTCTCTGCCAAGGCAGAGGAAGTGCTGTCGGCACGAGTCCCGCTCAGCGCATCGGTGATCGTCCCGGCGGCGGCCTCGACCAGGGCTGTGGCCTCGGCCTCGAGGCGCGACAACTCGACGTTGCGGCCGGCCAGCACGTTGATCGCACCGACATCCGACGCGCCGACAGCGACCAACGCCACTCCACTGGCCTGCACCACGTCACGCAGCGCAGCGACCTGGATGAAGCCATCGGCCGAGATGTCGGCCGCGAACCGCACGTCGCGACCGAGCGCATCGACCAGGACCTGCCCGACCGTGTTGGTCATCGCCGCGTTGACGAGGACATCCCGCGCCGCCTCGACGTCGATCATTCCGCCATTGGCGGACACGGCCCGGGCCAGCACCAGATCGGCATCCGTGCCGCGTGCGTTGAGCGCCACGCCGCCGGTGCCCGTGCTGGCGACGCCGCTGCCTGCAGCGAGCACCGTCAGAGCGCCAGCCGTCGTCGACACCGTCACCTGGCCGGTGCCAGCCTGCGACAGGCGCAGGACATCCAGGGCTCCGCCCGTGGCGAGCTCGGTCAGGACCACCGCGCCGCTGGTGGTGTTGGTGACGTCCACCTCCTTCACATCCAGGAAGCGCAGGTCCACGCCGATGGCCGTGCGCACGGTCACCGTGTCGGCGGACAGGGCCTCGCTGGAGACACCGTCACCGACGTTGCCGTTGGCGTTGCTCTGCAGCACCAGCCCGGAGGCCGAATACAACGAGACGTCGTCGCGCTCCGTGATGCCCGCCTGGACCCGGTTCTGGATCGTGATGTTGTTCACCGCGTCGAGCGCGATGCTGCCGTCGACCTGCAGGAACAGGCTCGAGTTGCCGGGCATGTCGGCGACGAAGATGCTGCCGCCGTAGACCTCGAGGTCGTCCCAGATCAGCGGCTGCGAGCCGGCCTGCGGCCCGGTGTGGGCGCCGATGCGCACCTCGCCCGCGCCACTGACGGCATGGCCGCCCTGTACATGGCCGACCACGATCTTGGTGAAGCCGTCGGCCACCGCCATCAGGTCGCCAGAGGACACGTTCAGGCGCGTCGCGTCGGAGTACGGCGGGTCGCCGAGCTCGGTGGCCAGCGTCTGGGTGGCCGTGCGCAGCGTCAGGGAGCCGTCGCCCGAGACCGTGCGCGTACCACCGAGGAAGTCGACCTCGTCACCCTCGATGACGATGTTGCCGCCGATCACCGTGAGGGACTTGTCGAACACCACGTTCTGGGCGTTGGTGATGACCAGGTCGCCACCGACGATGCGCACCGCGCCCTTGAACAACACGTTGCCGCTGGCGGCGATCGTGAGGTCGCCGTGCAGCAGCACATCGCCTTCGAAGGTCACGTCGTCCGGGAGGTTGAACACCCCGGGGCTGACCTGCACGCCCTCGACGGTGAAGCCCTCCATCGGGTCCTGTGCATAGATGTCCTGGCCCGGCTCGGCAAAGCCGACGTCGCCGGCGATGACCACGTTGCCCGGGGCCTTCAAGGTCAGCGAATCGTCCAGGTGTGTGCCGGTCCAGCCGACCACGATGTTGTCCACGCCGGTGGCAGGCGCCTGGGTCAGCGTGAGCGTCGTGCCGATGAGCGAGTAGGCGCTGGCCGACAGCAAGTGGCCGCCGACGCGCACGTTGAAAGTCGCCAGCGACGGCGTGGCATTGAGGTTGAAGACCGTGACCGACCCGTTGCCGCTGAACTTGTTCTCGACGCGATCGCCGTCACCGTTGACGATGTGCCAGTTCTCGCCGCCGATGTACATGTCACCGCTGCCGTCCGACCCGGCGGTGGCCACGACCGCGCCCGTGATGATGAGCGAATCGTTCAGCGACAGCGTGTCGGTCGTCGTGACCGGCGCGTTCCGGTTCCAGTAGGTCGTGAAGCCCGAGCCGGTGATCTCGAGGCTGCCCGCCACCGTGACCGGTTGGTTGAGCTCGATCTTGCCGCCGATCACCGGGTTGTTCAGGATCACGTCGTCCTTGAAGACGATCGTGGACGTGCCGGTCGTCGTGCCGAAGACGATCTGGTTGCTGCTGAACTCGTCGCCGATGTTGATGGCCGAGAAACCCGGCTGCAGGAAGCCCAGTTCGTTCTGGTCGACGCTGTAGGTGCCGGCCTGCGCGGTGCCGAAAACCATGGTGCCCGACTTGTCCAGGTTCGACAGCGTCAGGGAGCCGTCGGCGCTGCGCACCGCGGCGCGCAGGTCGACGTCGAAGCCACCCAGATTGACCTGGTCGCCGTTGCCGTCGATCACGCCCTGCATCTTCAGGTTGCCATTCAGCGCGTACAACACCGTCTCGCCGCCCTTGCTGCCGGCTGCCTCTGTGGAGTTGCCCAGCGACTCGACCTCGATCGAGTCCGAGGCCAGCATGTACATCGCGCCCCGGTCGCTGCTCGAGGTGTTGAGCTTGTTGCCGTTGAGCATGATCGACCCCGGCGACAGGTCGAAGCCCTCGACCGCCTGGCCGATCGAGCCCTGGACGGAGATCCGGATCAGGCCGTTGCTGCCCGTGCCCGTGGCCTGGATGAAGGGGCCGTAGTCCAGCCGCAGGTCGGTGCCGTTGGGCAGGTGCTGCGCTGCGATGTGCGGCTGCAGCTTGGCAACCTCCACGCCGCCCGTGGGCTGCTCCGCCGCGTAGAAGCCGCGCGACATCAGCCACTGGATCTCGGGGTCGAAGTCGCTGGTCCCCGGCTGCAGGCGCCAGTTGTCCTGGTAGGAGACGCCGTTGACGGTGGTGACCTTGCCGGCGTTCAGCAGGCTGCCGCGCGTGACGATCATGGTCACGTTGACGCCGCGGACAACATCCGCGAGCAGGAAGTCGCCACCCTCGACTGTCAGGTCCACATTGCCGGTCGTCGAGACGATGCTCTCGTCGACGGCGAGTTGGCCGGCGTTGCCGCCGGCGTACAGCGCGATGTCCGAGGCCGGTTCGTCGCGAACGATCTCGATCCACTGACCCGCGGTCCAGGCCTTGGATGTGGAGGCCGTGAAGCTCACCGTACCGGTGGCGACGCTGAGGGTCGAACCCGAGGTGCCCGTAACGCCCGAGGATGCGATCTTCCAGGAACCGGCTGAACCCGATCCTGTGGTGTCCGTGACAGCCACGGTGATCTGACCGGTGCTCGGGTTGTACGAAGTGATCCGACCGTACATGGCTTGGCCGGAGGTCACCGCACCGGCCACCGTGATCTTGCCGTTGACGGTCGAGATCGAGACGTCTCCGCCTCCCGACTGCTGCACACGGTTGATCGTCAGCGGTCCGGCCTCGACCAGGC
>CAIRBF010000252.1 GCA_903876715.1 uncultured beta proteobacterium
CCGGTGGGCGAGCCGCGGCGCTTGCCGGCCGGCAGCATGGCCACGCCGAAGTCGAACTTGGCGTTCGCGCGCACGTTGGTGAGGTTGCCGGTGGTCGTCCACATCATCGCGACCTTGCGCTCGAAGAAATCCTTCGGCGTCGTGCCCCACTCGACGATGCCCGGCGGGTGCACGCCGGCCTTGACCAGGTCGATCCAGTACTGCACGGCCTCGACCGTGCCCGGATCGTCGAACCTCACCGCGTTGCCGGCGTCGTTGGCGAGCGTGACGCCGTTCTGGATCGCCAGGCCCTGGAACAGCCAGTAGGGGAAGCCCGAGGACGGGATCTGCACGCCCCACTGCGTGACCTTGCCACCGGCGTCCTTCAGCGTCAGCTTCGCGGCCATGTCGCGCATCTCGGCCCAGCTGGCCGGCGCCTTGTTCGGGTCCAGCCCGGCGGCCTTGAAGGCTTCCTTGTTCCAGTAGAGCACGACGGTCGAGCGCTGGAAGGGCACACCCCAGGTCTTGCCGCCGGTCTGGCTGTTCTGCATGAAGGCGGGGTAGAAGCTCCCGAGCCACGCGCGGTCGTCGGCCGTCTTGACGAAGTTGTCGATCGGCACGATCGCGTCCTCATCGATCAGCGTGAACATGTCGGTGGACAGCAGCACCGAGGTGACCGGCGGGTTGCCGGCCTTGTGCGCGGTCAGCGCCTTGACGATGGTGTCCTGGTAGCTGCCGGCGTAGATGGGCGTGACCTTGATCGACGGGTTCTCCTTCGTGAAGTCGGCGGCGTAGGTGTCGATCAGCTTCGTGATCGGGCCGCCGACGGCCACCGGGTAGTAGAAGGAGATCTCGGTGGCGGCCTGGGCGTGCGCCAGCGGCGCGGTGCCGGCCAGCGCCAGCGCCGCGGCGCCGGCCAGGGTCTGCAGGAAGGCTTTTCTCTTGAGCGTCTTCATCGTCGTGTCTCCTGTACGGGCTGTGGGGGAAGGAAGGTCCGTGATCCGGGGCGGCGGGGCGCGTCGGGCGCGGGCGTTCACGCCAGGCGCCGGCCCTGGGCGTCGAAGCGGTGCTCGTCGGCGGCGTCCCAGCCGAGGCTCACGCGCGCGCCGGCAGCCGCGTCGGTGCGGCCGGCCGCGCGCACGGTCAGCGTCTCGGTGCCGACGGCGCAGCGCAGAACGAGGTCGGCACCCAGGTATTCCAGGCCCTGGACGACCGCCTCGACGGGCCCACCCAGGCGCACGTCCTCCGGGCGCAGGCCGAGCATCGCGGCGCCGCCGCCTGCGGCCACCGCGCTGCCGGCGATGCAGGCGCCGTCCAGGCGCAGCAGGTTCATCGGCGGCGTGCCGATGAAACGCGCGGCGAAGGGGGTCGCCGGCCGCGCATAGAGCGCGCGCGGCGCGTCGTCCTGCTCGACACGGCCCTGGTTCAGCAGCACCACCTGGTCGGCCATGCTCATGGCCTCGGCCTGGTCATGCGTGACGTAGACCACGGTCAGCCCGAGCCGGCGCTGCAGTTCGCGCAGCTCCTGGCGCATCTCCTGGCGCAGCTGGGCATCGAGATTGGACAAGGGCTCGTCCATCAGGCAGACCTGGGTCTGCGCCACCAGCGCCCGCCCCAGGGCCACGCGCTGCTGCTGCCCCCCCGAGAGCTGCGAGGGCTTGCGCTGCAGCAGAGCCTGCAGGCCGAGGAGCTCGGCCGCGTGCTCGAGCCGCCGCCGGGCCTCGGCTTTGTCGACCTTGCGCACCTGGAGCCCGAAGCTGATGTTGTCGGCCACCGTCAGGTGCGGGAACAGCGCGTAGTTCTGGAACACCATCGAGATGCCGCGCTGCGCCGGCGGCAACGCGGTGACCTCGCGCCCGCCGATGAAGACCTGTCCGGCGCTGGCCGTCTCGAGACCCGCGACGATGCGCAGCGTCGTCGACTTGCCGCACCCCGAGGGGCCCAGCAGCACGCAGAAGCTCGCAGGCGCGATCTCGAGGTCGATGCCGTCGAGGGCGACCGTGTCACCCCATTGCTTGCGGACCTGGACGAGACGGATCGCGGACATGCGGCGGGTGCGGGGCGGGGACAGTGGGAGGTCGAACGCGGGTTCGGGTGCGGCACGGCAAGCTTCAGGGGCCCGGCGCCCCGTGTGAAGGCGTTGCGGGCGCGGCGGGCGGGTTGCCGTGAGCGGGCAAGAGTATGCGACACAAGGCAGCGTGCAGGCCGGGCCCGGCAGCCAGGGTTTCCCTGATGGACAAGATGTCTTCGCTGCCTCCCAGCGTCGTCACCCGGCCGCCGGCTTCGCGCACCAGCAGGGCTCCCGCCGCCACGTCCCAGGGGGCCAGGCCGATGTCATGGCAGGCATCGTGGCGACCCGCGGCCACCCAGGCCAGATCGAGGGCGGCCGAGCCGCCGCGGCGCACGGCGCTGGCCGCGCGCATCACCCGGGCGAAGCGCGCCCAGGCCACGGGGTCGTCCGGGTCGCCCGTACGCGGGGCACTGGTGGCCACGACCGCAGCACTCACCTCGGTGCAGGCACTGACCGCCAGGCGCCGCCAGGCGCCGCCCCGGCCCAGCCAGGCTCCCTGCCCGCGGGCCGCGGCGAAGACTTCTTCGCGCTGCACGTCAAGAACGACGCCCACCTCGAGGCGGCCGCGCACCGCCAGCGCGATGCTGACCGCGTAGGCCGGGATGCCGTGGATCAGGTTGACCGTGCCGTCCACCGGGTCGACGATCCAGACATGGTCGGCCTGCGCGTTGCCGTGCAGCGCCGCCTGCTCCTCGCCCATGACGGCGTGGCCGGGTTCGGCGCCGAGCAGGGTCTGCACGATCAGTCGCTCGCTGGCGACGTCGACCCGGGTGACGAAGTCGTTCGGGCGCTTGAGCCGCACTTCCAGCGTTGCCGGGTCGGCCGCCGCCTCCCGGATCAGCGCAGCGGCGTCGTGCGCCGCGCGCAGCGCGAGTTCGAGCCAGGGGTTCATCACCGGGAATGCAAGCTGATCCATGCGCACATCATGGCAGACCGGTCGTGCAGGCCGGTTCGCAACCGAGCCTCAGCGCCCCGCCCGCGTCACCAGCGCGAGCCCGGTGAAGATCGACAGCATCGCGCCCCAGACCCAGGCGCTGTGCGTCTCGCCGAACAGCAGCCAGCCCCAGAACACGCCCCACAGCGTGACGAGGAAGCCGGTCTGGCTGAAGAACACCGGGCCTGCGAGGCGCATGACCTCGAAGAACAGCAGCGAGCCGATCCAGCTCAGCGCGGCATGCAGCAGCAGTGCCCAGTCACCGGCGTGCGCCGGCGGCAGCGGCAGGTGCACCCCCTGCCACAGCGCCAGCGGCAGCAGGCAGGCGAAGGAGCCGAGCTGCATCGCGCCGGCCAGGGCGATCGAGTCGACCTGCGGCGGCCGGTGGCGGGCGATGTAGATGTTGGAGGCCGCGTACGACAACGGCACCAGCAGGCACAGCGCGACCCAGGGCCCCATGGCCGGGTCGGGCAGGCTCGTGCGCGGCCCCAGCACCATGAAGGCGCCGGCCAGGCCGAAAGCCAGGCCGGCCACGCGCAGCCGGTGCACCGCCGCCATGCCGAAGACCAGCGCCAGCGCGTAGGTCATCAGCGGCGACATCGTGTTCAGCACGGCGGCCAGCCCGGCGGGCACGTGGGCCATCACCAGCACGACCAGGGTGTTGGGCAGGGCCACGGCGCTGAAGCCAGCCCACAACGCGTAGCGCGCGTGCGGCCGCAGCAAGCTGGGCGGGCTGCCGCGCCAGGCGGAAATCGCCAGCAGCACCGGCGCGCCCACGCCGTTGACGAACAGCATCCAGGCCGCCGGCGCGATGCCGTGCTGCGCCCCGGTCTTGGCCAGCGAGAATTGCAGGCCCCACAG
>CAIRBF010000253.1 GCA_903876715.1 uncultured beta proteobacterium
AGCGCAACGCCGGCGCAGGTGCGAGCGCTCAAGGGGTTCGGCGCCGACACGGCCGAAGCCTTCAAGGCGGCCGCGGCACGCATGAACAGCAGCGGCTACAGCGCCGAACCCGGGCCGTCCCCCGCCGCACTGCTGGACTTCCTGGACGACGAAGTCAAGGGCCGCAAGGTGGGCAAGAGCGCGCTCGACTATCGGCGCGCCGAAGACAAGCGGGTGGCGGAAGAGGAACGTCTGCGCGAGGAGCAGGCGGCCAAGGAACGCGCCGAACGCATCAAGGCCTACCCCTACCTCGCGGTGATGACCTGCGGCATGGGTCGGAACCACATCAACGTGCTGGCCTGCTTCGCCGCCCAGGGCTCGTCGAGCGTGGACACGGAGCTGCGGCTGACCAACGGGGACTCGACCCGCATGTACAAGGCCTACACGATGCGCGAAGCCGGCCAGGAACGCAGCGACGGCTTCCAGATCGAACTGCGCAAGAACTTCTCGATCCAGGCGCAGAACTCGCACGGCACGCTGATCCTGGGTCTGAAGATCATCGATCGCGCCACCGGTCAGGTGATGTTCGAGAAACAGGCCGCGCGCTTCGACGTCATCAGCGTGTCGAACTGAAGGCCGAGCGCCCAGCCAGCGACCGCCGCAGCGCAGAACGGATCGGTTCGAGCAGCCAAGCCGCACGCACGCCCCACGCCATGTGCAACCGCTACGCCCCGCCCCGGCCCGAGGACGTGCTGCAGCGCTGGCTGCCGCGCCAGGCCTCGGTGAACTTTCCTGCCGGGCCCGTGTTTCCGCGTGCGCCAGGCCCCTTCATCCGCACGAGCCGACGCGGCACACAGGGCGAATCGGGTCCGCCCGAACTTGTCGTCGGTCAGTGGGCGCTCGTGCCCGGCTTCGCCAAGTCGGCCCGCCTGCCCTACTCCACCAACAACGCCCGCTTCGAGGAACTCGCCAGCAAGGCCAGCTACCGCCAGCCCTGGGCGCGCGGCCAGCGCTGCATCATCCCGGCGGCCTGGTTCGACGAGCCCTGCTGGGAAACCGGGCGCAACGTGTGGTGGCGGTTCCGGCGCGCCGACGGCCAGCCCTGGGCGCTGGCCGGGCTGTGGAACACCTGGGCCGACCCCACCAGCGGCGAGCTCGTCGAGAGCTACACCATGCTCACGCTGAACGCCGACGCCCACCCGCTGATGCGCCGCATGCACAAACCCGACCGGGCCTTGCCGCCCGAGCGGCAGGACAAGCGCTCGGTCGTCGTCCTGCAGGCGCAGGACGAGGCCGCTTGGCTCCACGGCACGCCCGCCGAGGCCGCGGCCGTCGTCGGGCTCGCGCCGGTGGAGGTGTTCGACGCGGCACCGGTGATCGACTCCGGGAAGGCAGACCTGTTCGGGGGCTGACCGGCGACGACCGCGTCGTCGTCGCGACCAGGCGCTCGCATTGCCCACACGCCGCACCAGGCCGCCGCGCAGTTCGGGGCGCCGGCGCAACCCCTGCGGACGGAGCCTGTCACGCCACCATCAAGGCGCCGGCCGCGCCGAGCGCACATCCTCCCAAGCCACCTGCGCGCTGACCTCGTCGTGCCGAAAGGTGCTGACGCGGGTGCGCTCGATCTGCATCAGCAGCTTGCAGGCGGGGTCGGGGCAGGTGCAGGTGCCGTCGGTCTCCATCCAGTCGGCTGGGTGGTTCATGCGCTGCTTGGCCGGCAGCAGCGGGATCACGGCCTGCAACGCATACAGGCAGAACGACCGGTCGCCCGGGATGGAAAGCTTGCCGCCGCGCAACTCGACCAGATCGCCCACGCGCATGCTGCAGGTGCAGCGCGCGCCGACCTCGACGACGCGCACGCGCAGGTCGTGCAGGGCGAACTCGCCGTCTGCGAGCGGCGCCACGGCGGAGGTGGTCGGGGTGGTCATGGGGAATTCCTCGGCGTGCTGTAAGGCCGGCCGACACCCCTGGCGCAGGGCCGCGGGCCGGGTCTGCGCCGCCATTGTGGACCCGCGCGCCGCGCCCGGACTGAAGCCCGAAGGGATGCCGCCGCCCAACCGGAGCGAGGCGACACGTCGGGCTTCCCGGCGGGCGGGCCGACGCTGGTCGAGGCAGCCGCGCACGGTGCGGCCTTGGAGGTGGTCGAGAAACAAGCGCAGGAGGGCCAGTGATCCTGGATCTGGCAGTTGGGCGCGCCCGAGCGCGCCGCCATAAGTCGCGCTGGCAAGGCGCGAATCGCAGCCATGGCCCGTGCCATGACGGGAGTTCGCAACGCCCCCAGCGTGGTCGAGGGCGTCTCGCTCGGGAGTGCGGCGTCCTCACCCTGGTGGTGAAGTCGGTCTTGACAAGCATCCTCCGCGCAACCAAGCACCTGCTTGCCGAAGGCCGCGGTCGACTGCCGGATCCAGGATGATCTCGCGCACGCGTCTCCTGCCGGTGGCCCTGGCCCTGCTGCTGGCGCTGGGCGCCTGCACGACACTGCGGCTCGACACCGCGCCCCAGCCCCAGACCTGGGCCTGGGAGCGGCCGGCAGCGACCGCGCTCGCTCGGGCATTGCGCCTGCCCGACGGCGCGTCCAGCGGCGCACTGCCTCTGGTGGCCGGCCAGGACGCGCTCAGCGTGCGCGTCAGCCTGGCCGAGCGCGCGCAGCACACGCTGGATCTGCAGTACTACATCGTCCGTGACGACGCCACGACCCGGCTGCTGATGGCCCGGGTGCTGGCCGCAGCGCGTCGCGGCGTGCGCGTGCGCCTGCTCGTGGACGACCTGGACGCGCTCGGCAAGGACCTGGACCTCAGCACCCTGGCAGCCGCCGGGCCGGTGCAGGTGCGACTGTTCAACCCCTTCGCCACCCGCGGCCGCTTCGGCCCCGGGCACCTGCTGGAACTGCTGGCCGACTCGCAACGACTGAACCGGCGCATGCACAACAAGCTGTGGGTGGCCGACAACGCCATCGCCGTGGTGGGCGGGCGCAACCTCGGCAACGAGTACTTCGACGCCGCCGACGGCGTGAACTTCTCCGACCTGGACCTGCTGCTGTCGGGCGCGGCGGTGCCCGCGATCTCGGCCAGCTTCGATGCCTTCTGGAACAGCGCCTGGGCCGTGCCGGTGCAGGCGCTGCTGCGCGAGCCGCACCCCAGCGCGCAGGCGCTGCGCGACTTCGAAGGCGCGCTCGCAACTCAGGAACGCCGCTTCCGCGCCTCGGACTACGCCAGCGCCTGGCGCGCCAACGAGATCGGTCCCGGTCTGGTCGAAGGCCAGACGGCCCTCGCGCCCGCCGAGGTGGAGGTCTTCCACGATTCACCGTCCAAGGTGGACCCGGGCGCCGACACAGGGTCGACGATGCCGGTGCTGGCCGCACGGATCCAGCCCCTGCTCACCGCCGCGCGCAGCGAGTTGCTCCTGGTCTCGCCCTACCTCATACCCAGCGAAGAGGGCCTGCGCGCACTCGCCGCACTGGTGCGCCGCGGCGTGCGCGTGCGCGTGCTGACCAACTCGCTGGCTTCGGCCGAGATGCTGCCGATGGGACACGCCGGCTACAGCCGCCACCGCGCGGCGCTGGCGCAGGCCGGGGTGGAACTGCACGAGCTGCGCCCGGCGTCCGACGCCACACCGCGCTGGCGCAACCCGGCACGTTGGTCGGGGGGCACGCTGCACACCAAGGCCTTCGTCATCGACCGCCGGCACGTTGTCGTCGGCTCGATGAACCTGGACCCGCGCTCGCGCGACACGAATACCGAGATCGCGCTGCTGCTCGACAGCCTCACGCTGGGGCACACGCTCGGGCAGTTGTTCGACGAGGCGGCGCACCCGGCGCGCTCCTGGCGCGTGCGCTGGACCGAGCCGGCCGACGGCGTGCCGCACCTGCGCTGGCACGCCGAGGACCGGGGCGTATCGGTTCAGATCGACCACGAGCCGCAGGCCGGCCTTTGGCGCCGCGCCTTGTCCCGCCTGCTGCGCGCGATCGCGCCCGAGGAGTTGCTGTAGTCACTCACAGGCCGGCGAACCCGCGGTCCGCGCCGCCGAGGCACGCGCTGGCCCCAGGGCCAGACCCTGCAGCAGCGTGTGACTCCTCCCCTCTCTCGCGAGGGGAGAGGGGCTGAAGACGCAGTGCCCTCGATCAGGTTCGACCGTCAGGTACGGCAGGGGGAGGCCCAGCGCTCACGCCGGGCCCGCCAAGCGCGCACCGGCCCAGGGCTCCGCGGCCTGCACCCCCTCGTGCAGGCCCTGGGCCGATGATGACTCCGCCTCCACGCGCTGCGGCGGCGGGCGCAGCGCCTCGATGCGCTCGCGCAGTTCGCGCCCGTCCAGGCGTGTCAGGTCCACCGGCGCCGACCAGTGCACGCGCTTGGCCGCCTGCACCGGCAGCGCGTGACGGATCGAGCCCAGCATCGAGTTCGATGCGATCAGCACGAGCGACTCGCAGTGCCCGCCGCGCACGCCGTCGGCCAGGTGCTGGGCCAGCTCGTGAGCGAAGCGGTCGTGCTCGCGCTGCTTCAGACTCGTCTTCGGCACGAAGCTCACCGTGCCGGTGTGGCCCTTGCTCACGCGGCCCAGGTTGCGCACAGCCAAGGATTCCGCACGCAGTCGTGCCGCCGGGTTGGCCCAGGACTGCAACTCCAGCAGCCGCCCATCATCGGGCCGCTCCTGCGCGAAAAGCCGGGCGCGCGAGCCATCGGCCACCAGGATCCAGGTCGGTCTTGCCATCGGTCTTGCTCCCTGCGCCGGTCCATCCAGCGCCTGCATCCCAATGTGGTCGCGCGCCCACGGCAGGCCTTGCGCGTACTCAAGGCGGCGGGAGCCGCCGGGTCGAAGATCGCTGCCCATCCCCAGCTTGAACATCGCCCCGACGCGGGCGGCACAGCACACCCAAGGAGAACCCCGTATGAACGCGCAGACCACCACCCCGAGCAGCAGCGTCGCCCCCGCGGTGCGCAAGACCGACAGCGAGTTGAAGAAGGACGTGCTCGCCGAGCTCGAATGGGACCCCGAGATCAACGCCGCCTCGGTGGGCATCGGCGTCAGGGACGGCGTGGTCACCGTCAGCGGCCACCTAGACACCTACGCCGAGAAGTTCGCCATCGAGCGCGCGCTGCGCCGCCTGCCCGGCGTGAAGGCCGTGGCGATGGAGGTCGACGTCACGCTCGCGCCGCAGCACCGCCGCAGCGACAGCGAGATCGCCACCGCCGCCGCGCAGGCGCTGCAGTGGCAGGCCCGCCTGAGCGCCGACCGTCTGCGCGTGACGGTCGAGCACGGCTGGGTGCACCTGGCCGGCGAGGTCGACTGGGAATTCCAGCGCCGCGCCGCCGAGAAGGCCGTGCGGCCGCTGACCGGCGTGGTCGGCATCAGCAACGAGATCACGCTCTCCGCCAAGGCCGCGCCCACCGATCTGTCTTCACGCATCGAGCAGGCGCTGCAGCGTCAGGCCCTGCGCGAGGCACGCCGCATCGACGTCGCCGTCGACGGCTCGAAGGTCACGCTGCGCGGTCAGGTCCACTCCTGGCAGGAGCGCGATGCTATCCAGGGCGCGGTCTGGGCCGCCCCCGGCGTGCGCACTGTCGTCAACGAGCTGAGCGTCGGCGCCTGAACCCGGGAAACCGAAGCCCGCCCCCGCCGGCGGTCAGGCGCCGGCCTCGCACCACTGCGCCCACATCCCCTCCAGGGCGCGCATGAAATCGACGGCGTAGCCGTCGATGTCCCAGCCGGGGCGGTCGAGCTGGCGCTGGCGCAGGCCGCGCTTGAGCTTGAGCAGCGCGCCGCGGTCGGCGGCCATGCGGCGGGCGATGTCGACATAGCTGTCGTCGTCGCTCGCCACCCACTCGGGCAGGCCGGCGGAGGTCATGAAGCTCGCGCCCATGCGCGAGACGAAGTGCCCGCCGGCCTTCACCACCACCGGCACGCCCTGCCACATCGCCTGCAGCGTCGTCGTGCCGCCGTTGTAGGGCACCGGGTCGAGCGCGATGTCGACGTCGCCGTATTCGCCCATCATGTCGTACAGCGGCGTGGCGCCGCGGAACAGCAGCCGGGCCGGGTCCACACCCAGGCGGGCGAACATCTCCCGGTAGCGCTGCTGCGCCAGCGCGTCGCCGAAGCTCGGCGCCTTCAGCATCAGGCGCGAGCCCGGCACCGCCTGCAGGATGCGCGCCCACAACCCCACGCTTTGCGGTGTCAGCTTGGCGATGTTGTTGAACGACGCAAAGGTCAGGGGCCGCCGCGCCGCCTCCGCGCCCAGCGTCGGGAAGGGGTAGTCGGCCTCGGGCGAGTAGCAGAACACCGTGTGCGGCAGCCGCCACACGCGCTCGGAGCACAGGTCGTCGGCCTCGGGCGGCGTGACCACCGGGTCGCCGATGATCCAGTCCATGTTCGGCGCGCCGGTGGAGCCCGGGTAACCGAGGAAGGTCGCCTGCACCGGCGCCATGCGGCGCGCGAACATCGCGATCCGCTGCTGCCCGGTGTGGCCGGCCAGGTCGAACAGGATGTCGATGGCGTCGTCCTCCACCTGGCGCGCGAGCTGCCCCGCGGTGGCATGCGTCACCTCTCGCCAGACGTCACTGCGTTGCCGCGCCAGCGTCGTCTGGTCGTCGTGGCTCACGCCGCAGAAGTAGGTCGTCAGCGGAAAACGCGCGTGGTCCCAGCGCGCGAGCACCGGCTGCATGAAGATGTTGACCGGGTGCTGGTGGTGGAAGTCGGCCGTCACCAGCCCGACCCGCAGCGGGCGGTCCCGCGTGCGCGGGTTGGCGAAACTCGCGCGCGGCCGGGCGCCCTGGCCCAGCGACGCGAACAGCTCGCGGTGCAACTGGGCCACTTGCATCGGCGTGAGCGTGTCGCTGTAGAGCGAGCTCATCGCCGCGCTCGAGCGCATGCGGTCGGCCTCGGTGCCGGCGGCGGCCTGCTTGTAGAGCTCGAGCGCGCGGTCGGCGTCGCCGGTGCGCCCGGCGATCGCGCCGCGCAGCGAGGTCGCGCCCGCCAGCGGCTCCTTGGCCAGCGCCTCGGCCCGCCCGAGCTGGACCAGTGCCTCCTCGAGCATCGAGCACTCGGCCAGCATGTGCGCCAGGTTGAAGTAGGCGAGCGAACTTTCCGGATGCAGCTCGACGTTGCGCCGCAGCACCGCGAGCGCGCCCTCCCACTGGTTGAAGCGGAAGGCCGTCTGCGCCAGCCGCACCAGCGTGGCCTCGGACTGCGCGGCCGAGGCCTGCTGCATCACGCCGTGGGCGTTGTCCATCAGGCCCAGCCGCATCAGCGCGTCGGCCAGGTCGGTGCGGATCTCGCACGCCGCCTCCAGGTCCATCGCGTCGCCGGCCAGGCGCGCGGCCATGCTCGCCTGGCGCAGCGACTCCAGCGCCCGCGGCACGTCGCCGTCATCGAGCCTGAAGCGCCCCATCTGGTGGTGCAGCTCGGCCAGCCCCGTGGCCTTGCCGCCGCAGGCCACCACCGCCTTGTGGTAATGGATGGCCGCCTTGTCGTGCGCGCCCATCGAGCCGAGCGCGCGTGCCGCGGCGAGGTGGCCGCGGTGGTCACCGGGCCGGCAATCGGCGGCCTGTTCATAGCAGACAGACGCACGCTCGGGCTTGCCGAGCTTGCGGCAGACGTTACCGAGCTCGAGCCAGGCACTGAAGTCCTTCTCGTCCACGCGCAGCAGTTCCGCGTAGGCGTCGCGCGCGGCCTCCAGACGGTCGAGCTTGACCAGGCAGCGCGCGCGCTGCAAATGGGCGGGCAGCATCGAGGCGTCGCGTTCGATCGCGCCCTCGCAGGCCGCGAGTGCGTCATCGAACTTGCCCTTGTCCATCAGCGCATTGGCGAGGTTGAACCACACCGGGGCGGGCGCCAGCGGCGAGGCCGTGGCCTTGCGGTAGCACTCGATGGCCTCGTCGGTTTCCTTGCGCTGGCGCAGCGCGCGGCCGAGGTTGCTCCACAGCACCGGGTCGTCGGGCGTCTGCTGCAGCGCTGCGCGCAACTGCGCCTCGTCGGACAGATCCGCCGGCGGCGCGGCGCGGCGCCCGCCATCGAGGGCTGCCGCGGCGGCCTGCGCCAGCGGACTGCGGGCGCTCGG
>CAIRBF010000254.1 GCA_903876715.1 uncultured beta proteobacterium
AGCCCCGCCTGGGCCGCCGCATCGCTCAGCCGGGCCAGTTCTTCCTGGGCTTTTTGGTCTTCAGCCCTCAAGGAATCTAGCTGTTGCGCTGCAGTTTCGATAGCACGGCCCAACTCCGCCCGCCGCGCATCCAGTGTACGGGTGGCAAAGGCCGCCTCCTGCGCCTGACGCTCCAGGCCGCGCTGCTGCTCGCGGCATTCATTCAAACGCCGCTCGGCCGCCAGCACACGGTCATCCAGCTGGGCGTGGCGCTCCTGGCTGTCGGCCAGCTGCATGTCCAGCTCCTCGAAGCGGGCCTCGGCCGTGACGCGCCGCTCCTGCAAATCATCGAGCCGGGCCTCGACCTCACCCAGCTCGTCGGCAATCTGCAGGCCGCGGGCACGGGCCTGCTCGGCCAGCTGGTCCAGGCGCAGACTTTCCACTTGCAGCTCATGCACCCGGCCCTGGGCGAGCGTGGCCTCACGGCGCACTGACTGCAGGCGCTGCACCGCGTCGGCGTATGCCGATTCCGCGCGGCCCATGGCAGTGCGCGACTCCTCGGTGATAAGGGTCTGGGCCCGCAGCTGGCGTTCCAGGTTCTCGATCTCCTGGGCACGGGCCAGCAGACCTGCCTGTTCGGAATCGGGCGCGTAAAAGCTCACGCTGTGTCGGCCCACTGCATGGCCACCGGTCACGTAAATCAACTCACCGGGCTTCAAGGACTCGCGCTGCGCCAGCGCCTGTTCCAGGCTGGACGCCGTGTAGCAACCCTGCAGCCACTCGTTTAGCACCGCCTGTTGGGCAGCATCATGCTGGCGCAGCTGGTCACTGAGCCGGGGCAATGCAGCGTCTGCGGATGGCGCGGGCGCTGCTGGCGGCGCAAAAAACGCGAGCCGGGCGGGCGGCGCGTCGTCGGCAAAGGCACGCAAGGTGTCCAGGCGGGAAACTTCGAGCGCGGCCAGGCGTTCGCGCAGCGCCGACTCGAGCGCGTTTTCCCAGCCGGCGGTGATGTGGATGCGGCTCCACAGGGCCTGTAAATGCTGCAGTCCATGGCGGGCCAGCCAGGGCGTGAGGCGGCCGTCCACACGCACGCGCTCCTGCAGGGCCTTCAGAGCCAGCAGCCGGGCTGAGAGCTCGGCGTGGCGCGCCGCCTCGGCATTGACCAGGCGCTGCTGCTCACGACGACGATCATCGAGCTGCGGCACGCTGTCCTGCAGCGCCTGCAACTGCGCCTCGGCCACCTCGGCCGACTCCCGCGCCTGCGCCAGCTGCTCGCGCGACTCGGCCAGGCGCGAGACATCTGGCGCCACCAGGGCGTTACGGTCCAGCGCCAGCCGCTCACGGCGCTGCTCGACCTGGCGCGCCTGCTCTTCAATGCTGCGCTGCTCGGCCGCCAGCACCTGTATCTGCTGCTGTACCTGGGTGACCATCGCACGCTGCTCGGCGGCCAGCCGCTGCGCCTGGCGCAAGGCGTCTTCGAGGTCTGGCAACTGGCCGGCCTGCTCCTCCACCCGGGCGGCCAGCAGATCGGCGTTTTCCTGGCCAGCCTCGGCCTGGTCTTGCAGCGTATCGGTCTCGGCGCGGGCCTCGTCACGGCGCTGGGTCCACTGGCGGCTCTGCTCCGCAATGACCAACAGCCGCTGCTCGGCGCGGGCGCGACCGTCCACCACATAGCGGATTTCAGCCTCCAGCCGGCCGACCTCGGTGCTGGCCTCGTAGAGCCGGCCCTGTGCCCTGTTGACCCGGTCGCCAGCCTCGTAGTGGGCCTGGCGCACGGTTTCCAGCTCGGCTTCGGTCTGGCGCAGGTCAGCGGTGCGGCCCTCCAGGGCATTGACGGCGGCCTGGGCCTCAGATTGAACCCGCGCCTGGTCGGCCTCGCAATCTGTGCGCTTGAGAAACCAGAGCTGGTGCTGGGCCAACGTTGCGCGCTCGGACAACTGACGAAACCGCTGTGCCACCTCGGCCTGCTTTTCCAGTTTGTCAAGGTTGCTGTTGAGTTCGCGCAGGATATCCTCGACCCGGGTGAGGTTCTCGCGGGTGTCGGTGAGGCGGTTTTCGGTCTCGCGGCGGCGTTCTTTGTACTTGGAGACACCAGCGGCCTCTTCCAGAAACAGGCGCAACTCCTCGGGCCTGCTTTCGAGGATGCGTCTGATGGTGCCCTGGCCGATGATGGCGTAGGCGCGCGGCCCCCGGCCCGTGCCCAGAAAGACGTCCTGCAC
>CAIRBF010000255.1 GCA_903876715.1 uncultured beta proteobacterium
CCGAACGGCCTGGCCTTCAAGGTGCAGACCAGCGTGAAGCGCCCGGTCGAGGTGGCCTGCGCCGAGAGCAACACCTGGACGCGCAAGGGCCGGGTGGACCAGCGCGCCCCGTTCTACGACCGCGCGCGGCCCATCGAGGTAGGGCACGTGGTGTTCTTCGTGCGCGACGTCGCCGCCACCGAGACGTATTACGCGCAGACGCTGGGCTTCGTGCCGAGCGACCGCTACCCCGGCCGCGGCAGCTTCCTGCGCTGCGCGGCCGAGGGCGGGCACCACGACCTCTTCCTGCTGCAGTTGCCGCACGGCAAAGCCGGGCTGAACCACGTGGCCTTCACGGTGCGCGACATCCACGAGGTCTTCGGCGGCGGCCTGCACTTCAGCCGCTGCGGCTGGGACACGCAGCTCGGCCCCGGCCGGCACCCCATCTCGTCGGCCTATTTCTGGTACTTCCAGAACCCGGCCGGGGCGCTGGTGGAGTACTACGCCGACGAGGACCAGCTCACCGCCGCCTGGGAGCCGCGCGCCTTCGAGCCCGGGCCCACGATGTTTGCCGAATGGGCCGTCGCCGGTGGCCTGGACGGTAACACCCGTCGCCAGAAGGGGCCGGCCGAGGCCCCGGGCGGCAAGTTCCTGACGGAGAAGCGATGAAAGCGACACTGAATCCGCCCGCGTCGGCGGGGTCGGCCCGGACAACCCGGATCGGCCGCCGGGCCTGGCTGGCGCTGGCCGGGGCTGCGGCAGCCGGGATCGCGGGCCTGAGCAGCGGGCCGGCGACGGCACAGAACCTGCCCGGCAACTGGCGCTTGGTGGCGCCCTTTCCGCCAGGGGGGCCCGTAGACAGCCTCGCGCGCCTGCTCGCCACGGGCCTGCAGGAGCGCCACGGCGGCCAGACCGTCGTCGACAACCGCCCAGGCGCCAACGGCAACCTCGGCATCGAGGCCGTCAAGCGCGCCGCGCCTGACGGCCGCACGCTGCTGGTCATCCCGGCCGGCAACCTGACGATCAACCCGACACTGCTTGCCAACCTGCCTTACAACGTGCAGGCGGACTTCGCTCCGATCGCCATGCTGGCCAAGGCGCCGAACCTGCTGGTGGCGCACCCCGGGTTGGGCGCGCGCAATGCGCGCGAGCTGGTCGCGCTGGCCAAGTCACGGCCCGGCACGCTGAGCTACGCCTCGCCCGGCGTGGGCAGCGGCCTGCATCTGGCCGGCGAGCTGTTCCAGATCCAGACCGGCACCGAGATGCTGCACGTGCCCTACAAGGGCACCTCGCAAGCGCTGGTGGACGTGGTCGGCGGCAGCGTGCCGCTGATGTTCTCCAACCTGCCCGGGGTGCTGGCGCAGATCCGCAGCGGCAAGCTGGTCGCGATCGGCCTGACCGACAGCACGCGCGCACCGGCGGCGCCCGACATCCCGACCCTGGCCGAGCAAGGCATCTCCGGCGTCGTCGTGCCCTCTTGGTATGCCGTGCTGGCACCGGCCGCGACGCCGCCGGCCGTGGTGCAGCAGCTCGCGCGCGAGTTCAACGCCCAGCTCCAGCAAACCACCACGCGCGAGGCGCTGGCCGCGCAGGGCCTGACGCTGTGGCCGATGAGCCCGGCCGAGCTCGACGCCCACATCCGCGCCGAGACGGCCACCTGGGCGCAGATCATCCGCAGCCGCAAGATCACGGCGCAGTGACGAAAGGCACGCCGTGATCCATACGAATGCCTGACTGGCGACCACCCGCCCCCACCCGTCATGAGACCAGCGTCACCGCCTTCACCACCTGCACCCGAGCACGCGCCGGCTGCCCTGGCACCCGCACCCGCCACCGAGGCAGCCATACCGATGATGGTGACCCTGCTGCTGAAGCACCACCCTGGTCTGACCCTGGACGACGTGCAGTCGCGCCTGAAGGCCAGCGACTGGTGGGAGAGTTTCCCGCCGCCGGGCGCGCGCATCGTGTCGTGGACGGTGGCGATGGGCCTGGGCCAGATCTTGACCTTGGAGTTGACACCCGCACTGCTGCCCGCGCTCAACCTCGAGCTCGAGCGGCGCGGCTGGGGCGTCTTTGCCACCGAGTGCTACCCGACCTACGACTTCGTGCCAGTGCGCGAGCGCATCCGCGCGCGGGTGCGGGCCGGGGGGCAATAGGCGGGCCGACCCGGTTTGCGCCTCCCCTGGCCTGACATTGCGCGCGCGCGACCGCCCGAGCGACGTATCCCCTCTGAACTGCGCCCATCGAGACCGCCATGGACACCCCCACCGACCGCTACCTGAACCCCCACCAGGCGCGCGAGCGCGCGCCCACGGCCTACGAGAGCCTGCTCGGCGACGCGATCGAGCGCGCCTTCGGCGCCGGCATCCACGACCTGCAAGGCCTGCTGGCGGCGCTGAACCGCAGCGGCCCGAACGCCCCGAACGGCCAGCCGTGGACGGCGCAGAACTTCCAGGCCCTGATGGCCGAACTCGGCAGCTGACTCGCGGAGGCCCCATGACCCCACCCACCCTGCCCACCCAGCCCGACGAACTCCTTGCCATCGGCCTGCGGAATCTCTGGTACCCGATCTGTCCGTCGCACTTCGTGCGCGAGCAGCCGGTGTCGCTGCGCCGCCTGGGCTTGAAGCTCGCACTGTGGCGTGACATCGACGGCGCCGTGCGGGCGCTGGAAGACCACTGCCCGCACCGCGGCGCGCCGCTGTCGCGCGGCGTGCCGATGGGCGACCGCATCGCCTGCCCCTACCACGGCGTCCAAGTGCACCACAGCGGCACCGTCACCAAGGTGCCCGGCAGCCCGGGCAGCCGCATGGAGGGCCTGAACTGCGTGCGCAGCTTCCACGTGCAGGAACTCCACGGCGCGATCTGGCTCTACAACTCGCACGGCAACGTCGATCAGGCCCCGCCACTGGTACTGCCGCAGGAGCTGGAATCGAGCGAGTACGCGCATTTCCTTTGCTACACGGAGTGGAAGGGCGACTACCGCTACGTGCTCGACAACGTCATCGACCCGATGCACGGCACCTTCCTGCACAAGCAGTCGCACTCCATGGCCGAGGGCGACGCGACGGCCAAGTTCCGCATCCGCGACACCGGGCACGGCTTCGTGTTCGAGAAGGAGGGCCAGCGCGACGTCAACTTCGACTGGACGGAGTGGGGCGACACCGGCGTGCACTGGATGCGGCTGGAGATCCCCTACCCCAAGACCGGCGGCCCGGGCGGGAACTTCATCATCATCGGCAGCTACACGCCGATCTCGCCGCGGCTGGCCGCGGTCTTCCACTGGCGCTGCCGCAAGGTCAGCGGCTGGCAGCGCGACACCTGGCGCTTCCTCTACCGCAACCGGCTCGAGGCGCGGCACTGGGCGGTACTCGAACAGGACCGGGAGATGATGGAAGACATGGAGCCCGACGCGAACCAGCGCGAGATGCTCTACCAGCACGACATGGGCATCGTGCGGCTGCGCCGCCACCTGCGCCAGCTGGCGCAACAGCAGATCGAGACGCTGGGTGCGAGCGCAGCCGCGGCCACTTCGCCGGGCGCCCCCGCCGCATGAGCGACCCGCATCGTGCGGTGAACGCCGCCGCTTCGACGCACGACGCCGAAGGACCGCCCGCCCTCGCGCGGGCCACGCGCCTGCCCTGCCCCGCCGTGCCCGAACCCCCGGGAGCCACCTGGTCGAACGCGCTGCGCGCCGGCAACGAGCTGATCATCAGCGGCATGACGGCCCACCCCGCCTGCCGCGAGCGTACGATGGACGCGCACGCCCAGGCCCTGGAGTGCCTGCGCAAGATCGCGGCCCTGTGCGCGGCTGCCGGCGCCACGCTGGACCAGGTGCTGAAACTGACCGTCTACCTCACCGACATTGCCGACAAGGACGCCGTCGCCCGCGCGCGGCGCGAGACCCTGAATCCACCCTACCCCGCCTCCACGCTGGTGGGCGTCAGTGCGCTCGCCTTCCCCGAGGTGAAGGTCGAGATCGACGCGGTGGTCCGGCTGGATCTGCGGCGAGCGCGCGACGACGCCGCCGACGCCGAGACCGCACCCGCGGGAGCGGTCCCGACGGCGGCCACCCCGGCGAGCGGAACCTGAACCTGAATCAATGACCTTCTTCACCCCTGCACGCACCCTCTTCGACACCCCCGTGATCTCGACAGCCTTGCGCGGCCTGTCGCGCGGCTGGCTGCGCTGGCGCGGCTGGGAGGTGCAGGGCGCGCTGCCGCCCGAGGCGCGACGTTCGGTCTTCATCGCCGCGCCGCACACCAGCAACTGGGACCTGCCCTACACGCTGATGGCGGCCTTCGTGCTCGGCCTGCGCATCCACTGGCTGGGCAAGGCGAGCCTGTTTCGCTGGCCCTTCGGCGGCGTGATGCGCTGGCTCGGCGGCATCGCGGTCGACCGTTCGAGGCCAGGCGGCCTGGTCGCCTCGGCTGCCGAGACACTCGCCGGTGACGGCCCGGCGCTGCAGCTGGTGGTGCCGCCGGAGGGAACGCGCGGCCGGACGCGGCACTGGAAGACGGGCTTCTGGCACATCGCTCGTCAGGCCAACGTGCCCATCGTGCTGGCCTACATGGACTACGAACGCCGGGTCTGCGGCCTGGGCCCTTTGTTCACCACCAGCGACGACGTCGAGGCCGACCTCGTGGTCATCAAGCGCTTCTACGCCCCCATCAAGGGCCGGCGTCCGGACCAGTTCGAAGCCAGCTGAAGCCGCAGGCTCCCGGCGGCGCGGCGCGGTGCCGTGCCGTGCCGTGCCGTGCCGTGCCGTGCCGTGCCGGGCCCGGGCCCGGGCGCCGCAAAGGCCGTCCGGGTGCGCGTCCCGTCGCTGAACGCGGCCTCGGTGGCTGCGGCTGAACAGGCCGCGCCCAGCGCGCTGATGGCGCGCCCTCAGGCCAGCCGCTGCGCGCGGTCAAGCGGCCCCGGGCCCTTCAAGCGAATCATCCTTCCGGTGGATCGCCCGGCCTCCCGTCGTCTGCCGTACCCGCTGTGGCGGGCTGCGCTGGCCGCGTTCGCCGAGCGTAATCGCGTCTGGTGTCAGGGGGCGGACGACGCGACCCGCCCCCGACGCAAGGCATGCGCCGTCGCCATGACCGCGGTGCTGCTGCTGGCAGGTTGCGGCAGCGGCTCGTTCATCGTGATCGGCGCCTTCGAGGTCACCGGGCAGGTCGCAGTGGCCGACCTGGACGGTGACGGGCGACTCGACGTCGTCGCCGTGGTCAGCGATGTCGATGGTCCGCCGCCCCACCGGGGCCGGGTGCGGGTGTGGTTGCAACGGCCGGGGATGCCGGGCGGCTTCACACCGTCCGTCGACCACGAAGTGGGGCCCGACCCGACGGCGCTGCACGTGGCCGACGTCGATGGCGACGGCATGCCCGACCTCGTCGTCATGAGCTCGCACGCATCGGCCGAGGCGGGCTCGTCGCTGGTCGACACCGTGACGGTGCTGCGGGCCGACCCGGCCCAAGGCGGGCGATTCCTGGCGGGCGCGGTGCTGCACGCGGGCGCCCGTCTGGCCGACATCGCCGTGGCGGACTTCGACGGCGATGGCGGTGTCGACATCGCGTTCACGTCCTACGGCACCGGGGGCCGGGTCGGCGCCTGGTGGAACCGTGCCGACGCGCGCGGCACTTTCGGCCCGCCGTTGACGCTGGTCGCCACGACGGCCGGCGCACTGATTGCCGCCGACATCGACGCCGATGGCCGGCCCGACCTGGTGTACGGGGCCGACGATCAGGTCTGGGCCCTGCGCCGGGACCCGGCGTCGGCCCGCGCATTCAGCAGGCCGTCGGCTGTGGCCATCGGCGCCTTGTTCGGCCGCCTGGCCGCGGCCGATCTGGACCGTGACGGCCTCGTCGATCTGGTCCTCAGCCGCCGCGACAGCACCGACTTCGGCAGCCCCGGCGCGGTGCTGACGCTGCGCAACGACCCCAGCCAGCCCGGGCAATTCACCATCGTGCAGACACTGGCCACCCGCCTGCACCCCCACGACCTCGTCGTCAGCGACGTCGACGGCAACGGCTGGCCCGATATCGTCACCACCGGGGCCGGGGTCTACCCGCGCTTCTTCGACGACATCATCGATGTCTTCCTCGACCGTCACGACAGCGCCGCAGGGACGATGGCGCACGCCGTCGAGACGATCTCATCAGGCACGACCAGCGGCTGGTGGATCGCCGCAGGCGACCTCGACGGCGACGGGCGCCCCGAGATCCTGATGCCGCGGTCGGGCAGCGTGCTGCTATGGCGCCAGGACCCCGCCCGTGCAGGCGGCCTGGCGCGCTGGGTCGAGCTGCGCTGACGCCCCGCACACCGGATGGCCCTGGAGCGTCGGTGCGGCACGCTCTCACGCGAAGTTCAGCGGGCTGCCACCAAACGCGGCCGCCGCCACGCGACGGCGTCCGCGCGGACCTCGGGCGCAACCTTTACTGCACCGTCAGGATGTAGGTCGTGTCCGTGCTGAACCCGGTGTTGGTGCTGCCTCCGAAGCGGATCGTGTGCTGCCCAGGGCTCAAGGGAGTCAGCAGCGTCCAGCACCCGTCTGAGATGACTGGATCAGAGTTTCCAGCCACGGAAGCCCAGCCCGTTGGCAGCAAGGCTCTCGGGGGCGCCTTGTACGTGAACGAGGGCGAGCGAACCCGGTAGGAGTCGCAGCCCACGCCATCGACGTCGCAGAAGCGCGAGGTGACGCCGTCGATCGTGGCCGCCGCACCTGCGCGCAGGTCCAGGATGGACTCGTACCCGTAGGGCTTGAACACGCTCGTGTTGAGCAGGGGGAAGAAGATCGGCTTGCCTGCCGGCACCGTGCAGCTGCGGGTGACGGTACCGCCAAACGTGCCGGCCAGGAACCAGACGTCGTCGACCTGACCCTGGCCGCCGTAGGTGCCCGAGGTATCCAGGATCGGGCTCGTCGCCTTGGGGATCGACAGCAGCCATTGCCACCATCGCGCGCTGAACTCTCCGTAGGATGAGCCGTAGGTCTGCAGGTCGACGACCGGCGGCGCGGCGTGGGCCGAAACCGCCAGGGGCCCCGCTGCCTGCACCAGCAGGCCGGACAGGACCGCCACGCTGCCCGCCAGGGTGCGTTTCATGGTTCGCTTCATGATCGGACTCCTATTCAACGGGTTGGAATCCTCGATCTATGCAAGCGTGGCCCGGGTCTCCTGCGGCTCCTCAACCCGCGCGGGTGAGTCTTGGACCGGTCGGCGACCTTGGGGGTGGCGGCGCTGCATGGACGATGAGGAGTGTGGCAAGTCTCATGGTCTTCTTTGTGCTGATATCCCGGTGGTCTGGACTGTCGTGGTGGGATGGGCCCCGCGGGGCTGGAGGAGGGTCCCGGGGTCAGGGCAGCGCGGGCGCGAAAAGCACGCGGCGCTACGCCTGTTTCAGCTGTTCGGTGGGCATCTGGCCGAGGCCCCATTGGTCGACACGGCCTGGGGGCCTCACGATCTTGCTGACCGTCGGTCCAGGCGTGCCGGTCAGCGTGCGCAACGTGGCCGATCTCGTGCGCTGGGCCAAGGTCAACCCGGACAAGGCCAACTTCGGCCATCCGGCGCCCGGCTCGGTGCCGCACCTGCTGGGCATGACCTTCGACCGCATGACCGGCGCAGGCGTGCGCAACATCTCCTACAAGGGCGGCGCGCCTCTGTTGCAGGACCTGCTGGGCCGCCAGATGCCGATCGCCTTCAACGTCACGAGCGAGGTGCTGACCCACGTGCGCACCGGGCGGCTGCGCTGGCGGTCGGTGGCGAGCCCACAGCGCCGGGCCGCCCTGCCCGACGTGCCCACGCTGGCCGAGGCCGGCGTCGGCGATGTCACGGCGGTGGAGTTCCTGGGCTGGTACGCGCCGGCCAAGACCTCACCGGCGACAGCGCCTGCGGCTTCACGGCGCAGGAGCTGGACACCGCGCGGCGCCTGCGGCTGCCGGTGATCAACGTCATCCACCACAACGAAGCCTGGGGCGTGATCCGCCTGGGCCAGCGCATGGCGCTGGGCTTCGAGTTCCGCACCTCGCTGGCCGACAACGACTACGCCGCCATCGCCCGCGGTTTCGGCTGACATGGCGAGCGCGTCGACGACGCCAGCGACATCCCGGGCGCGCTCGAGCGCGCGCGCCTCGGGGCTGCCGGCGGTCATCGACTGCCGCACCAAGTTTCTGCCCCACCCTGCCGCGCCGGCCTTCGGCAGCATGAACCGCTACGGCTTCGACGCGCTCACGCGCGCAGCTGCCGCCCCCAAGGAGAAAGGCGGCGGGGCTGACGTCACAGGTCGGCGGCGAGGTCATACCCTCCGACATGCCCGGCAGCCTGGCAATGGCAGTACGCGTGCCGGCGGACGTGGTGCTCGGCATCGCGCTGTGGAACGCGCCGGTGATCCTGGGCGTGCGTGCGGCGCGTGGCCCAGCGCATCGAGTCGGGCATCTGCCACGTCAACGGCCCCGCCGTGCACGACGAGGCGCAGATGGCCTTCGGCGGCGTCAAGGGCTCGGGCTGGGGACGCTTCGGTGGCCGTGCCGGCAACGACGCCTTCACCGAACTGCGTTGGGTCACGATGCAGACGGCGCCCAGGCACGACCCGTTCTGAGACCTGTCGCAGCGCCAGTCGCGCCGCGA
>CAIRBF010000256.1 GCA_903876715.1 uncultured beta proteobacterium
GCGCCGAAGCCGGCTTCGGCGACGGTGGGCACCTCGGGCAGCTGCGGCAGGCGCCGCGCGCTGGCGGTCGCGAGCGCGACGAGTTCCCCGCTGCGCACCAGCGGCAGCACGGCGCCGACGTCGGCCGACATCACCGCCACCTCGCCGGCACGCACGGCCAGCGCCGCCGGCGCGCCGCCGCGGTAGGGGATCTCGTTGAGCCGGATGCCGCTCTCGCGCTGCAGCGCGACGGCGGCCAGGTGCGTCATCGCGCCCGGCGTCGGGATCGCGATCGAGATGCCCGCCGGGTTCTCGCGCGCCCGCCGCACCAACTCGGGCAGCGAGCGGATGCCCGCGCCCGGGTGGGCGACGAAGAGTTGCGGCACGTCGGCCAGCGGCGTGACGGGCAGGAGGTCGCGCGCGGCATCGAAGGGCAGGCGTCCCGTCACCTGCCACGGCAGCACGGTGCGCCCGCTCGTGCTCGCCACCAGCAGCGTGCAGCCGTCGGCTGGCGCCTTGGCCACGGCGTCCCAGGCCGGGATCGTCATGCCTCCGGAGCGGTTGTCCACCACGTGAGGCTGTCCGCTCGCGCGCGCCAGATGCTCGGCCAGCGAACGCGCCAGCCGGTCCATCGGGCCGCCTGCGACCACGGGCACGACGATGCGCACCGTACCGCCAGGGCAGGCGGCTGCCGGCAGAGCCAGGACCAGCGCGGCCACGGCGGCCAGCGCGACCAGGCCACGGCGCGCCGCTCGGTCCGCCCGCGTGCGCCATCCGCGCTGCGTTGGCACGGGCGCGCCGGGGTGGTGGCGCGTCTTGCTCCCGGAAGTGAAGGCCTGCTGCACGACGGTGATCGTACCCGCAGGTTCGTGCGCCATGGCATCGCGCGTGCAGGCGGTCGCCCCGGTGCGTCGGGACCACGCCGGGGCGCGCAGGCACGCCGTCGCGCGGCGGCGGGCAGGGCGATAGGATCGGCGCGGGTGCCGTGACGGCTGCGCCGCAAGGGGCATCGTGAGGGGCCCGCTGCATTCCCGCCTGTCCCCTTCCTCCGAGCGCCCGCCCCATGAGCCCCACCACCGGTCCCCGCATTCCCTACGTTCCCGCTGACATCGCCGAGCCTGCCGAGGTGGTCGCCGCCATCCGAGCCCGGCGCGGCGGCGAACTGCTCGCGCTCGACCGCATGCTGATGCACAGCCCGCCGCTGGCTGCGGGGTGGAACACCTTCCTCGGCGCGGTGCGCAACGGGCTGTTGGTCGACCGCCGCCTGCGCGAGTTGGCCATGTGCACGGTGGCGGTACTGAACGGCGCGGAGTACGAGTACGTACAGCACGCGCCGCTGTACATCGCTGCCGGTGCCAGCGCGCAGCAGGCGCAGGCGCTGCGCGATCCGGATGCCGCGCGCGCCGATGCCGCGTTGTTCGACGCGCTCGAGCGTGCCGCGCTCGGTCTGGTGATCGAGATGACGCGCCACGTCGCCGTGGCCGATGCGACCTTCGCCGAGTTGCGGCGGCACCTGTCCGAGCGCGAGACGGTGGAGTTGGTGGCGGTGACCGCGGCCTACAACATGGTCTCGCGCTTCCTGGTGGCCACCGGCATCCACCCCAACTGAACACGCGTTCGCAGGGGCTGGTCGGCTGGGCTCAGGCGCAGCCACTGCCCGCAGGGCGCCGCGGGGCGTCCCCGCGCACGCCCCGCGGCGCACCGCTTCACTGCAGCTTGAGATTCATCGAGCGGATCAGGTCGCCCCAACGCCGGGCCTCGTCGGGCAGCTGGCTTGCGAACTGTGCCGGCGTGGACGCAACGGACTGCAGCCCCACCGCCTTGAGCTTGCGCTGGGCCTCGGGGTCTGCCAGGGCCAGGCGGAATTCCTCGGCCATGCGTTGGACGATGGGCGCCGGCGTGCCTTTCGGCGCGATGATGCCCCACCAGTTGCGCGGAATGACGCGCTGCAGGTCGGGATGCCCGGCCTGCTCGAAGGTGGGGACGTCGGGCAGGCTCTGCAGGCGCTCGGCCGAGGCCACCGCCAGAGGCCTGACCATGCCGGAGGCGATCTGCGCCCCCAGCGAGGCCTGGGCGATCACCATGAACTGGACCTCGTTCGTGCTCAAGGCCAGCGCCGAGTCGTGCCCCCCCTTGTACGGCACGTGCACCACTGACAGGCCGGCCGTGCGGGCGAGCAGCTCGGCGGCCAGGTGTGGCGGCGTGGCCTGGCCCGGCGAGCCGAAGTTGACCTGCCCTGGCCGCGCGCGGACGCTGGCGAAGAACTCGTCCACGGTCTTGGCGGGGTGCTTCGCGCTGACCGCCAGCAGCAGCGGCACGTCGACCAGCACCGTGACAGGCACGAAGTCCTTCAGCGGATCGATCGACGAGCGGAACAGGAACTGGTTGATCACCATCGTGTTCGACGGAACGAGCCCGAAGGTGTAGCCGTCCGGCGCCGACATCGCGATGGCCTGCATCCCGACCTGTCCGCCCCCGCCGGTGCGGTTGTCGATCAGCAGTGTCTGCTTCAGCCGCGCCTCGATCGCCTGCCGGGTCGCGCCGATGACCGTGTCGTTCAGGCCGCCGGGCCCGAAGGGCACGATGAAGCGGATCGGCTTGTTCGGCCAGTCCTGGGCCGCGGCGTGGCTGGCGGACCAGGCCAGTCCCAGCGCGACCAGGCCCTGAAGGATTGACTGCAAACGCATATCGGTGCTCCTTGCTGATGCGGGACGTGAAGACCGTCCCCTGCGTGAGCCCGGCCTTCTCGGCGCCAGGCTTCGACTGCCGTCTGGAGATGCTGCTCGGCCAGCGGCCTCCGACGGGAGAGGTGGCGATCTCGGAGGCTTCCGGCACGCCACAACCTATGCTAGGCTCGACACGCGATGCGTGTCCAATGCCTATTCTGTATTCTGCGATATATTTTTTGGTATGGCTTTGACGCAAGCAGAAGCACTGCCGTCGGCGCCGGTCGCCGACGCGCCCGCGCTGGCCGGGCGCTTGCGGCTGCGCCAACTGCTGCTGTTGCGCACGGTGGCCGAACTCGGAAACCTGCGGCGTGCCGCAGCACTGCTGCAGATGACGCAGCCGGCGGCCACCCGCTTGCTGAAGGAGCTCGAGAGCCGCCTGGGGTGTGCCCTGTTCGAGCGCACGTCGCGGGGCATGACGCCGACGGCCGAAGGCCGGGTGGCGCTGGCGCGGGCCACGCGTGTGCTGCACGACGTCGACGCGATCGCCGACGACCTGCACCAGTACCGCCTGGGGCATGGCGCCCGCGCGCGCATCGGCGTGATCGGGTCGATGGGTGGTGTGTTGCTGCCGCGCGCGGTGGCGCGCTTCAAGCGCTCATCGCCGACAACGACGATCGAGATCGTCGAAGGCGCGCAGGAATCGCTGGTCCAGTCGCTGCGGGCCGCCAGCCTCGATTTCGTCATCGGCCGGGCACCCAACGAGGCGCACGGCCAGGACATCCAGACCGAGCTGCTGCTCGAGGAGCGCTTCACCATCGTCACCGGCGTGTCGGTGGACGGACGCAAGCCGCGCTTCACGCTGCGGGAGCTGGTGGACGAGCCCTGGATCCTGCCGCCGCGCGGGGTGCCGGTGCGGGTGCGCATCGACACCGCCTTCCTGGCGGCGGCCGGTCGGGTGCCCATCGACGTGATCGAGTCGGCCTCGCTGCAGGTCAGTCAGCAGATCCTGCACAACGACAGGCGCTTCGCGCTCATGCCCGAGCACGTGGCCGCGCATTTCGCGCGGCGCGGCCTGCTGGCGCGCGTGGTCTGCACCATTCCCGACATCCGCGGCCCTCTCAGCCTGTTCACGCTGCGCGACTCGACGCCCTTGCCTGCGGTGCGGCTGCTGCTCGAATCGCTGCGGGCGGCGGCCAGCGAGGTCGTGGGCGAGAGCCCCGACCGGCCCTGAAGCCGGCCGCGCGGGCGCGGCTCGTCGTGCCTTGTCGCACCGGCGCGGTGGCGGGCGCTCGGAAGGGGCTGTGCCTGTTCAGGCCTGGACGCAACGAAAGCCGATGTGGCCGGTCGGCGAATCGGCGTCCTGCCGGTGCCTTGCCGCGGGGCGGTAGCGCTGGCAGTAGTTCTTCGCGCACAGATGCGAGCCGCCCTTGATCACCTTCGAGCCGCTGCGGACCGAGGCGGCTTCGCCGCGGCCGGTCTCGTGACAGCAGGTCGCCTCGGGCTGGGCCGGCAGGGCCCAGGGGCTGCAGGTCCATTCCCAGACGTTGCCGATCATGTCGAACAGGCCATAGCCGTTCGGCGGGAAGCTGCCCACCGGCGAGGTGCGCTCCCACCCGTCCAGCAAGGTGTTCTCGTGCGGGAAGCGGCCTTGCCAGTAGTTGGCGAGCACGGCGCCGCCGGGCTCGAGCTCATGACCCCAGGCGTACTCGGCGCCGTCGAGACCGCCTCGGGCTGCGTACTCCCATTGCGCCTCGGTGGGCAGCGTCTTGCCAGCCCACCGGGCATAGGCCAGCGCATCCTCGTAGGCGACGTGCACGACCGGGTGGCTTCTCAGGCCGTCGACGCTGCTGCCGGGGCCCAGCGGCCGGTGCCAGCACGCGCCCTCGACGAAGGACCACCAGGTCTGCGCATCGCCGCGGCCGTCGTCCGCCGGGCGCGTGAACACCATCGATCCGAGGACCGGGTACGCGCGTCCGGTCAGCGCCACGGTCTCGCGTTCGGCCCAGCTGAGGTAGCCGGTGGCGCTGACGAAGCGCGCCCAGGCTTCGTTGGTGACCGGTGTCGCGTCGATCCAGAAGTCTTCCACCGCCACGGTCTGCACCGGACGCTCCTCGGGATAGAAGCGTTGCGAGCCCATCCTGAACGAGCCGCCGCGGACGCGGACCATTTCACCACCCACCCTCGAGGAGTCCATGCCCATGTCCAGCCATGCAGTTTCCGGTGATCGCCCGCAGCAGCCCCGGCGTCCGAACGTCATCGTCATCCTAGCCGACGACATGGGATACGGCGATCCATCGGCCTACGGCAACGAGCTCGTCCAGACCCCGCACATCGACAGCGTCGGCCGTGACGGCGTGACCTTCCTCGCGGGCTACAGCTCGGCGCCGCTGTGCAGCCCGTCGCGCGCGGGCCTCGTGACCGGGCGCTACCAGCAACGCTTCGGTTTCGAGCAGCAAGTGTCCTCGGGCGCCTTCCCGGAGCGCCGCGAGGCTCGGCTCGAAGACGGCAGTCTCGCGCCGCTGCAGGGCGAGGAGGAGTTCCTGCGCCGCGGCATCCCCGTGCACGAGAAGAACATCGGCGAGCTCTTCAAGGCGGCGGGCTACGCGACCGGTGTGGTCGGCAAGTGGCACCTCGGTCACGGTCCGCAGTTCCTGCCGCAGAACCGGGGTTTCGACCACTCGGTGGTGTTTCACGGCAACACCAGCCTGCAGCACACCCGGCTGGACGATCCCGAGATGGTCAGCCTGAAGGTGGACTTCCACGACGAGGGCAAGGACATCGCCTGGACACGCGAGGGCTTGAACCAGATCCGCCGCAATGGCGAGATCGTCGATGTCGACCAGTACCTGATGTTCTACTTCCGCGACCGCGCGGTCGAGTTCATCGAGCAGCACAAGGACCATCCCTTCATGCTGTATTTCCCGATGAACTCCCCCGTGCCACCGCTGCAGGTGCCGCGCGCCTACTTCGAACGCCTGCGCGACAGCATCGCCAACATCAACCTGCGCGGCTACAACGCCATGCTGCTGGTGCAGGACGAGGTCGTGGGTGCCTTGCTCGACAAGTTGCGCGAGCTCGGGCTCGAGAACGACACCTTCGTCGTGTTCGTCAGCGACAACGGCAGCGCCTCGAGCCGTCCCGGCAACAACGGACCCTTCTCGGGCGGCAAGTACACCACGTTCGAGGGCGGCATCCGCATGCCGTACATGATGAAGTGGCCCGGCCATATCCCTTCCGGGCTGGTGTACGAGGAGCCGGTCAGCACGCTGGACATCCTGCCTACGGCGGCTGCGGCCTGCGGGGTGTCGACCGAGGCGGCGCAGGCACTCGACGGCGTGGACCTGCTGCCCTTCCTGACCAACCACGCCACCGGCGCCCCGCACGAAACCTTGTTCTGGAAGCTGGGCGGCAACTCGGCGGTCCGCAAGGGGCGCTGGAAGCTCTTCCTGGAGCCGCGCAAGGGCGTGGCCATGCTGTTCGACCTGGAAACCGACCCGGCCGAGAAGCGGGACCTGTCCGCCGAGCATCCCGAGATGTTCGAGGAGTTGAAGGCGCTGTATGCACAATGGGACAGCAGCCTGCCGCCGCGTGCCTGGACGAACATCTCTCCGGTGTTCAAGAAGTGAGCCTGGTGGTGGGCAGTCCCCCCGGAACCATTACCGAACAGGAGAAACCGATGCAGATCTCGATGTCCTCGACCGCGCTGGGCGTCAGCCGCCGCGTGCTGGCCAACTTCAGCCACATCCTTGAACTCGGCGAGGCGCACGCCGCCGCGCGCAAGATCGACCCGCTGGTGCTGACCGGCGATCGCCTCGCACCCGACATGTTCCCGCTGCGGCGCCAGGTGCAGATCGCCTGTGACGCGGTCAAGAACGGCCTGGCGCGCATCGCCGGCGTCGACGCGCCGAAGTTCGAGGACAACGAGACCAGCTTCGAGGAGTTGCGCGAGCGCATCCGCAAGACGCTCGCCTTCGTCGACACCGTGCCAGCCGACCGTCTGGACGGCGCCGAGGACCGGGCGATCACCTTCCCCTCGGGCAAGGACAGCACGCGCACGTTGACAGGGTTCGACTACCTGACCAGCTGGATGTTGCCCAACCTCTTCTTCCATGTGACCACGGCCTACAACATCCTGCGCCACAACGGGGTCGACGTCGGCAAGGGCGACTACCTGCTGGGCGCGGCGGCGCGGGCACGGGCGAACTGACCAAGCCCCCTCGCCGTCAGTTCGCGATCGCTTCGATCGCGATGTCGATGCGCACCTCGTCACCCACGTAGGGCGCGAACTTGCCGGCGTTGAACTCGCTGCGCTTGATGGTGGTGTGGGCGTTGGCGCCCAGCGCCGGCTTCTTCAGCATCGGATGCGGCATGGCCAGGAAGGACGTGACGTTCAGCGTCACCGGCCTGCTCACGCCCTTGATCGTCAGCACGCCGTCGATGCTGCGCGGCTTGTCGCCCTCGAACACGACCCGGGTGGACTTGAACGTGGCTTGCGGATGGCGTGCAGTGTCGAGGAAGTCCTCGGCCTGGATGTGGCCGTTGAAGTCGGCGAAGCCGGTGTTGACCGAGGTCGTGTCGATGGTGATGTCCACGCTGCCGCTGCGCGCCTGGGCGTCGAACACGACCTTGCCGCTCGTGCGGCTGAAGCTGCTGAGCTGGGTCGACAGCCCGAAGTGCGAGTAGGAGAAGCGCGGAAAGCTGTGGCTGCCGTCGACCTCGTAGGTCACCGGGGCGGCGAGGCTGCTGCCGGCCAGGATGGCGAGCAGGGTGGCGGTGGCGAGTGGCTTCAGGGTTCTCATGGGGGGTCTTTCCAGGGTTGAGGCAAGGGTGGGTGAACCGAAAAGGGGTGAATTCGGTGCACTTCCGTTCCGGCGGCAGTGGGGCGAACTCACTTGAGCTCGAGTGCGAGGTTGACGGTGATCTCGTTGGCGACGACGTCGAACCTGGACCACATGCCCTCGCCGATGCCGAAGTCGGCGCGACGCAGGACGAAGCTGCCGGTGAGCAGGCCTTGCTGCGAGAGCTTCAGCGGCACGCGCAGTTCGCGCGTCTGGCCCTTGAGGGTCAGGCGGCCGGCGGCTTCGTACTGGCCGGCTCCGGTGGGCTTCATGCCCTCGAGCACGAAGGTCGCCCGGGGGTGCGCGGCGACGTGGAACCAGGACCTGCCCACGACCTCCTGGTCGGCCTCGGAGGAGCCGGCGTCCACGCTGGCCAGGTCGATCTCGACCCGACCACGGGCCTGCGCAGGCTTGTCGGTGTCGAACTGCACCTGCGCACTGAAGCGCTTGAAGCGGCCGTCCATGGCCACGCCCATCTGCCTGAAGCTGAAGCCGATGCGGCTCTTGTCGGCCTGCACCGACTGGAAGGTGGCGGCCTGGGTGTGGCTGGCGGCCGTGGCCAGGGCCAGCAGGCCAGGCAGGGCGGACAGGGCCAGACGGCGCGCGGCGACGGAGGCGACCGCTGCGGCGGCGAGAAGGGCGAAGGATCTCTGGGGGTTCATGGTCGGTGCCGAAGTTCGGAAGCGCAGGGACGCGCAGGGGCGGGGGGCCGGGAGAGCAGAGGGACCGGGGGCGGGACAGACCTTTCCCGCTCGGAGGCCCCCTGCGGTCCGGCTGCTCAGCGCATGCGGCGCAGCGTGTCGTCCTTCAGGACGAAGTGGTGCCACAGCGCTGCCAGCACGTGGCCGGCCAGCGTGAGCAACAGCAGCAGGTTGAGCAGCTTGTGCGCCTGCTGCAGCAGGTCGCCGAGCTCGCGGTCGCGGCCCAGCAGGTCGGGCAGCGGCACGAGACCGAACCAGACTGTCTGCACGCCTTTGGCCGAACTCATCAGCCAGCCACTGAGCGGGATCACGATCATCAGCCCGTACAGCAGGGCGTGCCAGGCGTGCGCCAGGCGCTGCAGGGGGGGCGACAGCGTGGCCGGCAGGGCCGGCGGGCGGTGCGTCAGGCGCCAGGCCAGGCGCAGCCACACCAGCAGCAAGACCGTGATGCCGAACCACTTGTGCCAGGCGTAGAGCTCGAGCTTGAGCGGCGACAGCGGCATCTCGTGCATGACGATGCCGAGGGCCAGCAGGCCGAGGATCAGCACGGCCATCAGCCAGTGCAGGCCCTTGGCGACGGGGGTGTAGGCGGTGGACATGGCATCGGGCTCTCAGTGGAAGCTGTAGCCGTCCATCGCGATCACGTGGTCGCTGATGCCGCGGAAGAAGGCGCGCGGCCGGGCTCCGGGGCCGGCCGCGCCCAGCGCGGTGAACAGCGGCAGCAGGTGCTCGTCGCGCGGCTGCACGCGCGCCCCGGCGGGCTGGGTCTGGCGGTAGTCCAGCAGCGCTTCCACCGCGCCGGCTGTCATCTGCGTCTCCACCCAGTCGGCGAAGGCGCGGACCTGCGCCAGCGTGCCGGCGTCCGGCCCGAAGTGCACCGCGCGCTGCCAGTCGCGCAGGTTGTGCGTGACGTTGCCCGAGGCCACCACCAGCAGGCCCTGCGCGGCCAACGGCGCGAGCGCGCTACCCACCTGCCAGGCGTGCCGCGGCCCGCCGTGGTGCTGGATGGACAGCGGCACCACCGGCACTTCGGCGTCGGGGAACATGTGGCGCAGCGGCACCCAGGCGCCGTGGTCCAGGCCGCGCCGGGCGTCCGTCTCCACCGGCAGGCCCGCGGACTGCAGCGCGGCGACCACCTGCTGCGCCGCTTCCGGGCAGCCGATGGCCGGGTACCGGATGTCGAACAGGCGGGGGTCGAAGCCGCCGAAGTCGTGCATCGTCTCCAGGCGCGTGGCGGTGCCCACGGTCGGCACGGCGGTCTCCCAGTGTGGGCTGACGACGACGATGGCGCGCGGCCGGGTCCACAGCGCGGGTAGGGCGGCCAGCGCCGCGCCGGCGGCGCCAGGCTCCAGGGCGAACATCGGTGAGCCGTGCGGGACGAAGACAACGGGGCGGTTCGTGTTCATGGAGCGCGACTGTAGAAAGCTCGGAGGAAAAGAAAAACAATCCAATGAAGATCACTTTGTTGCAGACTTCGCAACAATGGACAAGCTCGCGGCAATGCAAACCTTCGTGCGGGTGGCCGAAGCCAGCAGCTTCATCGCCGTCGCGCGGCAGCTGCAGGTGGCGCGCTCGGTGGTGACGCGGCAGGTGGCCGCGCTCGAGAGCCACCTGGGCGCCAAGCTCATCACCCGCAGCACACGCAGCCTCGTGCTCACGGCTGCGGGCTCGGCCTACCTCGAGCAGTGCCGCGTGATCCTGAACATGGTGGACGCCGCCGAGTCCAGCGTGGCCGAGGAGAAGGCCGTGCCGCGGGGGCGCATCCGTCTGGGCCTGCCCCTGAGTTTCGGCCTGCAGGAGCTGCTGCCCGCGCTGCTCGCGTTCGCGCATGACCAGCCGCTGGTCGAGCTGGTGATGGACCTGTCGGACCAGCGCGCCAACCTCGTCGAGGAGGGGCTGGACCTGTCGATCCGCATCACCGACCACCTCCAGCCCGGCGACATCGTGCGGCCGCTCGGGCGCTGCCGGCTGCTGACCCTGGCCTCGCCCAGCTACCTGGCCCTGCACGCCGAGCCTCGCCACCCCGGCGAGCTGCGGCATCACGACTGCCTGGTCTATGCCAACGACAGCGCCCCGGGCGGCTGGACCTTCCGTGACGGTGGTGCGTTGTTGCAGGTGGCGGTGCGCGGTCGCATCGTCGCCAACAACGGCGTGCTGCTGACCGAGGCCGCTGCGCGCGGCCTGGGCATCGCTCACCAGCCCGACTTCATCGCCGCCCCCTACCTGGCGCGGGGCGAGGTGCGCGAGCTGCTGCAGGCCTACGAGCGCGCGCCGCTGGGCATCTACGCGGTGCTGCCAAGCAACCGCTACATCCCGCATCGTGTGAGCGCGCTGATCGAGCACCTGGCGCAGGCGATCGCCGCGGGCGGCGGTCTGCCCTCCCCGGCGCTCCCCAGCCCTTGACCGATGCCCTCGCCCGGCGCGACGCTACACTTGAGTCAGCGCCGATTTGCTCCAGCTTGCGGGCGCTTCACAAATGCCGCTAAACACGTCCCGGTGAACCCGGTGTCCGTTCGATGCGGCGCCGGGTTTTTTCTTGCGCGTTCGTCTCGCGCCCGTTGTCATCCATGGGTACCGTCGGTCAGGTCACACCGCAGGAGATGCACTTCAGCGAGCCGCTGCCGCTGAAGAGCGGCGCCGTGCTGCCGGCCTACCGGCTCATGTACGAGACCTACGGCACGCTGAACGCGCAGCGCAGCAATGCGGTGCTGGTGTGCCACGCGCTGAACGCGAGCCACCACGTGGCCGGCACCTACGCCGGGCAGGAGCGCAGCGAGGGGTGGTGGGACAACCTGGTCGGCCCGGGCAAGCCACTGGACACCGAGCGCTTCTTCGTCATCGGCGTCAACAACCCGGGTTCGTGTTTCGGCTCGACCGGGCCGGTGGACGCCAACCCGGCCACCGGCCGCGCCTGGGGCGCGGACTTTCCCGTCGTCACGGTGGAGGACTGGGTCGATGCGCAGGCCCGCCTGCTCGACGCGCTGGGCATCCCCCAGTTGGCGGCGGTGATCGGCGGCAGCCTGGGCGGCATGCAGGCGCTGAGCTGGACGCTGCGCCACCCGCAGCGCGTGCGCCATTGCGCCGCGATCGCCACCGCGCCCAGTCTGTCGGCGCAGAACATCGCCTTCAACGAGGTCGCGCGCCGCGCCATCGTCACCGATCCTGACTTCCACGGCGGCCACTTCTACGCCCACGGTGTCGTGCCGCGGCGCGGCCTGCGCGTGGCGCGCATGATCGGGCACATCACCTACCTGTCCGACGACGCGATGGAGCAGAAGTTCGGGCGCGAGCTGCGCGCGGCCGAGTTCGGCTACAGCACACAGGACATCGAGTTCCAGATCGAGAGCTACCTGCGCCACCAGGGTGACAAGTTCAGCGCCTACTTCGACGCCAACACCTATTTGCTGATCACGCGCGCGCTCGACTACTTCGAGCCCGCGCGCGAGCATGGCGGCGACCTCGCTCGCGCCTTTGCCGCCGCGCGTGGACGAAACTTCCTGGTGGTGAGCTTCACCACCGATTGGCGCTTCTCGCCGGCGCGCTCGCGCGAGATCGTCAAGGCGCTCGTGGACAACCGCATCAGCGTCAGCTACGCCGAGATCGCCGCCCCGCACGGGCACGACGCCTTCCTGCTCGACGACGATCGCTACCACCGGGTGGTGCGGGCGTGGTTCGACCGCATCGAGACCTGAGGAGCGTCGTTGTCCATGACCACGCCCCACCAGCTCGACGTCATCGCCGCCCTCGTGCCGCAGGGCGCGCGCGTGCTCGACCTGGGCTGTGGCACCGGCGAGATGCTGTCGCACCTGCAGCGCACGCGCGGCTGCAGCGGCTACGGGGTCGAGATCGACGACGCCAACGTGCATGCCTGCGTGCGCCGTGGCATCGACGTGATCCAGCTCAACCTCGAGGAGGGGCTCGCGCTGTTCGAGGACCAGAGCTTCGACGTCGTGCTGCAACTCGAGACGCTGCAGCACCTGCGCAACACCGAGCGCATGCTGCAGGAGACCGCCCGCGTCGGCCGCATCGGCATCGTCAGCTTCCCGAACTTCGCCCACTGGCCGAACCGCCTGCGCGTGGCCACCGGTCGCATGCCGGTGACCAAGGCGCTGCCCTACGAGTGGTACGACACGCCCAACATCCGCGTGGGCACCTTCACCGACTTCGAGGTGCTGGCGCGCAAGAACGGCCTGCGCGTGACCGACGCCTTCGGCCTTCACGATGGCGGGGTGGTGCGACGTTGGCCCAACCTGCTGGCCAGCGTGGCGGTGTTCCGCATCGAGCGCGGCTGATCCGGCCGGCGCCTGCAAGCCGGGCGCGGGCTGCGTGCCTTCAGCCCACGCGAACCCCGCTGATGGCGTCGAACAGGTGCATGTCGGCCGCGTCCCAGCGCAGGTGCACGGACTCGCCTTCGCGCGCCTGCAGCAGGCCGGGCACGCGCGCCACCAGGCGGCCGATCGCGGTGTCGACGCTGGCGTAGGTCTCGGGGCCGGTGGGCTCGACCAGGCTCAGCCGGCCGGGCAGTCCGGCGTCGGCGAAGGACAGGCTCTCGGGCCGCAGGCCGCAGACCAGGCGGTCGCTGCCCTGGGCCGAAAGTGCCGCGCGCTGCGCCGGCACGGTCTCGAGCGCCTGGCCTTGCGCCACCAGCGCCTGCCCCTGGCGCTCGGCCGGCACCATGTTCATCGCCGGTGAGCCGATGAACTCGGCGACGAAACGGTTGGCGGGGCGGCCATAGATCTCGGCCGGGGTGCCGAACTGCTGCACCAGGCCGTCCTTCATGACGGCGATGCGGTCACCCAGCGTCATCGCCTCGACCTGGTCGTGCGTGACGTAGACGGTGGTGATGCGCGTGCGCTGGTGAAGCTGCTTGATCTCGGCGCGCATCTCCACGCGCAGCTTCGCGTCCAGGTTGGACAGTGGCTCGTCGAACAGAAAGAGCCGGGGCTCGCGTGCGAGCGCCCGCCCCATGGCCACGCGCTGGCGCTGCCCACCCGAGAGCTGGCCCGGCTTGCGCCCGAGCAGGTGGCCGATCTGCAGCATCTGCGCCACGCGCTGCACCGCGGCCTCGCGCGCCGGGCGCGGCACCTTGCGCATCTCCAGCGCGAAGGCGATGTTCTGCGCCACCGTCATGTTCGGGTACAGCGCGTAGCTCTGGAACACCATCGCGATGTCGCGGTCCTTGCTGGCCAGCGCGGTCACATCACGCCCACCGATGTGCACGCTGCCGGCGCTCGGGGCATCGAGCCCCGCGATGATGGACAGCAGCGTGGACTTGCCGCAGCCCGAGGGCCCGACCAGGATCAGGAAGCCGCCGGCCTCGATCTCGAGGTCGATGCCCTTGAGGACCTGCGCGCCGCCATAGGCTTTGCGCACCTGCCGTATCGCCAGAGCTCCCATTGCCGATGTCCTGGTTGCGGGCGCCTTCAGCCCTTGACCGCGCCTGCCGTCAGGCCGCGCACGAAGTAACGCCCGGCCAGCACGTAGACCACGAGCGTGGGCAGCGCGGCGATCAGCGCCGCGGCCATGTCCACGTGGTATTCCTTGACCGTGCTCGAGGTGTTGGCAAGGTTGTTCAGCCCCACCGTCACGGGCTTGCTGTCGGCGCCGGAGAAGACCACACCGTAGAGGAAATCGTTCCAGATCTGCGTGAACTGCCAGATCAGCGTCACCATCGCGATCGGCAGCGACAGCGGCCAGACGATGCGCCACAGGATCTGCCAGAACGAGGCCCCGTCGAGCTGCGCCGCCTTGATCAGCTCGTCGGGCAGGCCGACGTAGTAGTTGCGGAAGAACAGCGTCGTCGTCGGGATGCCGGCAACCACGTGCACCAGGACCAGCCCGCCCACCGAGCTGGCCAACCCGAGCGCGCCCAGCACCTGGCTCATCGGCAGCAGCACGACCTGCATCGGCATGAAGACACCGAACAGCATCAGCGCGAACAGCGTCTCGCTGCCCGGAAAGCGCCACTTGCTCAGCACGTAGCCGTTGACCGAGCCGAGCAGTGTGGAGATCAGCACCGCGGGCACGACCATCGCCACCGAGTTCCAGAAGAAGGGCGCGAGGCCGTCGCACTGCACACCCGTGCAGGCGCTGCCCCAGGCCTTGGCCCAGGCCGCGAGGTTCGGCGCTGTGGGCAGGCTCAACAGGTGTCCGGTGCGCAGCTGCTCGGCGTCCTTCAGCGAGGTCACGACCATCACGTACAGCGGCGCCAGGAAGACCAGCGCGAAGGCCAGCAGCAGGGCCCACAACAGCAGGCGGGCGGGGCGCAGCGCGTGCATGCTCACCGCCGGGCCCGCAATTCGGAGTACAGGTAGGGCACGACGACCGCTGCCACGGTGGCGAGCATCACCATCGCACTGGCCGCGCCCTGACCCATCTGGCCGCGCGTGAAGGCCACCGTGTACATGAAGGTGGCGGGCAAGTCAGTGGCAAAGCCAGGACCGCCGCCGGTCAGCGCCATCACGAGGTCGAAGCTCTTGATCGCCAGGTGGCCGACGACCAGCAGCGTGCTGAAGAAGACCGGCCGCAGGCTCGGCAGCACGATGCGCAGGTAGATCCGCGGCAGGCTTGCCCCGTCGACCTGCGCGGCCTTGATGATGGCGTCATCGATGCTGCGCAGGCCGGCCAGGAACAGCGCCATCACGAAGCCCGCGCTTTGCCAGACCGCGGCGATGACCACACAGTAGATCGCGCGCTCGGTGTCGACGAGCCAGTCGAAGGAGAAGCCCGCAAAGCCCCAGCGGTGCATCAGGTGCTCGAGCCCGAGCCCGGGGTTGAGGATCCATTTCCAGGCCGTGCCGGTGACGATGAACGACACCGCCATCGGGTACAGGTAGATGGTGCGCAGCGCCCCTTCGGCGCGCACCTTCTGGTCCAGCAGCACCGCCAGCAGCACGCCCAGGGCCATGGCGCCGCCGATGAACAGCGTGCCGAAGATCGCCAGGTTGGCCATCGCGGTGCGAAAGCGCTCGCTGGCCAGCAGCGCCTCGTACTGCGCCAGGCCGACGAACTCGTAGTTCGGCAGGATGCGCGAGGCCGAGACGGACAGCACGCCGTTCCAGGCGATCAGGCCATAGATGAAGGCCAGCGACAGCGC
>CAIRBF010000257.1 GCA_903876715.1 uncultured beta proteobacterium
CGCTGCGCGGCGGTAGAGGAACATCTCCACCCGTTCCAGCAGCTCGATCGCCGCCGATTGCTTCATCGCGCCCACGGCCTTGATCGATTCCGGCCACAGGTCGCGCAGCTCGAAGACGAAGGGCAGGCGCTTGACCGCTCCCACGGCCCAGGCCGCCACCGCCGTGAAAAACTGCGGCGAGGTGCCCACCACCACGTCCACCCGCCGCACGAACAGGCTGACCACAAAGGCGCTGAGCATGAAGCTCATGTAGTCCAGCACCCGCCGCGCGAAGCCCTCGTTGGCGCTGATGTAGGACCAGACCCGGATCACGCGGACACCGTCCATCACCTCCTGCTGCCACAGGCGGTTGCGGTAGCCGTCGAACACCCGGCCCTTGGGGAAGTTGGGCGCGCAGGTGATCACCGTCACGCGCGCGCCCGCGGCCACCCACTGGCGGCAGTGCTCGTGCGTGCGGCTGGCCGGGGCGTTGACCTCGGGGGGGAAGTTGTCGGTGAGGAAGAGAACGTGCATCGGTCGGTCAGTTCGCGGTCGGTCGCTCGACAGTCGGCTCGGGCAGGCGCGGGCAGGGCAGGGCCGTGGCGCCCCAGCGCCACACCACGCGGCTGCGCCCGGTGCGCGGGTCCAGCGCCACCGCCAGCGTGCAGGCGTCCTGCAGCTCGCCAAAGGCCGCCGCGTGCTGCCACGCCTCTACGCTGGCCCGGCCCTCTTCCACATGCGCGGTGGCCAGCAGTTCAGAGCCAGCCTGCACCCGCCAGGTGCAGGCATCCTGCTGCGCCAGCGTCAGGCCCGGCGCCAGGTGATACCGGGCCACGCTCGGTGCCTGCTGCACGGCCCAGCGGGCGAAGGCGTGCCTGGCAGCCAACTCGTCGCTGACCGCGAGGCAGCCGCCGTCCGATGCCCATTCCCAGTGGCGACAATGCCGCGGCCGGCCGGGCAGATGGGCATAGCCGTCATGGCAGGCGCTGATGCGCACCGCCGTGCGCCCGCCGGCGTCTGAGGCGCAGCCGCCTGCGCCAAAGGCGGTGTCGCCGCCAGCGCCACCGTCCGGCACCGCGGCAACATGTAGCGCCACAGCAGCGGCACTTCCGGTGCGTCCCAGCCCACTTCGCCCAGGCTGCGCTGCTGCCCCAGATAGCGCATCGTCCATGGGCCCACCAGGCTCGGTGGCCGACGGGCCGGCGTGGCCCATGTGGCCACAGCCTGCCGCTGTGCCGGCGCCGGCCGCAGATCTGGCTGCGGGCGCTGCAGCTTGAAGCGCAGGCGGCCGGTGAACTGCACCCGCCGCAGGTGGCGCACGGTACGCCACAGGCGGGCCAGGCGGACTTGCAGTCGCATGTCGCCGTCAGCGTGTCAAGTTGAAGAGAAACACACGCTGCATCCCGGCGTGGCGTGTTTCAACCGAGCATCCCGGGCATCAAGCCGCGGCGGTTAACACGTTCTACAACCCCGCCGCGATTCGCTGCCCCGATTGGCCGTCCCGAAGCAGTGGTACTGCACCGTTCTTCCACTGCCCGCGAACAGCGGGTCCAGCGCCGGTTTCAGGGCAGAGAGGTTGACGCCGATGAGGTTGTTGGTGCGGTGGTGCTCGGGTCAATGCCCGCCGAAGATCTCGGTCAGGGTAGTGCTGTCCAGTCCTCGGTCGAACCAGATGTCAAGCTGTTCGGCGGACGCGCCCTTTGTTCGCTCAGTCACCCACTGCGGCAAGGGGCCGAAGCGGCGGGTCAGCAGGCGGGTCAGGGCCTCGAGTTTGCCTTCAAGCTTGCCCTCCAGCCTGCCTTCGACCACGCCCGTCTTGTGCCCCCGCTCGATCGCCAGGCGCTCCACACTGGTGACGTATTTCATGTCGGCCTTCCTTTCGATCTCTTCGATATCTTGCCAGAGCTGCTGCTCTTGCGGCTTGGGCAGGGCCAGCATCCAGTCGATGATGGTGAACAGATCGATCACCCGCTGCCGGCTCCAGCCCTGGGTGTAGAGCAGGCGCACCAGTTCCCGCTTGGCGGCAAAGCGGCGGGCCGGGTGGCGCCGTGTGCGCAGGGCGCTCAGGTGGGCGGCCGTCACCAGGGCGAAGGGGTTCGCCTCCCGCTTCAGTTCTGCAAGACGATGCTCGTGGTCCAGCAGCTTGGCCGTCGGGAAGCGGAAGACGTGCTCGCAGCCCAGCACCTCGATCCGGTAGACGGCAGGCCGCCAGCCCGGGCTGTCGTCAGCGAGCACCGCGAAGCTGGCCACGTCCGGCCCCCAGCGGTCGATCAGGCGGTGGTGGTAGGTGAACATCCGCCATGCGAATGCATCGTCGCGCTGGGTCTGCACCTCCACGTGCACGTAGAGCAGCCGCGCCACGGCGTCCCGCCCCGTCACGCGCACCAGCACGTCGACGAACTTCTTGCCGCTGGCGGCGTCGCGCACCACTCGGCGCAGTTCCTTGTCCAGGAACTCGTGGCCTACCGCCCATGCGATACCCGCATGCGCCGCCGGGAAGTAGAAGGCCATGAACTCGGGGAACGCGCCCTCGATGGCTTCCTTCCAGGGCAGGTCGTACTCGTCAGCTGGCCGGTTTTCGGGTGGGGAGTCTTTAGCAGACATGCCCGCACTCTAGGTACTCCGCATGCGCCTTGCATCCCCCGAAAGGGTTACCTGAATGGGGGCGTTAATGCCCGCCGAAGACCTCGGTCAGGGTGGTGCTGTCCAGTCCTCGGTCGAACCAGATGTCAAGCTGTTCGGCGGACGCGCCCTTTGTTCGCTCGGCCACCCACTCCGGCAAGGGGCCGAAGCGGCGGGTCAGCAGGCGGGTCAGGGCCTCGAGTTTGCCTTCAA
>CAIRBF010000258.1 GCA_903876715.1 uncultured beta proteobacterium
GCGTGCAGGCGCTGGCGCTGCCCGGCGTGCCGCTGGCCGGCCCGCAGGGCGCGCACACGCTCACGCTGACGGTGAACTCGGGCTCGCTGTGGAGCGCGGCCGGCTCGCTGGGCGGCGCGGCGCCGGCCGGGCAGACGCTGACGGTGCAAGGGGCCATCGCCGGGCTGAACCAGTTCCTCGCCAGCGGCGACCTGCGCTACCAGGGCACCGGTGGCGAGCTGACGCTGGTGCTGACACGCGGCGCGCAGAGCCTGCGCGCCGCCCTGGCGCTGGAGGGCGCCGGCGCGCCGGCGACGGTGGCGATGGCACTGCCGGGCGCGGTCGGCGTCGTGCCCGACGCGGCGAGCCCGTTGGTCTTCGGCGGCGCCGCCTTCGGGACCGGGGCCGAGGTGATCAGCGTCACGCTCACGGTTGCCGGCGACGGCGTCTTCACGGCCGAGGCCCTGGGCGTGCCGGGCAGCGACGCCATCGCGGTCGAGGTCGCCGGCAACGGCACGCGCGAGATCACGCTCAGCGGCAGCGCGGCGGCGTTGTCGGCCTACCTGGCCGACGCGGCCGGGCGCCTGCGCTACACCGGTGTGGCCACGCAGGCGATGACGGTCACGACGCTGCGGGCCGGCCAGGCCAGCGCCGCGCAGGTGCAGCTCTACGGTGCGTCGCGCGCGACCGATGCCGCGCCGGCGCTGCCCAGCCTGCCCACGCGGCTGTGGGTGACCCCCGGCACAGCGTCGCCCTTGCAGTTCGCGGGCGTGCAGCTCGCCCCCGGCTCGGCCGGTGACCAGCCTCTGACGCTGACCCTGGCGCTGCCGCAGGCCGACGCCGGCTTGGTGCTGGCGGCGGGTGAGGGCCTGGCCGCGACCGCGGCGGGCGGGGTCTCGGTCGACACCGCGCTCAGCGATGCGCGCACTCTGGTGCTGCGCGGCAGCGCCACCGACCTGCAGGCCTTCCTTGCCGCATCGACGGGCGTGCGTTACACCGGCCCGGCCGGCAGCGCGGACACGCCGCTGGCGCTGACGCTGCAGATCGACAGCGCGGTCGGCCGCACCACGCTGCAGCTCGGGCTCGTCGCGCCGGCGCAGCCTGCGGTCGCCAATGCCGGCGGCGCGATGCGCCTGCCCGAGGCCCTGGTCCTCACGCCCGGCGCCTGGTTGGCCGTGACGCTGCCGTCGCAAGCGATCACCGGCACCGGCACGCTGTCGCTCACGTTGACGGCGGCCGACGCCGCGCAGTTGCGCTGGGCCGCCGACGGCGCGCTCGAGGGCGCGGCGGCCGGCGCTGCTCTCGCCGCCGGTGACGGTGCCGCATTGACACTGCGCGCCACGGCCGCCGAACTCTCGCGCTACCTGGGTTCGGGTGCGCTGCAGGTGCGGGCGACGCAGGCCTCCAGCCTGGCGTTCACGCTCGTGTCCACGCCGGCGGCCGGCTCGGCGCCGGTGGTGTCCACCGGCTCGGTCGGAATCCAGTACCGGACCGCGGCGCAGACGGTCACGGCGGGGCCGGCCCTCACGCTGCAACTGCCCCAGGCCCTCACGGTCGACAGCTCGGGGACGGGTCCGAGCACGCTGTCGCTGCCGGTGCCGCCCGTGGGCGCTGCGCTGGACGCGCCCTTGCGGCTGGACCTGACGGTCGCCGCGGGCCGACTGACGGCGGCCGATTTCAGCGGGCTCGCCGCAGGCGCGCTGGCCGCCGACGGCCGTGCCCTGCAGCTGGACGGCACCGCCGCGCAGTTGAACGCCTGGCTGGCCGCCAGTCGCCTGGCCTACACCGGCGCGGGCGACACCCTGGTCCTGACGCTGAGCCAAGGCGATGACGCCACGGTGGCCGCACAGCAGGTCAGCGGCGCCATCAGCCTGGTCGCCGCCTCGCCGGTGGTGCCGGGCCTGTCGCTGCCCCAGGCCTTGCCGGTGTTCGCCGGGGTCGAATCGGTCCTCGCCATCGGCGGGCAGCCCGTGGCGGGCGCGGGCCTGCTCGTGCTCGAGGCCGTGGTCGACGCCGGCACGCTGACGGTGGCCGCCGGGTCCGCGCTCGTCGACGCCGAGGCGGCCGCGGACCGTGTGCGTGTCAGCGGCAGCGCCGAGGCGCTCAACGCCTGGCTGGCGTCAGGCGCGCTGCGCCACACCGGGCCGGGCGGCAGCCTGAGCCTGAGCGTGCGCAACGAGGCGGGCCTGGCGCGCGAGGCCGGCGCGCGGATGGCGCTGCGGGCCACCGGGGTGGTGGAGACCGCCGGTTCCGCAGGCCTGGGTCTGGTGCTGCCGGCGGTCGTCCCGGTGGCCGCCGATGCCCCGGCGGTGCTGACGCTGCCCGTCGATGCGCTCGCCGCCGACCCGCAGGCCGTGTTGAGCTTCGAGCTCCAGGTCGGACAGGGCACGCTGACGGTCAAGCCGGCACGCGCCGATGACAGCCCGGCCCTGGCCGGCGTCGCCGACCTCGACCCGGCCGGCGACCGCGTGCGCCTGAGCGGCACGGCATCGACCCTGAACGCCTGGCTGAACTCTGGTCGTCTCGTCTACCAGGGCGAGGGCACGGCGCTGACGGCCCGTCTGGCGCTGGGAGATCGCAGCGTCGAGGGCCGGATCGCCCTGGCCGCGGACGCGGTCGCGACGGCCCCGGCGCTGGCCTCGCCCGGTGTCTTCCATGTGGTGCCGGACGTCGCCAGCCCGCTGGTGTGGCCGGCGGCGAGCCTGGGCAGCGGCAACACGCCGCGCACGGTGACGCTGTCGGTGGCTTCAGACGGGGTGTTCAACGCCGCGCCGGACGACGCTCTCGGGGTGGCCGTGTCCGGCAGTGGCACCGGCACGCTGACGCTCAGCGGCACGGCAGACGCGCTGGGTGATTACCTCAGCGCGACCGAGGGTCGTGTGCGCTACACCGGAACGGCCTCGCTGGGCAGCACGCCGGGCGCGGGGCTGCAGGTCGTGCGGATGACGGTGGAAGACGCGGCCGGCCGCCTGGCGCGCGCCGATGCGCAACTCGCCGGTGCGAGCCTGGTGCAGCACCAGGCACCAGTGCTCGCGGCGCTGTCGTCGCAGTTGTGGATCACGCCGCAGGCGGCGTCGCACCTGAAGTTCGAGCAGGCCACCCTGTCCGGCCCGGGCACGCTGAGCCTGGAGCTCGAGCTGCCTGCCGGCGCGGCGGGCCTGGCGCTGGCCACGGGCCAGGGCCTGTCCTTGACGCTGGCCGAGGGCAGCGGCCTGAGCGTGCTCGCCGCACAGCCCCACCTGCTGCGAGTGAGCGGCCAGCCCCAGGCGCTGGCCGCGCTGCTGACCGGCAGCGCCGGGCGCATCGACTACACCGGCTCGGCGCAGGCGCCGATCGCGCTCGCGGTGCGGCTCACCGACGCCGCCGGCAACGTGGCCAGCGACACCGTCACGCTCGCCGCGCCGACGGTGTCGGGCGCGCAGTTGTCGGGTGCCACGTTGAGCCTGCCCGCCATCCGCGTGGCCACCCCGGGCGCGATGGTCCCGCTCGCGCTGTCGGCCCAGACTCTGCAGGCGGCCGGCGACGCGCTGGTCGTGCTCGAGTTCGAGGCGCCGATGCAACGCTTCGTTTTCGCCGGTCTCGAGGGTTCGACCGTCGAGCTGGCCGAAGGCGCGGTCACGGTGGCCAACGGCGCGCCGATCGACGCCTTGGCGCCGCAGGCGCTCAGCACCCGGCTGTCCGGCAGCGCGCAGGCCCTGAACGCCTTGCTCGCGACCCACGGCGGGGTCTGGTTCGATCCCGCCGCTGACAGCGCACTGGGCGTGCGCGTGGTGGATGCCGTGGCCAGCCGCGGCCGCATCGCCATCGTCACGACCGTCGCTGCCGAGCAGCCCGCCGCCGCGCCGGCGCTCGTGCTGCCGCAGCGCTTTGACCTGCCCACCGGCGGCGCCCTGGTGCTGCCGGCCGCAGCGGTGGCCGGGGAGGGCACGATCGTGGCGACGCTCAGCGTGTCCGCGGGCGCGCTGGCATGGGACGGCGTCCCGGCCTTGACGGGGGCGGTGGCCGGCATGGCGTTGACGGCCGGCGAAGGCGCGACCTTGACGCTGTCCGGCAGCGCCGCAGAGCTCAACGCCTTCCTGGCGCGCCCGGGTGCGCTGCGATTCCTGGCCCAGGCCGGCGCGTCGGAAGCGACGTTGAGCGTGCGGCTGTCCACGGATGCCGCCGGCGCCGCGTCGCAGGCCAGCGCCGAATCACGGCTCGCGCTGCTCGATCTCGGCACCGATGCCGCGTCGCTCGCGCTCGCGGTCCCGCAGACCCTGGTGCTGGCCGTCTCCGGCCCGTCGCTCGTGGTGTTCGAGGAGCCGGTGCTCGTGGCCTCCGGGGCCGTCGGCGCGGTCACGCTCGCGATCACTGCGCCGGCGCAGGTGGATGCAGGCACCGGCACCCGCGGCGTGTTCACCGCCCTCGATGCCGCCGACGACGGCGTCACGGTGGCCTTCGATGCCGACGGAACCTTGCGCCTGTCCGGCAGCGTGGAGGCCCTGAACGCCTACCTCCGCAGCGCAGGCAACCTGAGCTACGCCGGGCCGTCCGGCGAGCTGGCGTTCGCCGCGACCGCCGAGCTCGCCGGGGTGAGCGCGCATGTCGTCGCCCAGATGGCCCGCCCGGGCGGCGACGGCTCGCAATTGCGCAACGCGCCGCGGCTGGCGTTGCCGCACCACGTCGTGCCGGGCGCCGACGGCGCCTTGAGCTTTGGCGCCCAAGCGCTGCAGCCGGCCGCCTTCTCGGGCGCCGGGGCGCTGATGGACGTCGCGATCGAGGTCCTCGGTGGCGGGTTGCGCATCGGCCGGCCACTGCCCACCGGGGTGACGCTGGGCGACGGCACGGCCACGGTGCCGCTGGGCGAGGACCGCCTGCCGCTGGACGCGCAGGCCGTGCTGGGCACGCTGCGGCTCAGCGGCCCGGCCGCGCGTCTGGCGGCTTGGCTGGCCGAAGACGGTGCGCTGGTGCACGTGGCCCCGGTCGAACCCGTGGCCGGACTCCCGGCGGGCGCCCAGGGTGAGCTCAACATCTCATTGACCCAGGACGGCCTGACCACGGCCGGGCGCACCTGGATCGGCGTCGTCTCCGATGGCGTGTCGGACAGCCTGCCCGAGGACTTCGAGGGCGAGGTGGTCGCGGGCGACCTGGTGCTGGACGAGGCCTGGGTCGCGGCGCGCATCGCCGAAGCCGGGGCCGGAGCGCCGGTTCAGATCGCCGCCACGGGCAACGTGGAACTCAGCGAGGCGGTGCTGCAACTGGCCTCGATCGAGGTCTACGCCGGCGGCGACGTGGTGGGCCGCTTCGGCGCGCAGAGCAACCTGAGCACCTTGAGCATCACCGCCGCCGGCCGGATCGAGATCGACGCGGCGGTCACCGGCCCGATCACGATCGGCGCGCTGCGCTCGGGCCAGGCCGCGACGGTGGCGAGCGCGGCCACCGAGCCCGCGCCCGACGACCTGATGCCGATGGCGCGTGCCTTCGCCTTCGAGGCGCCGATGGCTCTGGCCTTCGAGGCGCCGTCGGACTGGGCCTACGCCGCATTCGACGGCGCGACGCCGGGCCGCATCGTGCTGCGCACGCTGGGGGCGATCACCATCGCCGGCCCGGTGCAGACCTACGGCGGCGAGTTGATCATCGAGGCCGGCGGGGGCACGCTGACGCTGGCGGGCACCGAGGGCGGCGGGCCCTTGCTGCTCGAGGGCGGCACGGTGTCGCTCGCGGCGCGCGACGGCATCGTGGTGCAGGGCGCGAGCCAGGTGAGGGCGACGTCGCTCGAGCTGTTCACGGCCACCGGCGACGTCGGTGCGGCTGACGCGCCGCTGGTGGTCGACCTGCTCGGCGTCGGCGCCCGGTTGGACGGTCAGGTGGCCGGCGCGTTGCACCTGCGCGAGGCCGAGGGCGACCTCGTGCTCGGCCGTCTGTCGGCCGGCGCCGAGGCCGCGCTGTCGACGGTCTCCGGGGCCATCCTGGGCGTGGAGACCGGCGGCTTCGCCAACCTGACCGCGGCTTCGGTCGAGCTGAACGCGCAGGGCGGAGGCATCGGCGCCTGGGTCGACCCCTGGGCCGCGCTCATGGCCTGGGGCCTGGAAGCGTTGGGGCCGCAGCCTGTGGATGCGACCGCCGCCAGCGAGCCGCGGCTGGTGCTGAACGCGTCCCGCCTGCTGGCCAGCGCCGATGGCGGGGACCTGCTGATCACCAACCAGGCGCGCGCCGCGCTGCTTGTCGAAGGCCTGACCCAGGCCTGGGCCGGCGGGCGCGTGGCGCTGGCGACGCGGGCCGATCTCGACCTGGCCGGGGACGTGGCCGGCGCGGGCGGGGCGGTGGAACTCGCGGCGCGGGGCGAACTGCGCCAGGCGGCCACCTCCACGATCGACTCCGACGGTGGCTCGATCACGCTGAGCGCCCTGCGCGGCTCGGTGCTGCAGGCCGCAGGCGCGCTCGTGGACAGCACCGGCATCGACGGGGCGGATGGCGACGTGACCGTGCAGGCCGGCGACGGCGTCGCGCTGGCCCTGCTCCAGGCCGGTGCGGCGACGGTGTCGGTGACGGCCCACGCCGGCTCGATCACCGATGCCGATGGCGCCGCGGACGACGACACCGACGTGAGTGCCGGCGCGCTGTGGCTGGACGCGGCGGAATCGATCGGCGAGAACGTGCTCGCCGGCGGTCTGGTCGCGGACGGTCCGGCCGTGAACGCGCTCGAGACGCGTGTGGACGTGCTGGCCGGCCAGGCCGCGGGCACGATCCGGATCGTCGAGGCCGACTCGGTGGTGGTCGGCGAAGCCGGTGCAGGCGCTGGATTGACGGTGGTCGACCGCGGCGACGTGCAACTGCTGGCCGGCGCGTCCTCCGAGGGCGGGACAGCGGCGTCGGCCGACGCTGCACGCTTGACGGTGCTCGAGGCCATCACCGCCGGCGCGGGCGGCTCGATCGTGCTGACCGTGCTTGGCGAAGGCTCGCAGCTCTACGTCGATGCGCCGCTCGTCGCCCTGGACGGCGGGCTGCGCTTGGCGGCGGGCGAGCGCGTGGGCGTGTCGCGCATGCAAGCGCTCGACATAGCCGGCGACATCGAGGTCGAGGCGGCCGACGGCCTGTCCATCGGCGCCTTCGACGACGACGGCTTGTGGCAGGACGAGGCGGGCGCGGTCTTCCAGCGCGTCCACTCCCCGGGCACGATCCGTGTGCTGGGCGACCAGACCATCGCCGCCGGTCAGCGCCTGTCGCTGCGCCTGACCGGCGCCGGCGAGGGCGACCGGTTCGAGGTCAGCGGCAGCCTGAAACTCCAGGCACCGGCGGGCGACCTGCCCGGCGCCGCGCTGGGCCTGCTCTACGCCGCGGCCGATGCCGGCGGCGAGGTCTACGCGCCGCGTCTGGGTGACGTGGCCGGGCTGATCTCTGCTGACGGCGGCATCGTCGGCCGCTTCGACGAGGCTGCGGGCCTGTTCGGCTACGACAGCGGCGCCACCGTGATGCAGCTCAGCGAGCAGGCGGGCGAGGACGGCGAGCAGCCCGTCGCGCTCACGCTCGAGGTGATGGAACGGCCGCTGGCGCAGCAGGTCACCGTGCGGGCGCACGCCGCCGCCGACGCCGACGCCGTCGGCATGTTCTTCAACAGCGACTACTTCGGCACCGAGCGCAGCTACGCCGCCGGCCTGACGCTGACCGCCGGCGGCTTCCTCACCGTCGATGGCCGCTTCCTGCTGAGCAACGGCGACGCCACCGTCACGCTGTCGGACCGCAGCACCGTGCAGGCGCGGCGCTGGACCATCGCCGGCAAGGACCTCCACGCCTTCGCCGGCCTGAACGGGCCCTACCGCCTGGACACCGACCACGACGGCCGCCTCGACGACGAGGCCACCAACGACACGGCGGCCGGCTTCGAGTTGCAGGGCGTGGACGTCGCGCTCGTGATCCACGTCGAGCAGGCCGGGGACGAGACGCTGGACCCGCGCGGCTGGGTCAGTGCCCTGGCCAACGCGGCGCAGGCCACCGAGTTCGGCCTGCCGGTGGTCGATATCGAGGCCCGCGCGCTGCAGGTCGCGGTGAACCTGGGCACCGACGGCCGCACGGTGGTCGACTACGAGGAAGAGAAGGCCCTGGAGGTCGACATCGGTGCAGGCGCCTCCCTGCCGATCGACTTCGCCGGCAGCCGCGGCACGCTGCTGCGCGCCTCGGCCGACTTCCGCATCCAGGTGGCGGACTTCTTCCACGCCAGCGGTTCGATGGGGCTGGAGAAGTCCACGCGCGATCTGGTGCTGGCCGACGGCACCGAGATCCGCGTCGACACGTTGACGATAGGCGGCGAGGACCTTTACGCCTTCGCCGGCGTCCAGGGACCGTACTGGCAGGACAGCAACGGCGACGGCCGTATCGACGCCCAGGACCAGCCCGAAACCGACTCGCTGGGCCTGGCCTTGGGAGACGTCGATTTCGGCCTGGTCCTTGCCTCTGCCGCGCCGACCCAGGAGGAGATCGCCGGCCTGTCGTGGACGACGGTGAAGGCGCGTACCGGCTCGGTGGAGTTCGTCGGCGTGCCTGGCCTCACGCTGGACGCGCGCGACCTGGCGGTGGACATCAACCTCGTGCACGGGGTGGATGCCGCCTTCGATGCCGACACCAAGGTCATCGACTACACGGCCGAGGGCGGCGCGCTCGAGGTCGTCACCGGCACCGGCCGCACGCTGGCGATGGACGCGGCGGGCGAGCGCGGCCAGCTCGTGCGCGCCAGCGGCGAGATCGAGCTCTCGCTGGGCGGCTTCGTCGAGGTGCGCGGCTCGCTGGCCGTGGAGCGCAGCAGTCAGCAGGTCACGCTGACCGACGGCACGAAGGTCGACACCGACATGCTGTCCATCGGCGGCACGGGCCTGTCGGGCTTCGTCGGCCTGGGCCCCTACGGCGATGACGCCAATGGCGACGGCGTGCTGGCCAAGGACGAGCTGAACCCCGACGCCCGCGGCCTGGGTGTGCGCAACATCGAGTTCGGTCTGGCGGTCTTCGACGGCCAGGGCGCTTACGCCGACACGCGCTGGACCGCAGCGACCGCGGTGGTGGGCGGCGTCGACGTGCTGGTGGGCCTGCCCCAGGACCTGCGCCTGGACGTGCACACGTTGGGGGTGGACGCCAACCTCGTCAGCCACGTGGCGCCGGTGATCGCCGCGCCGGTGCTGGACGCGCCGGTGGCGATCCCGATCGTCGGCGGCTTCTGGGCGTCGCTGCCCGTCAACGAGGTCGACCTGCCGGCGACGCTGCTGGGCGACAGCCGCGACACGGTGACCTTGACGGTCGAGGCCGCGGGCTGGGCCTGGGGGCCGGGCCTGTCCCTGACCGGCAGCGAGCTGCCGCTGATGCGCGAGGCCTCGGCGGGCCAGCCGCAGACGGCGAGCTTCGTGCTGGGTGGCCGCTTCGCCGCCGGCGACACGATCACGGTGAACCTGAGCGCCGCGGCGGCGCCGGCCGAGCAGGGTGCCGAAGACGCCGGCGCGCCTACCGACGCCGAGCCGGCCGTCGCCACCGTCACCTATGTGGTGACGCAGGCCGACCTGAACGTGGACCGTGCCGAGGACGGCGAGCCCGCGAGCGACGACGTCGCGCTGGCGCAGATCGCGCAGTCGCTGCGCGAGGCCATCGACGCCGCCCTGGCCGAAGCGGAAGCGGCCCTGGAAGAGGACGCCGAGGCCGAGGTCGGCCCGCTGGTGCGCGCCTACCAGTGGAAGCCGCCGCGCACCCTGGTCGGCCTCGAACCCGAAGTGCCGGACCTGGGCGCGCTGGTGATGCTCGTGGGGGCCGACGACGCGCAGGTCTTCGCATGTACGGTGGCCACGGCCTCCGAGAGCGGCAGCGTCATCACCATCGAGGCCGCCGAGCAGCAGCTGCCCAGCGATTCGAGCCCGCTCGACGGCCTGAGCGACGGCCTGTCGCGCCTGACGGTGCGCGGCGAGGCCGTGGTGATCGGCGCCTGGCTGGCGTCCGGCCAGGCGCTGCACTACGCGGGCAGTGGCCGGATCCTCGACCTGACGGTCGAGGGCGAGCACGGCACCGTCAGCGCACGCGTCCACCTGGACGACGGGCATACCGACGTGGGCGCCTATGCCGGCGGCATCGCGCCCGAGATCGCCGCGCTGACCGGCAAGTTCTGGATCACCCCCGACGCCGCGAGCGAACTGCGTTTCGAGGCCGCCGACTTCGGCCTGCGCGGCAGCGCGGTCCAGGCGCCGGTCGGGGACACCGAGCCCGGCACGGTCGCGAGCGAGCGGCTCGCGCTGAGCTTCAGCGTGCCCGCGCCCGCCGCCGAGGGGGCGGCCGACCAGGGGCGCCTGGCGATGCGCCCGCAAGCCGGCGACGGTGTCGAGGTCACGGCCTCGGCCGACGGGCAGGTGGTGACGGTCGAAGGCACCGCGGCGCAGATCGCCGCCTTCCTGCAGGCGCCGGGCCGCGTGTTCTACACCGGCCAGGTCGGCACGCTGGACGTCGCGCTGACGGTGGCGTCCACGGGGGCCGCCGCGCGCACGAGCCTGGCGCTGGCGCGCGAGCAGGTGCTCGACTTTGCCGACCGCTCGACCGCCGAGACCGAGGACGACCGCCAGTTCGAGCTCGCCACCGGCACCGGCCAGTCACTGACGCTCGCCTTCGACGGCACGCGCGGCCCGATGCTGCGCGCCACCGCGGGTGTGGACATCGGCCTGGCGGGCTTCTTCCACGCCGGCGGCACGATCGCGATCGAGAAGTCCAGCGCGGCGATGGCGCTGGCCGACGGCTCGACGGCGCAGGTCGACGTGCTGACCATCGGCGGCACCGGCCTGGAGGTCTTCGTCGGCGTCAACGGGCCCTACCGCAGTGACACCAATGGCGACGGCCGCGTGGACCGTCAGGACGACGCCAACCCGGATGCCCTGGGGCTGTCGGCGGTGGGCGGCGAGTTCGGTCTCGTGCTCGGCTGGGAGCGCGCGCTTGAGGCGCCGCGCAGCTGGGTCGCGCTCGAGGCGCGCCTGAGCGAGGCGGCGCTGGTGGGCGTGCCTTCGGTCACCGCGCTGGCGCGCGACATCGAGGTCGCGATCAACCAGGTGGACGGCGTGACCGAGGGGCTGGAGCGCAACCAGGTGCTGGACTTCGCGGCCCAGGGCTTCGAGGTCGCCACCGGCTACCGCACCGCCACGACGCTGACGCTGGAAGGCGCCAAGGGCGAGTCGGTGCGCGCCTCGGGCGGCTTCGAGTTCGACATCGGCGGCTTCGTCCAGGCGCGCGGCACGATGGGCGTGGAGAAATTCTCCAAGATGGTCACCCTGGCCGACGGCAGCCGGGTCGACGTCGATGCGCTGACCATCGGCGGCGCCGGGCTCGACGCCTTCGCCGGCGTGGGAGGCCCCTACTTCGTCGACAGCAACGCCGATGGCGTGATCGACGCCGACGACACGCCGAACGCCGACGCGCGCGGCCTGGCCCTGGAGAACACCGAATTCGCGCTCGCGCTCGCCACGCCGGTCGCCGACTCGGCGGCGATGGCCGGCGCGCGCTGGACCGCGCTCGAGGCCTCGGCCGGCGCGGTGCGTTTCATCGGCGGCGACGCGCTGCAGATGTCGGCGCGCAACGTGCTGGTCGAGGTCAACCAGGTCAGCGGCCTGGCGCAGGGCCAGTCGGCCACGGCCAAGGTGCTGGACCTGCAGGCCCAGCCGTGGACGGTGCTCACCGGCACCGGCGGCAGCCGCGTGCTGGACATCGACGGTGGCCGCGGCGACCTGCTGCGCGCCAGCGCCGACGTCGAACTGCAGCTCGGCGGCTTCGTCTACGCGGCCGGCTCGCTGGGCTTCGAGAAGTCGACCCAGGTGCTGACCCTGGACGACGGCACGCGGCGCACGCACGACGTGCTGACCGTGGGCGGCACCGGCCTGCAGGCCTTCGCCGGCATCAACGGCGGGCCGCTGGTCGACTCCAACCGGGACGGCCGGATCGACGCGCAGGACACGCCGGGCGCCGACGCGGTGGGCTTCTCGCTCGCCGACCTGGAGTTCGCGCTCGTCATCGCCAGCGAGCGCGAGGCTGCCGAGCGCGTGCTGGAGGCGCCGCAGGCCTGGACCGACGTCGCGCAGGACGGCGACACCCTGGTGGCGAGCGTCGCCGGCGCCGAGGGCGGGTTGTGGATGTCGTTGGACGGCGGCGCCACCTGGGCACAGACCGGCGCGCCCACGGGCCTGGACTACCGCGCGGTGTCGATCTCCGGTGGCGGTGAGGTCATCGCCGCGGTCATCGACGGCGGCGCCGCCGTGATCTCGCGCGATGGCGGGGCCACCTGGAACGTCCTGCCGGCGCACGAGGACCGCTACCGCGACGTCGCCATCATGGCCGGCGACGTGCTGCTGACCGCCGACGCGCAAACGCCCTTCACCTTCGATGCGATCCGCCTCGAGGGCGCCTTCGGGCTCGGGCGCGTGATCCAGGTCTGGGGTTTGGCGCCAGGCTTGATATCCCTGCGCGTCGAGGACATCGACCTGACCGCCGACGGCCAGGGTGGCGGCGGCAAGGCCAGCGTCGAGCAGGTGCGGACCAACCTGGCCAAGCGCCTGGCGGCGGTGATCGACGAGCGCGCGCCGCTGGTCAGCGCCGAGGCCGTGGGTGACTGGCTGGTCCTCAAGGCCCGCACCGAGATCGACGGGCAGCGCGTGGACGGCGGCTGGTCACGCCTCTGGATCGGCACGAACGAGCGCGGCGCCTCGTTCTCGAGCACGCGCGCCGCCCGGGGCGCGACGGGCTGGGCGGCGATCAGCCCGGCAGCGCAGCAGGTCGACTCGGTGCTGCTCGATGGCGATTTCGTGGCCGGCGACCGCATCGAGCTTCGCGGCCTGAACAACCGCGTCATCAGCTACTTGGTCACCGACGAAGACGTGGTGGCCGACGACGCGGCGACGACGCGTGCGAACGTCGGCGCCAAGCTTCGCGCGGTGTTCGCCGAGCCCGCAGAGGTCGCGGCGCAGATCCAGGCGAAGACGGCCGAGATCAACAAGCAGGTGCAGGCCTATGCCCAGGAGCCGAGCGATACCAAGAAGGCCGCGATCGCCAAGAAGCTTGACCAACTGCGCGCCGAGCGCAACACGCTGTCGACCAAGCTGATCCAGGCCGCCGGCGTGAAGGTGAGCGTCGGTGGGTCCGGCGCCCTGTTGACCTTCACGGGCAAGGACAGCAAGGGCTTCGGTCTGCAGGTCGACGTGGTCCGGGCCGAGGAGGGGGGCAGCACGGCAACGGCGCGGCATGCCAGCGCCGGCAAGATCCCCTCGTACACGGGCGCACTGACCCTGCCGCTGAATGACGCCGGCACGGCCTGGGGCGAGATCCCCTTGCCGAACCGGGACTGGGCGGCGCTGGCGCGCTTCGACGACGGCACCGGCTTCTTCGGTGCCGCCCGCGGACCGTCGTGGCAGAGCTATGAGGGCATGCTGCTGCTCGGGTCGCTGGGCACCACCTACAGCCCGGTGACCGGCGCCTACGACCACGGTGTCGCCCTGGAAGACGCCACGCGCAATGCGCCGCGCCTGGCTGACTGGGCTGGCGTGGCGGCCAACGCCACGGGCGACTTCCTGCTCGCGGCCGACCGCGGCGGCCTGCTGTGGGTGGCCGACACCGGGTCGGACGACTGGCTCTGGCGTGCCGCCGGCACGCAGCAGCTCTGGAACGCGGTGGCGGTGTCCGACAGCGGCGCCGTGATGGCCGCGGCGGCCATGGGCGAGGACGGTGGCCTCTGGGTGTCGGAGGATGCGGGCGCGAACTGGCGCCTCGTCGCCGACAGCCAGGGCCGCGAGTGGACCTCGATCGCGCTCAGCGCCTCCGGCGACCGCCTGACGGCCGTGGCGGCCGGCGAAGGCATCTTCTCGACGCGGCTGGCCGTGGGCGGCCAGAAACTGCCCACCCGCATCGCGCTCGAGGCCCAGGCGGGCGCGGCGCGGGCGGTGGGCTTCGATGGCCTCACGCTCGAAGTCACGGATGCAGCGCTGGCGGTCAACCTGGCCGACCGCGTGCCGGGCGCCGGCCGGGTGCTGGACTTCGCCGCCGGCGACTTCGCCGTCACCACGGGCACGGGCAGCACGCGCACGCTGTCGATCGACGGCGCCAGCCACGAGCTGCTCAGCGTGGCGGCGTCCTTCAAGGTGACGCTGGGCGACTACGTGTTCCTGGAGGGCAGCGGCGCCTTCGAGAAGCGCAGCGACACGGTGACGCTGGCCGACGGCAGCAGCGTCCGCGTCGATGCGCTGACGCTGGGCGCGGCCGACATCAACGCCTTCGTCGGCTTCGACGGCCCCTACCGCAGCGACACCAACGGCGACGGCCGGATCGACGAGGGCGACGCCGTGAACGAGGCCGCGGTGGGCTTCTCGCTCACCGACGTCGACGCCGCGCTGGCCGTCTTCTCGGCC
>CAIRBF010000259.1 GCA_903876715.1 uncultured beta proteobacterium
CATCGAGCGCCTGCTCGCCGACGTGCGCGCGCTGCTGCCCCTGGAGCCCGGGGCCGAGGTCACGCTCGAGGCCAACCCCGGCACCTTCGAGCGCGAGCGCTTCCGCGCCTTCCGCGCCGCCGGCGTGACGCGGCTGTCGGTGGGCGTGCAGAGCTTCGACGAAGCCGCGCTGCAGCGCCTGGGTCGGGTGCATGACGCCGCGCAGGCGCGCGCCGCGCTCGAGGAGGCCGCCGCCGCCTTCGACACCTTCAACATCGACCTGATGTACGCGCTGCCCGGCCAGGGTCTGGACGCGCTTGCCGCCGACCTGGACGCGGCGTTGTCCTTCGCGCCGCCGCACCTGTCGGTCTACCATCTGACGATCGAGCCCAACACCCGCTTCGCCAGCCGCCCGCCGCAGAACCTGCCCGACGAGGACACCGCAGCGCAGATGCTCGACCTGATCGTGGGTCGCATGGCCGGCGCCGGCCTGGCCCGCTACGAGGTCTCGGCCTTTGCGCGCGCTGGTCACCGCTGCCGACACAACCTGAACTACTGGCAGTTTGGCGACTACCTCGGCATCGGCGCCGGCGCTCACGGCAAACTGAGCTTCGCGCACCGCGTCATGCGCCAGGTGCGCTGGCGTGACCCGGCCACCTATGTCGAGAAGGCACTGGCGGGCCAGGCGGTGTCGAACGAGCACGAGATCGCGCGACGCGATCTGCCCTTCGAGTACACGATGAACGCGCTGCGCCTGCGCGAGGGCTTCCCGGTGGGCGACTTTTGCGCCCGCACCGGGCTGCCGGCGTCCGCACTGCGGCACGCGCTGGCCCAGGCCCGCGTGCGCGGGCTGCTTGTCGACACCGCGCCGGAGGGCGCGGGCGGCGCGGCCGGCGGGGTGCTCACCGGTCTTGACGAATGGGTCGTCCCTACGGAGCTTGGCTTCGACTTCCTGTCCGACCTGCAGGCGCTGTTCCTGCCGGCCGACGATCGCCCCGCTGCTAGACTGCCGGCCGCTGACGCCGGGTCGGCAGGCTGAATTCCAGCCTCCACGCGGGCATCGGCCAGCCCCGACGACACCATGACCGAACCCCTACCCGCTGCAGGCGCCGACCGCCGCGGCCGCATCACCGCCATCACCAGCGGCAAGGGTGGCGTGGGCAAGACCTTCGTCTCGGCCAACCTGGCCGCGGCACTGAGTCGCCAGGGTGAGCGCGTGCTCGTGCTCGACGCCGACCTGGGTCTGGCCAACCTCGATGTCGTTCTGAACCTGTTTCCGAAGATCACGCTGCACGATGTCTTCACCGGCCGCAGCTCGGTCGACGACGCCATCCTGCCGGCGCCTGGCGGTTACTCGGTGCTGCTCGCCGGCTCGGGCATGGTCGAGTACTCGCGCCTGACGCCCGAGGTGCGCGACCAGCTCCAGCAGGTCATCGCGGAGGTCACGCCGCGCTTCGACCGCGTGCTGCTCGACACCGGTGCCGGCATCTCCGACGTGGTGCTGTACACCGTCTCGCTGGCCGACCGTGTGGCCGTGGTCGCCACGCCCGAGCCTACCTCGCTGACGGACGCCTATGCCACGATCAAGGTGCTGGCGATGACGCAGCAGCGCTACGCGCCGCAGCTCATCGTCAACCAGGTGCGCAAGCCCGGCGAGGGCAGGGGGGTGCGTCAGCAGCTCCAGATGGTGATCGACCGCTACGTGTCGCCGACGCTGCCGCACCCGGTGAAGCTCGAGCTGCTGGGCGAGTTGCCGCTGGATCCGGTGGTGCGCGAGGCCGTGCTCAAGCGCGAGCTCGTGATGAACCGTTCTCCTGGCTCGGCCGCCGGGCTGGCTCTGTCGGCGCTGGCCACGCGCATGCGGGCGGCTTGATGACGCGGTCGCACTCGAGCCCCTGGCGTGCGCCGCGGCCGCGGGCGGCTTGCGCGCCGTCAGCGCGGGGGCCGGGCCCGGCCTGGCCGGGCCACGCAACCGCACGCGGCCTGCATGGCTGAAGACGGCGCCACGGACACCACGCCGGCGGGCCCGACACCCTACGAGCGCCTGGGGGGCGACACGGGTTTGCGCTCCCTGGTCGACCGCTTCTACGACCTGATGGACCTGGAGCCCGTCTACGCCGGCATCCGCGCGCTGCACCCCGCAGAGCTGGACGGCTCGCGCGACAAGCTGTACTGGTTCCTCAGCGGCTGGCTCGGCGGCCCCAGCCTGTACATCGAGCGCTTCGGCCACCCGCGCCTGCGTGCCCGCCACCTGCCGTACGCCATCGGCATCGCCGAGCGCGACCAGTGGATGGCCTGCATGATGCAGGCGATGGAAGAGCAGGGCATCGATCCTGCGCTCGCCCAGCGGCTGGCCGAGGCTTTCTTCGGCACTGCGGACTGGATGCGCAACAAGGGCGGTTGAGCGCCGTGGCGCGCTGCTTCGGCCCCGTCCCGGCGGCGCCTGAGCCGCGGGCCCGTGCCCCGGTTGCGCAACGCGCTGCTCCATGCGGCACGCCCGGCGGCGCTCATCGCCACCCGCCTACAAGCATCCTTGCCAACCGGTTGTGCCGCTCCACCAGCGGCCCGGCGTCCACCGTGGCGAGCCGGCCTTCGCGCACGACGACGCGGCCGTCGACGACCGTCCACGCCGCCTGCGCTGGCGCGCACAGCAGCAGCGCGGCCACCGGGTCGTGCACCGCGCCGCCGGCAAAGGGCAGGGTACGCAGGTCGAACAGCGCCAGGTCGGCCGCCATGCCCGGCGCCAGGTGGCCGATGTCGTCGCGCCCCAGCACCTGCGCGCCGCCGCGCGTGGCCACGGCCAGCATGTCGCGCGCCGTCATCTCGGCCGGGCCGAGGTCGCAGCCGGGGCGCAGCCGGCCGTCGGGCCCGGCTGCAGGGGGCTCCATCGCCCGTCCCACGCGCGCCAGCAGCATCCCCATGCGGGCCTCGCCCAGCAGGTGGGCGCCATCGTTGCTGGCGCTGCCGTCCACGCCCAGGCCCACGGGCACGCCGGCGTCCAGCATGCGCCGCACCGGCGCGATGCCCGAGGCCAGGCGCATGTTGCTGCAGGGGCAGTGCGCCACCCCGGTGCCGGTGGCTGCGAAGCGCGCGATCCCGGGCGCGTCGAGCTTCACGCAGTGGGCATGCCAGACGTCGTCGCCCACCCAGCCCAGGCTCTCTGCGTACTGCGCCGGCGTCATGCCGAAGCGCTCGCGGCTGTAGGCGACGTCGTGGTCGTTCTCCGCCAGGTGCGTGTGCAGGCGGGTGCCAAGCGCGCGCGCCTGGGCCGCCGCCTCGCGCATCAGGTCGCGGCTGACCGAGAACGGCGAGCACGGCGCCGCCACCACGCGCAGCATCGCGTAGCGGCCGGCGTCGTGGTGGGTTTCCACCAACCGCTGTGTGTCCGCCAGGATCGCGTCCTCGCGCTCCACCAGCGCGTCCGGCGGCAACCCGCCGGCGGACTCGCCCACGCTCATGCTGCCGCGCGCGGCGTGGAAGCGCATCCCGATCTCGCGTGCCGCCTCGATGCTGTCGTCCAGGCGCACGCCGTTGGGGTAGAGGTAGAGATGGTCGCTGCTGGTGGTGCAGCCCGACAGCAGCAGCTCGGCCATGGCCAGCTGCGTCGACACGCGCACCATCTCCGGCGTCAGCCGGGCCCAGATCGGGTACAGCGTCTTCAGCCAGCCGAACAGCTCGGCGTCCTGGGCCGCGGGCACCGCTCGCGTCAGGCTCTGGTACATGTGGTGGTGCGTGTTGACCAGTCCTGGCAGCACGGCGTGGCCCCGGGCGTCGATCACCTCGTCGGCCTCGCGGGGCAGGCCCTCGGCCGGGCCGATGGCCTCCACTGCGCGGCCGCGCACCAGCACGCTCGCGCGTGCCAACTCGCGCCGCTGGTCGTCCATCGTGACGACGACATCGGCGTCGCGGATCAGCAGGGTCTTCATGGCGGCATTTTGAATGCGGCGCGTGGTCGCCGCCCGGCGTGCCTGTCGGTGGTGGGGGACAACCCCGCTGCCTTCAGCCCCTCTCCCCTTGCGGGAGAGGGCTTGGGGAGAGGGGTTGGGAAGATGGGTACAAGAGCAACTCCGCGCCTGCAAGGGGCAGAGCAGCGTGCGACCCCGGGGCTCGCCTTGCGACACACGCACAATCCCAGCTCAGCTTTCAGGAGTCTCCCATGCCCCGTTTTGCCGCCAACCTCTCGATGCTGTTTGCCGATGC
>CAIRBF010000260.1 GCA_903876715.1 uncultured beta proteobacterium
AGCGGCACGCCCATCTGCTCGAACAGCTTGAACAGGCGCCAGACGCCCACGCGCTGCCCGTACTCGCGCCACGTGAAGGTGGGGAAGTCGGCCACGTTGCCCGGCAGGCTGTCGGGCAGCATCGGCGGCCCGCCGGCGTAGTAGGGCTCGCTCGTGTCCTTGACCAGGTCCCAGTACTCGCAATTCATCGTGATGATGACCGCCAGCTTCTTGCCGTCGGGCCAGCGCAGCGGGCCGCGGTGGGCGATGGGGGACCAGGGGTAGTGCATCGGAGGTCTTCCTTCTTCGTGGTGGGGCTGCGGGCCTGTCTACACTGCCGCGGTCGCGGCGCTGTCGCCCGCCCGCCAAGCAAGGAGCACGCCATGGAGCAGCGCGTTGTTGGGTCCCACACCGTGCGCCGCATCGTCGAGAGCGAGGGGCCGTTCGCGCCGGTCGGTTTCATCCTGCCCGGCGCCGACGCGGCGCGTATCGAGGCTGCCGCGCACTGGCTGCGGCCGGGCCACGTGAGCGAGGACCAGCAGCTGGTGATGAGCTTCCAAAGCTACGTGCTCGACACCGGACGCCAGCGCATCCTCGTCGACGCCTGCGTCGGCAACGACAAGGAGCGGCCGCTGCGGCCCGGCTGGCACCGGCAGCTCTTTGGCTGGCTCGAGGCCCTGCGCGCTGCCGGCTTGCAGCCGCAGGACATCGACGTCGTCTGCTGCACCCACCTTCACGCCGACCATGTGGGCTGGAACACCTGCCTGCGCAACGGGCGCTGGGTGCCCACCTTCCCGCGCGCGCGGTACGTGTTCGCACGGCGCGAGTACGCGCACTGGGAGGCCGAGCACCGGGCGGCGCTCGCCCAGGAGCGGCCAGCGCCCAACCACGGCTCCTTCGCCGACAGCGTGCTGCCCGTGATGGATGCCGGCCAAGCGGTGCTGGTCGATGACGGGCATGAACTCGACACCGGGGTCTGGCTCGAGCCTGCGCCTGGGCACACGCCCGGCACCGTGATGCTCCACGCGCGCAGCGGCGCCGGGCACGCGGTCTTCAGCGGCGACATCCTGCACAGCCCGGTGCAACTGCTCGACCCGGGATGGAACTCGCGCTTCTGCGAAGACCCTGTGCAGGCCGCGGCGACACGGCGGCGGCTCGTCGAGTCGGTGGCCGACACAGACACGCTGCTGCTGCCGGCGCACTTCGCGGGCAGCGTCGGCGGGCGCGTCGTCGGCGACGGGCCTGCTTGGCGGTGGGATGCGCGCTGAACCTGCCATGGCACTACATCACATGACCGCGGGCATTTCGTGCCGCTCGTCGCGCGCCCCGGCGGCCGCGCGGTCCCAGGGCTGGTCGGTCCGCCATTGGCGGGCGATGTAGCGTTCGCCATTGACCTCCGGGCCGGCGTGCCCCATGAGCCAGACGATGGGCGCACGCATCAGGGAGGGCGGCAGCAGGTTGCCGTCGGCGCCACGCCTGGGGCCGCCGCTGTCGGGCAGCAAGCGTGTGTCGCTCGCGCCTCCGGGGAGCAGCACATTGACGGTGACCCCTGTGCCCTGCAGGTCCTTGGCCCAGACGACGCTCATCGCTTCCAAGGCGGCCTTCGACGGACCGTAGGGGCAGTAACCGGTACGCACCATGGTGGCGCGGCTGGTGGAGATGTTGACGACCCGGCCGAAACCCTGTGCCACCATGGCCGGCACGCAGGCGCGGGCCATGAGGAACGCGCCGGTGACGTTGGCGTCGACGATGTTGCGAAAGCCCTGCGGGTCGGCCTGCCAGAACAGCGCCGGCTTGCGCACGAAATCCCCGCTGATCTCGAGCATGCCGCGGCCGGCGTTGTTGACCAGGCCGTCGATGCGCCCCCACGCTGCGAGGCAGCGCGCTGCCACCGCTTCACAGTCGCTCCAGTTGGCGACGTCTGCCACCATCGCCAGCGCCCGCTCCTCACCGGCGAGCTTGTTCAGGCGAACCGCGGCGGCTTCCAACTCTGCGGGTTCACGCACGCCGGTGATGAGCACGCGGTGGCTGGCGGTCACCAGGGCCTCGGCCATCTCCCATCCCAGGCCGCGCCCGCCCCCGGTGACGATGATGCTGCGGCTCACCGGCGCCGCAGGGACCTGGAGTCGGGAATCGCTGGACATCGGGTCGACCTCGGCTACATCAGGGCCGTGGCGGGCACCATCTGCGCGACCATGGCGCGGGGCCGGGCGCCCAGAAGGTGCGACTGCAGACGCAGGCGGCCGAGAAAGGGATCGCGCGCGCGCACCGCTTCGATGATTTCCCAGTGCTGCTGGTTGGAGCGCCGCACCTGGACTTCGCCCGGCCAGGCGTGCTGCTTCAAGGTGACGAGCGGCAGTTCGATCAGGTTCATGGCCAGGGCCTGGAGGCGGCTGGACCGGCTGGCCCGCAGCAGCACCTGGTGGAAGCGGTGGTTCAGGGTCTGGAAGCGCGAGAAAAGAGCCTTCCCCTCGAGGCCGGGTTCCGTGAGCAGGGCGTCGATGTCGCGTGCGATGTTCGACAACTCCTCCCAGTCGGCGGGCTGGCTGTGCACCGCCGCCAGGCTCACGGCATGGCCTTCGAGCATGGCCCGCAACTGAAAGATCTCGTCGACCTCGGCGGTGCTGAGTTCGAGCACGAAACTGCCTCGACTGGCCTCGGTGCGGACCAAGCCGTCGGCCGCCAGGCGGCGCAGGCCCTCTCGGATGGAGGTGCGCGATACACCCACGCGCTGCGCCAGGTCCTCCTCGATCAGGCGTTGCCCCGGCTGGACCTCGCCGTCGAGGATCCACTGCCGCATCGTGTCGTAGGCAAGAGCGCTGGCTCGCGTCATGCGGCAGGAATATAGGTGATTGTGTACAGAGCGTATTTCCGACCCCATGGATTTGTGGGGAATACTAGGGAAAATACCGGCCAATCCGTACAAATCGTCGCTGATTGGCGTGGCCCAGGGAAGAGTGGCTGCATGGATGGACAACTTTGTGTACATTGATGGTGGCATTTGATCGGATTAGGGACATGAAGAACACACACATCCTGATCGCGGGCGCCGGGCCCGTGGGCTTGGTGGCCGCGCTCGTCCTGGCGCGCGCCGGCGTGCAGGTCACGGTGGTCGAGGCCGCGGCTCAGCTCAATTTCGACCTGCGCGCCTCGACCTTCCATCCGCCCACGCTCGACATGCTGGCGCGTTATGGCCTGACCGACACCTTGGTGGCGCAGGGCCTGGTGGCGCGCTACACCCAGCAACGCGACCGGCACGAGGGCGTGATCGCCGAGTTCGACATGCAGCTGCTCACCGGAGACACCGACCACCCCTTCCGCCTGCAGTGCGAGCAGTGGAAGCTCACGCAGCAGATCAAGGCCCAGCTCGACACGATGCCTCACGTGGCCTTCCATTTCCTGGCCCGCGTGGAGTCTGTCACGCAAGACGGCGAGCGCGTGCGCGCGGCGCTGACCATCGACGGCGCGCCGCACGAGATCGAGGCCGACTACCTGATCGGCGCCGACGGCGCCTGGAGCGCGGTGCGGCGCAGCATGGGCATCGAGTTCGAGGGCTACACCTACCCCGAGCGCTTTCTCGTCATCTCCACGGACTTCGAGTTCGCGGACCACCTGCCGCGGCTGTCCTACGTGAACTACTGCTCGGACCCCGAGGAGTGGTGCGTGCTGTTGCGCGTGCCCACGCTGTGGCGCGTGCTCTTCCCCACGCAGGCGGGCGAATCCGACGAAGAGTGCCTGAGTGACACCTCGGTCGAGCGCCGTTTGCAGAAGCTTCTGCCCCAGCCCCAGTCCTACCGCACGGTGCACCGCACCTTGTACAAGGTGCACCAGCGCGTGGCGCAGCAGTTCCGTCGGGGCCGTGTCTTCCTGGCCGGCGACTCAGCGCACATCAACAACCCGCTGGGCGGCATGGGCATGAACGGCGGCGTGCACGATGCGATGAACCTGACGAGCAAGCTCTTGGGCGTGCTCCAGCGCGGCGAATCCGAGTCGGTGCTCGACCGTTACGAGCGCCAGCGCCGCACCATTGCCATCGAATACATCAACGCCAGCACGGCACGCAACAAGCGCGAGATCGAAGAGCGCGACCCGGTGGAGCGCCGCAAGACGCAGGACGCGCTGCGCGCCACCGCTGCCGACCCCGCGCAGTCACGTGCTTACCTGCGCAAGACCTCGATGTTGGATGCGCTTGCACGCGCGGAGGCCATCGCATGATGAAGCAAGGACTCACCACCCGCAGCGGCGCCGAGCGCCGCGCCCAGCTCGCAGCCCGCCTGAAGACCGGCGAGCTGCTCGTCGCCCCAGGCGTGTACGAGGGCATCTCGGCGCGCATGGCCGACGCCATGGGCTTCGAGGCGTTGTACATGACCGGCTACGGCACCGTCGCCTCCCACCTGGGACTGCCCGACGCGGGCCTGGCCAGCTACACCGACATGGTGGGTCGCGTGACGCAGCTGTGCGCCATCACCTCCACGCCGATGATCTGCGACGGCGACACCGGCTACGGTGGCCTGCTCAACGTCATGCACACGGTTCGCGGCTACGAGGCGGCTGGCGCCTGCGCCATCCAGCTCGAGGACCAGGAGTTCCCCAAGAAGTGCGGTCACATGCTCGGCCGGCGCGTCGTCGACGCCGAGCTCATGGCCGACAAGATCCGCGTCGCGGTGGAGTCCCGGCGCGACCCGAACTTCCTCATCATCGCGCGCACCGACGCGCGCACCACGCTCGGCCTGGACGAGGCCCTGCGCCGCGCCGCGCTCTACCGGGACGCGGGCGCCGACATCCTGTTCGTCGAGAGCCCGGAGTCGGTGGACGAGATGCGCACGATCTGCCGCAGCTTCGACCGCCCTTTGCTAGCCAACATGGTCGAGGGCGGCCGCACGCCCATCCTGACCCGTGCCGAGCTGCAGGACATCGGCTACCGGCTCGCGATCTTCCCGGCCACCGCCTTCCTGGCCGCTGGCGCCGCCTATCGTTCGGTCTACCAGACCCTCAAGGCTGAGGGGTCGACCACGCAGCCGCCGGTGCCGCTGCACGACTTCAAGGCCTTCTCCCAGATGATGGGCTTCGACTGGGTGGCCGACTTCGACGCCCGGCACGCCCGCCCCGAGTGAGCGCTCCGCACCCGCGCCCCCCGCGACTCTGAGGATCTCCGATGGACAAGCACGCGATCTACCGGCACCAGGGCCTGGGCGGGACCTCCGGCATCGGCCGCCGCTGCGGCCTGGTGCTGGTGGACTTCGTCAACGGCTTCGTCGACTTCGATCAGCTGGGCGGCCCGCACATCGAGGCCGCGGCCCAGGCCACGGTGCCGCTGCTGGCGGCGTTCCGGCGCGCGCAGCTGCCGGTGGCGCACACCCGCGTGGTCTTCGAGGCCGATGGCTCCAACCACAACGTGTTCGCGCTGCGTGTGCCGCCACTGCAGAAGTTGACCGAGGACGCACCGGGCTCGCAGATCGTGCCGGCCCTCACGCCCGTGCCCGGCGAGTGGGTGATCCGCAAGCAGTCGGCCTCGGCCTTCTTCGAGACCGGCCTGGCCGGCTGGCTGCACCAGCGCGGCGTCGACACCGCCGTCATCGTCGGCTGCACCACCAGCGGCTGCGTGCGCGCGTCGGTGGTCGATTCGATGCAGCACAACTTCCGCACCGTCGTCATCAGCGACTGCGTCGGCGACCGCGCGCTCGAGCCGCACGAGGCCAACCTGTTCGACATGCAGCAGAAGTACGCCGACGTGATGACGCGCGACGATTTCCTCGGCCGGCTCGACGCGAGCCAGAAAGGCGCCTGAACCATGGATCACCTCGCCTACCGCAAAAAGCTGGGCACGCTGGGCCCGTCGACCAACACCATCGTCCAGCCCGACTTCGACGACCTGCGCCCGCTGGGCGTGACCAACCACTACAGCCGCATCGCGATCCCGAACAACCCGGTGAACGACGACGCCGGCTTTCTGCGGCTCGTCGACAACATCAACAAGGCTACGCTGGAGGCCGTGGACGTGCTGCGCAGCTGCGAGATGGACTACCTCGTGATGGGCATGTCGGCGGCGACCTTCTGGAACGGTCGCCAGGGCGCCGAGAAGTACCTCGACATGATGCGCGACCGCGCCGGGGTCGGTGTGTCCTGCGGATCATTCGCCACCGAGGCGGCCTTGAACGTCTACAAGGTCAAGCGCATCGCGTTCCTGTCGCCGTACTTCGAGGTGGCGAACGCCCAGGTGCGGCGCTTCTACGAGGACTGCGGCTTCACCGTCGTGCGCGACGTCTGTCTTCGCCGGCCGAGCCCGGTGCAGATCGCCCACAGCACCGATGCGATGTGCCGCGAGGCCATTCGCCAGATCGATGGCGACGACGTCGACGCCATCGTGCAAGTCGGCACCAACCTGTCGATGATCCGCCTGGCCGCCGCGGCCGAGCTCTTCCTCGGCAAGCCGGTCATCGCCATCAACACGGCCACCTACTGGCACGCGCTGCGCGCCCTCGGCATCCATGACCGCAAGGCGGGCTTCGGCTCGCTGATGGAACACCACTGATCTCGCCCGCCAAGGAGCCCTTTCCATGCAACGCCGAAACCTCCTGGCCGCCGCGGCGGCCCTCCCGCTCGCCGCACTGACCGGCGCCGCCCGCGCCCAGGCCTTCCCCAACAAGACCGTGCGCATCGTCGTGCCGGCGCTGGCCGGCAGCGCCGATGCCTTCGCGCGCGCGATCGCCCAGCGCCTCGGGCCCGCGCTCGGTCAGACCGTGCTGGTCGAGCAGAAGCCCGGCGCCGGCACCAACATCGGCAACGACTTCGTCGCGAAGTCGGCGCCCGACGGGCACACGATGCTGATCAACGGCCTGCCTCTGGTGACCAACCAGGCGCTGTACGCCTCGCTGCCCTACGACACCATGCGCGACCTGACCCCGGTGATCGAGGTGGCCGAGGTCACGAACATCATCACCGTCCACCCCGGCCAGCCCTACAACACGCTGCGCGAACTGGTCGACGCCGCCCGCCGCGAGCCGAACAAGCTGAACTACGGCACGCCTGGCGCCGGCAGCTCCGGGCACCTGTCGGCCGAGCTGCTGGGGCTCAAGACGGGTGCGAAGTTCATGCACATTCCCTACCAGGGCAACGCCCAGGCGACGAACGACCACTTGAGCGGCGTGCTCCAGGTCGGTTTCGTCAACATGCCGGTGGGCCTGCAGTTCGCCCGCACCGCCCGCCTTCGCGCGCTGGCCGTCACCGGCTCGCGTCGCTCGCCGCTGCTGCCCGATGTGCCGACGGTCAACGAGGCCTTGGGCATCAACGACTACGAACTCACCGGCTGGTTCGGGATCCTCGTGCCGTCCAAGACGCCAGCCGACGCCGTCACGCGCCTGAACGCCGAGATCGGCAAGATCCTGCAGGACCCGGCGGTGCTGGAGACCATCCGCAACCAGGGCGGCGACCCCCTGGGCGGCACCGCAGCGCAGTTCGAGGCCCGCATGCGCCGTGACGCGCAGCGCCTGGGCGAGGTGGTCAGACTGTCGGGGGCGAAAGCGAACTGATCTTCCCTGGCGGCGGCTGGGGATGATAGCTGCCGCCACGACAATCAGACGGTGAGTGCTGCACACCATCTCGCAGATGCCTGGTTCCAGGCCCAGGGCTGGCAGCCCTTCGAATTCCAGCGCGAGGTCTGGGCGGCCATGCAAGCCGGCCACAGCGGCCTGCTGCATGCGACCACCGGTAGCGGCAAGACCTACGCGGTATGGGTCGGCGCGTTGGCTCGACGTCGCCCCGGTACAGGACTGCAGGTGCTGTGGCTGACGCCGATGCGCGCGCTCGCGGCCGACACGCAGCGCGCGCTGCAGGCGCCGCTGGCGGCCCTGGCGCCCGATTGGCAGGTCGGCCTGCGCACCGGCGACACCGGCAGCGCGGAGCGCGCGCGCCAGGACCGGCGCTTTCCCGCGGCCCTGGTGACGACGCCCGAATCCCTGAGCCTGCTGCTCACCCGCGAACAGGCGCAGGCCGAGCTCGCCGGCGTGCACACCGTCGTCGTCGACGAATGGCACGAGCTCATCGGCAGCAAACGCGGCGTGCAGGTACAACTGGCGCTGGCGCGACTGCGGCGCTGGAACCCGAATCTGGTCGTGTGGGGCTTGAGCGCGACGTTGGGCAACCTGACCGAGGCCATGGATGCCCTCGTCGGCGCGCCTGGCGGCCGGCTCGTGCAGGGCCGTATCGACAAGGCATTGCGCATCGACACGCTGCTGCCGGCCGACCCGGGCCGCTTCAGCTGGGGCGGGCATCTGGGCGCGCAGATGCAGCAGCCGGTGGTGGGCGAGATCGACGGCGCGTCGACGACGCTGGTCTTCACCAACGTGCGCTCGCAGGCCGAGATCTGGTACCAGCTGCTGCTGCAGCAGCGCCCCGACTGGGCCGGCCTGGTGGCGCTGCACCATGGCTCGCTCGACGCCGCGGCGCGCGCCTGGGTCGAGGCGGGGCTGAAGGCGGGGCAGCTGAAGGCGGTGGTTGCGACCTCCTCGCTCGACCTGGGGGTGGACTTCCTGCCGGTGGAGCGGGTGCTGCAGATCGGCAGCCCCAAGGGCATTGCGCGCCTGCTGCAGCGGGCCGGCCGCAGCGGGCACGCGCCGGGCCGCCCCAGCCGGGTGACGCTGGTGCCCACGCACACGCTCGAGCTCGTCGAGGCCGCGGCGGCCCGCCGGGCCGCGCTGGCCGGCCGCGTCGAGGCGCGTGCCAGCCCCGCCAAGCCGCTGGACGTGCTGGTGCAGCATTTGGTGACCGTGGCCCTGGGCGGCGGGTTCGTGGCCGATGCCCCTGCGGGCGACGGGCAGACGGGTGATCACGGCGCGCGCGAGCTCTACCAAGAGGTCCGCAGCGCGCCCGCCTACGCCAGTCTGACCGAGGAGGAGTTCGACTGGGCGCTGCGCTTCTGCCAGCGGGGCGGTACCAGCCTCGGCGCCTACCCCGACTACCACCGCATCGCCGTCGTCGATGGCCGCTGGCGTGTGCCCGACCGTGGCATCGCGCGGCGCCACCGCATGCAGGTCGGCACCATCGTCGCCGACGCCTCGATGCAGGTGAAGTGGCTCTCCGGGGGCACGCTCGGCCATGTCGAGGAGGCCTTCATCGCGCGCCTGAAGCCGGGCGACTGCTTCATCTTTTCCGGGCGCGTGCTGGAGTACGTGCGCATGCGCGAAATGACGGCCTACGTGCGCAAGTCCACGCGCAGCCGGGGCGCGGTGCCCTACTGGGGCGGCAGCCGCATGCCCTTGTCGAGCGAGCTGGCCGATGCGGTGCAGGCGCTGCTGCACGAGGCCCGCGACGCCCTCGACGCCGCGGGGCCCGCCGGGCCGCCGCAGGGCGGCGTCTTCGACGAGCCCGAGATGCGCGCCGCGCTGCCGATGCTGCAGGCGCAGGCCCGCCTGTCGCGCCTGCCGGCCCCCGGCGTGCTGCTGGCCGAGCGGCTGCGCTCGCGCGAGGGCCACCACCTCTTCGTCTACCCCTTCGCCGGCCGCCACGTGCACCTGGGGCTGGCGCAGCTGCTGGCGTGGCGGCTGGCGCGCGGCGCGCCCAACACCTGGTCCATCAGCATCAACGACTATGGCTTCGAGCTGCTGGCCGCGCGCGCGCCCGAGCCGGCGGCCCTGGCCGGGCTCGAGGACGGCAGCGTCTTCGACTCCACGAACCTCCTGGAGGACGTGCTCGCCAGCCTCAACAGTGGCGAGCTGGCACAGCGGCGCTTCCGTGAGATCGCGCGCGTGGCCGGGCTCATCTCCCAGGGCTTTCCGGGCGCGCCGAAGAGCACGAAGCAACTGCAGGCCTCCTCGAGCCTGTTCTTCGAAGTCTTTCGCAAGTACGACCCCGGCAACCTGCTGCTGGCCCAGGCCGAGCGCGAGGTGCTGGCGCAGGAACTCGAGCTCCAGCGCCTGGCCGCGGCCCTGCGCCAGATGGCCGCGCAACGCCTGCAATGGGCCGAGCTGCGCACGCCCAGCCCCTTCGCGCTGCCGCTGATGGTGGAGCGCCTGCGCGAGCGCCTGAGCACCGAGCAGCTGAAGGACCGGCTGGACCGCATCCTGGCCGATGGTGAACGCGCCTTGGGGCCGGAGGCAGCGCGATGAAGCGCCTGCGCAGGCTGTGGCGCCGCGTGGGCCCGGCCCGTCTGGGCACATTGCTGCTGGCCTTGTGGAAGCTGGTCCGGCATCCGGCCACGCCCTGGTATGCCAAGGCCGTGGCCGCCGCGGTGGTGGCCTATGCCGTGAGCCCCATCGACCTGATCCCGGACTTCATCCCGCTGCTGGGGCAGTTGGACGACCTGGTGCTGATCCCGCTCGGTCTGGCCTTGGCCGTGCGGCTCGCGCCCCCGGCCTTGTGGCAGGCCTGCCTGCGCGCGGCGCGCGAGCAGGCTGGACGTGTGCCGCGGCTGTTGTGGGGCGGGGTGGCCGTCGTCGTGCTCTGGGCCGTGCTGGTGGGCGCGCTGGTCCTGGCCCTGGCCTCGGTCGCGGCGGCGGCCCCGCGCGAGGTGGCGGGAACCGTGGCGCGTGTGGTCGACGGCGACACCCTGGTCTTCCGGCCTGCCGCCAGCGGTGAGCCCGAGATCGCGGTGCGCCTGCGCGGCATCGACGCGCCCGAGTCCTGCCAGGCCTGGGGCGTGCAGGCGCGGCAGGCGCTGCGGCATTGGGCCGAGGGCCGCGAGGCCGTGCTCCAGGTGCATGGCCAGGACGACTACCGGCGCACGCTGGCCGTGGTGCGCCTTGGTGGCGAGGACCTGAACCGCCGCCTCGTCGTCGAGGGTCACGCCTGGGCCTACCTGGACCGCGGTGGCCGCGGGATCTACACCGAGCACGAGCAGCAGGCCCGCACCGCCCTGCGCGGCCTGCACGCGAACCCCGCGGCGCAGCCGCCGTGGGACTTCCGGCGCGAGCACGGGCGGTGCCGGCGCTGACGCTGCGACGGCTCCAGGCCGAGGCCGCGCGGCGGAGTCTGGCGGGCCGGGCGCATGCCTTGCCCGAAGCGTCCGGTCCACGGACGGCGCCACGCAACGGGACTTTGGCATCATCGGCGGGTTTGCGCTGACGGCGCCACGCCCTGGGCGTTGGCGGCCCCAGCGCTCGACATCGGATTCGGGATCACGGTTTGCGCACAGGCTGCGCGAGGAGCAATGCGGACATGAACTATGGAATCGCCGGGAAGTGGGCCCTGGTGTGCGGCGCGAGCAAGGGCCTGGGCCTCGAGTGCGCCCGCGCCTTGGCCGAGGAGGGGGTGAACCTCGTGATCGTGGCCCGGGGAGCTGAGGTCTTGACGAAGGCGGCCGAGGGCTTGCGAACGGCCGGACCGGGCCAGGTGATCGCGGTGCCGGCTGACATCACCACCGAAGCGGGCCGCGCGAGCGCGTTCGCGGCTCCGGGCGGCCCCGGCACGGACTTCGACATCGTGGTCACGAACGCCGGCGGGCCGCCACCCGGGGACTTCCGGGACTGGACACGGGACGACTGGATCCGCGCCCTCGACGCGAACATGCTGACGCCGATCGAGCTGATCAAGGCCACCGTCGATGGCATGGCCGAGCGCGGGTTCGGCCGCATCGTCAACATCACGTCGGGCGCGGTCAAGGCGCCCATTCCCGTGCTCGGCCTGAGCAATGGGGCGCGCAGTGGCCTGACCGGCTTCGTGGCAGGCCTCGCGCGCAGCCCGATCGCGGCGCGTAACGTCACCATCAACAACCTGCTGCCCGGGGCTTTCGAGACCGAGCGGCTGCGCAACACGCTGGCGCGCACGCCCCACCGAGGCGAGCCCGGCCCCGACGGACGGGTGCTGGACGCCCGCGGCGAGCCCATTCCCGCCAAGCGTTACGGTCGGCCACAGGAATTCGGCGCCATCTGCGCCTTCCTGTGCAGTCATCATGCCGGGTATATCGTCGGCCAGAACATCCTGGCGGACGGCGGGACCTTCCCGAACTGGTGAGGGCTGCCTGTGCGGCGCGTCGGCCGGTGCCGGCTGACGCCCTCGGGCTCGCTCAGCGCCAGCGCAGCACTTCCCAACCCCGCTCGGCCGCGAGCGCGGCCAGGCGAGCATCGGGGTCGACAGCCACGGCGCGGCTGGCCGCCGCGAGCAGCGGCACGTCGTTCATCGAGTCGCTGTAAGCGACGCTGTCAAGGCCGGCGAGTTGCAGCCCGCGTGCCGCGAGCCAGGCCTGCAGATGCACGACCTTGCCCTCGCGCATGTTGGGTTCGCCCTGGACGCGCCCGGTGTAGCAGCCGTCGACGCCCAGCTCGCACTCCGTGGCGATGAGATGCTCGATGCCCAAGTGCCGCGCCGTCAGCTCGGTGATGACACGGTTCGTGGCCGTGGTCAGCACCACGGCGTGGCCGGCCTGCTGGTGCCACCTTACCTGCGCGTGTGCGGCCTCGGGGATGCGTGGCGCGATCTCCTCGGCCAGGAAGCGCTGCCGCAGCGGCGCCCACTGCGCCGGGCTGCGGCCGGCCAGCGTGCCGACGTAGAAGCCGCTGAACTCATGCACGCTCACCGTGCCGGCTTGGTAGGCCGCTTCCATCGCCGCGTTGCGCGGCGCGAAGGTCTCGCGGTCGAGCAGACCCTCGCGCATCAGCCACTCGCACCACAGCACGTCGCTGTCACCGCTGAGCAGCGTGTGGTCGAGGTCGAAGAAGGCGTGGGTCATGGACGCTCCCGCGGTGCGCGTACCCGTGCTCAAGCCTGCCGCAGGTGCCAGGCCTTGGGCCGCGTGAAGGTCTGGATGCCGTGCGTGGACAGCGTCAGGCCGATGCCGGAGTCGCCTACGCCCGACCAGGGCAGGCGCGGGCTGACGCGGTCGCAGCAGTTCCAGTAGACCGTGCCGGCGTTCACGCGCGCCAGCAGCGCGCGCGCGGCGGCCTCGTCCTTGGTGTAGACGCCGGCGGTCAGGCCGTAGCGTGTGTCGTTCATGCGCTCCACGGCCTCGTCGTCCGAGGCCACCTTCTGGATGCCGACGATAGGCCCGAAGCTCTCCTCGCGCATCACCTCCATCGAGTGGTCGCAACCGCTCAGCACCGTGGGCTCGAAGCCCCAGCCGGGCCCGGCGGTGCGGTGGCCGCCGCAGGCCAGCGTGGCGCCCTTGGCCACGGCGTCGGCCACCTGGGCCTCCAGCACCCGCAGCTGAGGCTCGCGCGTGACCGCGCCCAGGTAGGTCGACGCGTCCATCGGGTCGCCGGCCTTCATCGCGCGCACGGTGGCGACGAAGTGGGCGACGAAGGCGTCGTGCACGGCCTCGTGCACGTAGATGCGCTCCACCGAGCAGCAGCCCTGGCCGGTGTTGTACATGGCGCCGTCGGCCAGGCTCTCGGCCGCGGCCTTCACGTCCACGTCGGCGCGCACGTACATCGGGTCCTTGCCGCCGAGCTCGAGCTGCACCTTCACCAGGCGCGGCGCCAGCGCCATGGCGATGCGCTGGCCGGTGGCGTGGCTGCCGGTGAAGAACAGGCCGTCGATGCGCTGCGCCACCAGCGCCGCGCCGACCTCGCCCCCGCCCACCAGGCACTGCATCACGCCGGCGGGCACGCCGGCCTCGTGCAGCAGGCGGGTGATGGCCCCGCCCGTGAGCGCGGCGTGCTCGCTGGGCTTGTACAGCACCGCGTTGCCCGTCAGCAGCGCCGGCACGATGACGTTGCAGCCGACGAACCAGGGGTAGTTCCAGGCCGAGATGTTGGCCACCACGCCCAGCGGCACGTGGCCGATCTGCTCGTGCATGCCGCCGCCGTCGAAGACGTGCTCGTCGCGCACCGCGCCCTCGGCCTGCTCGAGGAAGAAGTCCAGCCGCGGCAGCAGGCCGTTCAACTCGTTGCGCGACAGCGTGATGGGCTTGCCGGTCTCGCGCGTCATCGTCGTGGCCAGGTCCTCGAGCTGGGCCACCACCGCGGCGCGAAAGCGCGTGATGCAGGCCAGGCGCTCGGCCATCGGCAGCGCGGCCCAGGCCGGCTGGGCCGCGCGCGCGGCCGCGGCCTTGGCCGCCACCGAGGCGGCGTCGTCGGCCGGGATCGTGGTCAGGGCCTGACCGGTCCAGGGGTTGTGGATCTGCAGCGTGGCGTTCATCGCGGGCTCTGGGCAGTTGAGGGGGTCGCGTTCGCGGCGCGCGCGGCGCGGCACGCGTCGAGGAAGTCGCGCAGCATGGCCGAGTCGTCGAATTGGCCGGGCTGCAGCGGGTGGTGGAACTCGGGATGCCACTGCACCGCGGCCACGTAGCTGCCGCTGCCGGTGCGCCGGATGGCCTCGATCATGCCGTCGTCGGGGCAGCGCGCCTCGACCTCGAAGCCGGGCGCGAGCTGCTTGATGCCCTGGTGGTGGATGCTGTTGGCGCGCGCGCGGCTGACGCCAGGGTAGAGCTGCGCCAGGCGGGTGCCGGGCACGACCTCCACCTCGTGGAAGTGCTTCTCGTAGCGTTCGAGCGCGCGGTGGTCGAGCGAGCCGGGGCGCTGGCTCGTGATGTCCTGCCACAGGCTGCCGCCGTGCATCACGTTGATGAGCTGGAAGCCGCGGCAGATGCCGAAGACCGGCTTGCCGGCGCGGATGAAGGCCTGCACGAGCTCGATCTCGTAGCGGTCGCGCACCGCATCGCCGGCCCAGGCCGCGTCCAGCGGCTGCTCGCCGTAGGCCTGCGGCGCGATGTCGTTGCCGCCCTGCAGCACCAGGCCGTCGAGCGCGCGCGCGTAATCGTCGAGGTCGAGGTCGCTGCGCTCGACGATGCTGTCGGCCGTGACGGCCGGCACCATCACCGCCATCGCGTGCCCGGACAGCACCCAGTGCGCGACCGACTGCTCCAGGAAGTGCAGCGTCTTCGTGAACACGCGCGGCAGCGCGTCGTGGTCGGTGGGGTAGTGGATGCGGGCGGAGACGCCGATCAGCAGGGGGGGATGCTCTTCCAGCTTGTCCCTGGGGGCGGTCGTGGAGCCGGGCGGGGGCCGGCGGCGCCTGCATTCTGCCGGCAAGCGGCGCCGGCGCATGCGCCTTTCACGTCGCCGCGGTCGTGGTCTCGAGGCCGGAGAAGACGAAGGCCTTGCCGGCGCCGAAGTCGAAGTCGGGTCGATCCCAGGCGATCATCTTGCCTGGATTGAGCAGGCCCAGCGGGTCGGCTTCGCGCTTGAAAGCCAGCAGCAGCGGGTCCGGCCGTCGCCAGCCGCCTTCCTCCAGCGTGTAGACGTGGGGGTCGAACACCGCGCAGCCCTCCTCCTCGTGGATGCGCATGATCTCGCGCAGTCGCTCCTCGGTGCTGAAGCGCACCAGCGGCAGGCCGGCCAGCGAGGGCGCGCCAGCCGATCGGATCAGCTCGACGTGGATCGGCAGCTCGTCGCCGAGCCGCGCGTGCACGCGCTCCAGCGCCGCCAGGTCAGGATAGCGGGTCTGCAGGTAGGTGATGCTGCGGTCGGCCTGCAGCGCGCGCAGCGTCGTGTGGTTCCACCCCATCTCGGCCACGCTGGGCAGCCCGGCCCGGGCTTCGGCGCTCAGCCGGTCGCTGCGGTGGACGATCTCGCCGCGGGCGCGACGCGCGGCTGCCAGCACTCCTTCCAGGGCCGAAGGCGCGGCCATCACGATCACTGCGGACTGGTCGCGCCGCAAGGCGCTGCGCCAGGCCGGGAACACGTCGTGCGGCAGCGGGGCCACGAAGAAGGCCACCTCGTCGAGCAGCAGGCCGTCGGACTCCGCGAGCTGGCGCGCGAGCATGGCCGCGTCCTGCCAGCGATCGAGCCCGACGATGACGTCGACCCAGTCCTCGGCCCGGGTGGTCGGCAGCTCGAGTTCGGTGACGATGCCGGTCGTCCCGTAGGCGTGGACGATCTTCAGCACGTCCTCGCCCTCGAGCTCGAGCACGCGCGGCTGCGCCTCGCAGGTGACGACGCGCGCCCTCAGCACGTTGCCCGCGGCGCGCAGTCCGCCCCAGCGCACCGAGCCCAGGCCGCCCGAGCCGCCGGCGACGAAGCCCCCGAGGGTGGCGGTGGCCGCCGTGGAGGGCACGATGCGCAGCGCCTCTGCCCGCGCCGAGCGCAACGTCGCGTTGACGGCGGCGATGTTCGCGCCCGGGCCGCAGACGACCCGGCCAGGGCGGCTGCAATCCACCTGCGCGAGGTGGTGCAGGTCCAGGACCAGCCCGCCTGAAAGGGGCATGGCCTGACCGTAGTTGCCGGTGCCGGCGCCGCGTGCGGTGACAGGCACCCGGTGCGCGTGGCAGGCCCGGAGCACGCGCACGACCTCGGCCTCGTCGCGCGGGCAGGCCACCAGGTCGGCCTGCACGCCGTCGAGCAAGCGCTTGAGCACCGGCGAGTACCAGAAGTAGTCCCGGCTCTTGCGTCGCAGCACCGAAGCCTCGGTCTCGAGGGGCACGCCCTCCAGGTCCTTCAGCAGTCCTTGGGGAATCATCGCGGCCTCCGTGGGCGTGTCATTGCGGGTCGGGCAGGGGGTGGTGGCGCAGGAAGGCGGCCAGCCCGGCCGGGGTGGGCAGACCGGCCCGGCCGCCGGCGACGGTGCACTTGGCCGCGGCCACGGCCGTCGCGAAGCGCAGCGCCGGCAGCAGTGCCTGCCCGCGGGCGAGTGCGAGCGCGAAGGCGCCATGGAAGGCGTCGCCCGCACCGGTGGTGTCCAGCGCCGTGATCGGCGGCGGCCTCTGCTGCCGCAGCGTGGTGCCGTCGAGCCAGAAGACGCCATCAGCGCCGTCGGTCACGGCCACCAGCCGGCCCTCGCCGGCCAAGCTGGCCAAGCCGGATGCGATGCCGTCGCGCCCCGTCAACTGCGCCAGGCCCGGGCGCGAGAAGATCGCGTGCGATGCGGCCTGGACGAGTTCGCGCACGATACCAGGGGGGTGGCGGAAGCGGTCGGCGTCGAGCACGCGGGGCAGGCCGGCGGCCTGCGCCTGGCCGAACAAGGCCAGCGCACCCTGCGGCCAGGTCAGGTCGGCGAGGACCGCGCCGTCCTTGAGCGAGGGCGGCAGCCAGGTCGCGTCGACGGGCATGGCGGTGTCGCTGAAGGCCATGATCGAGCGCTCACCGGAGTCGTCCACCATGACCGCGGACATCGGCGAGCGGACCCCGGGAAAGCGCCGCAGCCATGCGGTATCGACCCCCTCGCGCTGCAACTCCTCGGTCAGCCGGCGCCCGGTGTCGTCCTCGCCCAGCCGCCCGGCGAGGGCGGCGCCGCCGCCCAGCCGCGCGACGCAGACGGCCGCGCTCGCAGCCGGGCCGCCGCCGATCTCGGCCAGGCCGGTGGCGAAGCTCTTGCCCGGGCCGCTGGGCAGGGCGGTCGTGCGCAGAACGAGATCCAGCGTGACGAGGCCCACGCAGTGGACGCGGCCATGGCGGCCACCGGCCGTGCCCGGTGCCTGAGCCGTCGGGTCCGACGGCTCAGAGGGCGTCACCGCTCGTCCTGTCGAAGACGTGCAGGCGCTCGAGGTCCAGGCGCAGGCGCACCGCCTGCGCGCCGCCGCGCAGCCGACCCGGGGGCACGCGCGCCAGCAGCGGCGCGCCGCCGAGTGCGACCAGCGCCAGCGCATCGGCGCCATGGTCCTCGACGTGCTTCACGTCGGTGCTGAAGTGGAAGCCCGGGGCGTCCTCATGCTCGCCAAGCGCGACATGCTCGGCGCGCTGGCCCAGCGTCACCGGCCCTGGGCGCACGGGCGGCCGCCCGGGCGCCCAGGGCAAGGTGAGGCCGCTGGCCAGGCGCGCGCCGTCCGGCGTGGCGGTCGCCTCGAACAGGCTCATCGGCGGCGAGCCGATGAAGGTGGCGACGAAGGCATTGGCGGGGCGGTTGTAGACCTCCATCGGCGGGCCGCTTTGCTGGACGTGGCCATCGCGCATCACGACCACGCGGTCGGCCATGGTCATGGCCTCCACCTGGTCGTGCGTGACGTAGACGCTGGTGATGCGGGTGCGCTGCTGCAGGTTGCGGATCTCCATGCGCATGCCCACGCGCAGCTTGGCGTCCAGGTTGGACAGCGGCTCGTCGAAGAGGAACAGGCTGGGCTGGCGCACCAGCGCGCGACCCAGCGCCACGCGCTGGCGCTGGCCGCCCGAGAGTGCGCGCGGCCGGCGCTCGAGCAGGGGCGTGAGTTCGAGCAGGTCCGCCGTCTCGCGCACCCGCGCGGCGATGCGCTCGCGCGGCAGGCCCTGCATGCGCAGCGCGAAGCCCAGGTTCTCGGCCACGCTCATGTGCGGGTAGAGCGCGTAGTCCTGGAACACCATGGCCATGTCGCGGTCGCGCGGGGCGAGGTCGGTCACGTCACGTCCTTCGAGCCAGATGCGCCCGCCGCTCACCGGCTCCAGCCCCGCGATCATGCGCAGCAGCGTGCTCTTGCCGCAGCCCGAGGGGCCGACGAGCACGAGGAACTCGCCGTCGGCCACCTCGATCGACGACGGTTGCACGGCGTGGACCGTGCCGAACTGCTTGCTCACGTCGACCAGGCTCAGGCTTGCCATCGGAGGCCTCGCAGGAAATGGCGTTGACGAAGACAACTGTACTGCATATCATTACTCAAAGTATGAATAAGATCTCACATGGCGAAGGCTGAACCGCAGAGTCGACGGCAAACCCGGGGAGCCATCCTCGAGCTCCTGCTGCGGCGCAAGGGGGCCTTCCGTCCTGAGCTCTCTGCGAGCACGGCCCTCACCGACGTGAGTGTTTGGAGGATTGTGTCCGAACTGCGTCAGGAGGGCTGGGTCGTCGAGTCGCGCAAGCGCGCGCCCTATGTAGGGGGACCCTCCTCGTTCTTTACCTTGAGTAATGATCATGCGGTGCTCGGCGTGGAGCTTTCCAACGGCCGGCTGTCAGTGGGTTTGGGGGGGCTGGACGCCTCGGTTCTGCAATCGTGGCGCTGTGCGATCCCGGCCGAGCCCGACCAGGGGGTTTTCGAATCGCGCTGTCGCGAGCTCCTTGGCGAGGCCCTGGCACAACGGGGCCGCCGTGGGCTGCGCGCGGTGCAGGCCGCCGTGGCGCTGCCGGGCTACGGCGGTCCGGCGCACCGGCGCAACGCCATCTTCCCCTGGGACCTCGAGCGCCTGCACGCCTTCCTGCGGCAGTGCCTGAACCCGGTGCCGGTGGCGTTGACGAATTCAGTCATCGCCCAGGCCGCATATGACCGCTACGCCATCGGCGCCGATGCGCTCGGGCGCGACCATCTCTTCGTCTTCGTCGGCCACGGCGTGGCCGCAGCCATTGTCTCGGCGGCCGGAGCGCTGGACGCCTTCGCGCCGGTCGAGATGGGCCACGCGGTGGTGCAGCGCGGCGGCGCGCGCTGCCGCTGCGGACACCACGGCTGCCTGGAGGCCTACACCTCGCTGCAGGCTGTGGGTGAAATCGTCGGCCTGGACGAGGCCAGCATGCTGGCGCGGGGCGACGCCTGGCTGGAGCCGGGCGCGCTCGGGCCGCGCGAGCTCGCGCAGCTGCGCGACCGGCTCGTGCTGCTGGGCCTGGGCATCGGCAACGCGCTGAACCTGCACGGCCTGCGCGACGTCGTCATCTCGGGATGGCCCTCGCTGCTCGGCCCCGAAGAGACCGCCGCCGTGGCGCACGGCGTCGACGAGAGCCTGCTTGGCGGGCTGTTGGACGACGTGACGCTGCACTTCCGCAAACCCGGCACGGGCAGTGACCCGGGCGCCTCGGTGGCCTTCGCCGCCTGGGCGTTCGCGCGCCGTGGCGGGGTCGACAGCCCCGAACCTGCCGCGCTCGCGGCCTGACGTCCTCATGCAGACCCATCCTCAGACTGCTCAGCAGACCGTTCAGCAGGCCGCCGCGCCGGGCCGCTCCGCCCGCCGCATCGGTGTCCTGTTCATCGGCTCGCCCCTGTTCGCCTCCGCGGCAGCGCAGGAACTCACCGACCAGGCGGAGGCCTTTCTCGCCACGCTCGGTGACACCCCGGGGTTCACCGTCGCGCCCCAGGTGGCGAGCGACCGTGCGTCGCTGGCGCGGGCGCTCGAGCTGCTGGCGCTGCCGGCGCTCGACGGTCTGGTCGTGCAGATGGCCACCTTCGCCGGCGCGGAACTGCTGCACGAGCTGGTGGCGGCGATCGGCCCGCGCGACCTGCCGCTGGCGCTGTGGGCGCTGGAAGAGCGCGACGAGATCGTCAGCAACTCGCTGTGCGGCGTGCAGTTGTGGATGTCCACGCTGCAGCGCCTGCGCCGCCGCCCGGTCTTCCTGCTGGGCAACCCCTACGACGCCCACACCGGGCCGCAACTGCGTGCCTTCGCGGCCGCGGCGCGGGCCGCCTCGGCGATCGCCGGTGCGCGCATCGCCCTTGTCGGCGCCCACGCCGACTGGTTCACCAACCTCGCGGTCGACCCGGTCGTGCTGCACCGCCGCCTGGGCTGCACGCTCGTGCACACCTCGCTGCCGAAGTTCATGGCCGCCTGCCTGCAGTCGCCTGCGCCGACGGCGGAGGACGTGGCGCGCTGGGCCGACGTGGCCTTCGACGGCGGCGACGAGGCGGCCCGGCGGCAGACGGTGGCGGCGACCTACGCGCGCCTGCGCGCCGGGCTCGACAGCCTGCAGGCCGACGCCGTGGCGCTGCGCGACTGGCCCGAGATCCTCTACGCGGAGGCCTTCAAGGGCACCTGGTCGGCGCTGGGCGAGCTCTCCGAGCGCGCGGTGCCCATCGCCCCCGAGGGCGACGTGATGGGGGCGGTGACGGCGCTGGCGGTGCGCGCCTTCGATCCCGCCTCGCTGCCCTTCCTGACCGACATCTCCGGCATCGACCGCGAGAACGACCACCTCGTCACCTGGCACTACGGCGTGAGCCCGCGCCTGGCGGTCGGGCCGCGCCGCATCGACGATATCATGAAACAGGAGACCTTCGCGCCGCGCCCTGGGCCGATGACGCTGATCCGGCTGTCGCTGCAGGCCGACGAGCGCCTGCGCCTGTTTGTCACCGAGGGCCGGATCGAGGCGCGGCGCTCGTCGGCCAACCGCACGGCCGGGCTGTTCACGCCCCAGCGGGCGCCGGCGCCCGCACTGATGCGGCGCTTCGTCGAGGAGGGCTTCGAGCACCATGTGACCGCGGTACACGGCTCCTGGGCGGCGGCAGCCGAGCGCCTGGCCTGGCTGCTGCGGGCGGAGCTCGTGCATGTCTGAACCCTGGGCCCTGGTCGGCTGCGGCTGGCGCGCGCGCGGCGGCACCTGGCAGGCGCTGCCGCCCCAGGCGGCGCGCATCGAGCGCCTGGGCGACGCTCGCCAGGGCATCGTGCTCGACCAGCCCGGCGCCGAGGCCGTCGAGTTCGTGCTGCAGGTCCCTGCCCGGGCCCAGTTCCTGGGCGCGGGCGAGCGCTTCGAGCGCCTGGACCTGCGCGGCACCGTCGTGCGCCACTACCTCGAGAACGCCGGCACCGGGCCCGGCACCTACCTGCCCGTGCCCTGGGTCGGCAGCAGCGCGGGCTTCGCCCTCTGGCTCGAAGGGGCCGAGGCCGTCACCTTCCACCTCGCGGCCCCTTGGGATCCGGGCGTCGTTCGGGTGCAGGTCGAGGCTGGTCGCGCGACGCTGCACGTCGACCAGGGCACCCTGGCCGAGCAGCACCGCGCCCTGGTCGCGCGCATCGGCGCGCCGGCCCTGCCGGGTCCGGCCTTCTTCGGCCTGTGGAAAGCAGGGGACTGGCGCTTCGAGAATGCCGCCACCGTGGCCGCGGACCGCGCGGGCTTCCGCGCCCTCGGGCTGCCGATGGCGGTCAAGCTCGTCGACGCCTACTGGGAGGACGAGGTTCACTCCTTCGAGTTCGACCCCGTCAAGTACCCCGATGCCTGGCAGATGGTGAGCGAGTTGCAGGCCGAGGGCACCGAAGTCCACCTCTGGCTGTGCCCCTGGGTCGTCGTCGGCACGCGCGCGCACGCCCAGGCCCAGGCCGAAGGCTGGTGCATCGTCGACGGCGAGGGCCGGCCCATCGTGCGCCGCCCCGGCGCCAACCCCAACGTCCGGGCCGCGCTGATCGACTTCTCCAACCCCGCCGCACGCCAGTGGTGGACGGGCCGGCTGAGCAGCCTGCTGGTGCGCGGCATCGCCGGTTTCAAGGCCGACTTCGGCGAGCAACTGCCCGAGCACGCGGTGCTGCGCGGCGGGCTCAGCGGCCCGACGGCCCACAACCGCTATGTGCGCGACTACCTCGAGGCGACGATCGCCGCCTTCGACGGCCAGCCCGCGGCGGTGCTCAGCCGCTCGGGCCAGGCGCAGGTGCGCAACCAGGTCTGGTCGGGCGACCAGACCTCGGATTTCTGCCCCAAGAGCGGGCTGCCGGCGGCGATCCGCGCCGCGCAGAGCGCGAGCCTGTCGGGCTTCCCCTTCATCGGCAGCGACATCGGCGGCTACTTCGGCACGCCCACGCCGGAGGTCTTCATCCGCTGGACGCAGTTCAGCTGCTTCCAGCCCCTGTTCCAGCTGCACGGCCTGGGCTGCCGCGAGCCGTGGCAGATGGACGACCGCACGCGCGACATCTTCGTGCGCTACGCACGGCTGCACCTGGAGCTGCGGCCCTACCTGGAACAACTGGCGCAGGAGGCCGCCGCCGGCGGGCTGCCGCCGGTGCGGATGATGCCGCTGGCCTTCCCCGAGGTCGAGTGGCAGGACGTCAACGACTGGGACCAGCAGTTCATGCTCGGCGAGGCGCTGCTCGTGGCGCCGGCCGCTTTCTACCTGCCGGTGCGCGCTGTGCACCTGCCACCCGGGCGCTGGTACGACATCCTCGGGCGGTGCTGGGTCGACGGTGGCGTGACGCTCGTTCATGAACTGGCGCTTGACGAGATCCCGGTCTTCCTGCGCGCGGGCGCCACGCTGCTCCTGCAGCCCGACCTGCAGGGCGGCGAGGTCTGGACTGTGCATGGACTCGAAGCCACGCCGCCGGACGGGGCCCAGCCCGTCGCGCCGCCCGGCCCTGATCACAGCCTGACTTCGCCCCCCGGCCGCCGTTGGCGGCCGGCCCCGAGCGGGACTCGTCATTCCTGGCTCGGACCCCTCACCCCCCTGGAGGACGGTGACGCTGCAGCCTCGCAGCCGCCGACCTCCGCCCCGCCGACCCCGGCCTCTGCGCCTGGGGTCTTCTCCTCTTCCTGGACTTCGAAGGAACCATGACCATGTTCAAGGCCACCCGAAGGCTGCTGTCCGCAGCCGCCTGCGCCCTCGGTCTGTGGAGCGCTGCTGCGCAGGCCGACACCATCACCTTCTGGGTGAACGCGCCGATGGCGCCCAACCCCTCGGCCCCGATCTACGAGGAGATCCGCGCCTTCGAGGCGCGCACCGGGCACAAGGTGAACCTGCAGCCGATTCCCTTCCAGGAGCTCGAGCAGCGCCTGTTCGTCGCGTTGGGCGGCGGCGCGGGCCCCGACGTCATGGCGATCGACACGGCGTGGATGGCGGCCTTCGCCGACGCCGGCGTGCTGGGCGACCTGACCGAGCGCACCCGCCCCGTCGCCGCGCAGTACCAGCCCGGGCCGCTGGCCTCGGGCCGCTACAAGGGCCGGCAGTACGGCCTGCCCTGGTACACCAACAACGTGGCGCTGTTCGTCAACAACGACATGCTCAAGGCGGCCGGCTACTCGGCGCCGCCGAAGACCTGGGCCGAGTTCCGCGCCGTGGCCAAGGCGATGCGGGCCCTCGGGCCCGACAAGTACGGGCTGACCATGGGCTCGGGCCGCTTCGGCGTCTTCCAGCTCTACAGCTTCATCTGGCAGAACGGCGGCGAGCTGATCGAGGAGTCCGGGCGCGTGCGCGTGGGCGAGCCGGCGGTCGCCGAGGCCTTCGCGCTCTTCACCGACATGTACCGCATCGACAAGTCCATCCCCGACACCGTGCTCACCGCGCAGTCCTGGGACGAGGTCTTCGCCCCCTTCATCCAGGGGCGCGCGGGGATGGTGATCTCGGGCGACTGGACCATCGGGTCGATCCGGCGCGGCGCCCCGAACCTCAACTACTCGATCGCCCCGCTGCCCGCGGGCGTGCGCCCGGCCACCGTGATCGGCGGCTTCAACCTCACCGTCAACGCCAAGAGCAAGAGCCCCGCGGCCGCAGCCGAACTCGCGCTGTTCCTGACCGGTCCGCGCTCGATCGAGGCCATGCGCAAGGCCGACCGGCTCTCGGCGCAGGCCTCGGCGACGACCCCTGAGGCTATGGCGGCGCTGCCCGCCAACCAGCGCCCCTTCATGGCGCAGGCAGCCTACGGCCGGCCGCGGCCCAACGTCCCGATCTGGGCCGAGGTGCACTCCTCCATCCTGGCCCCGGCCTGGGATGCCTCGCTGCGCGGCCTGACGACGCCGCTGGCGGCGGTGCAGAAGGCCGCGGCCGAGATCAACGCGCAGATGAAGTGAGCGCGCCGCGATGAACCACGTCGGCAGCAGGCAGGCAGAGGGTGGCGAGCCGTCGGTACGCCGGCGCGCGCCGCTGTCGTCGGTGTTCGAGACCGGCCGCGGCGCCCGCATCTACCCCTACCTGCTCGTCCTGCCGGCCTTCGTGATCGTGCTCGGCGTGGTGCTCTATCCGGTGGTCGCCGGCATCGTGGCGTCCTTCCAGGACCTGACGCTGCGCACGCTCAGCCGGGGGACGGTCTCCTTCGTCGGCCTGCGCAACTTCGAGCGCATGTGGGCCGATCCCGTGTTCTGGAGCGCGCTGCGCAACACGGGGCTGTGGGTCGGTGCCAACGTGGTGGCGCAGATGGTGCTCGGGCTCGCGCTGGCGCTGCTGCTGAACCACCGCGTGCGCGGGCTGGGCTTCTTCCGCGCCGGCATCTTGTTGCCCTGGGTGGTGCCGAGCGTCGTCGCGGTGCTGACCTGGCGCTGGATGTACGACCCGAGCGTGGGCATCGTCAACGAGATGCTGGTACGCACGGGCCTGCTTCAGGAGTACTTCCCCATCCTCGGCGACGTGCGCACGGCGCTGTGGGCGGTGACGGTCGAGAGCATCTGGAAGGGCACTCCCTTCGTCATGCTGCTGCTGCTCGCGGCGCTGCAGATGATCCCGCGCTCGGTCACCGAGGCGGCGCAGATGGACGGCGCGCACGGCTGGCGCATGCTCGTCTTCATCGTGCTGCCGCAGATCCGGCTCGCCTTCGCGATCGCGATGATCCTGACGCTGATCCTGACGGTGAACAACTTCAATGCCATCTGGCTGATGACGGCCGGCGGGCCGCTGAACTCCTCGGAGATCCTGTTCACGCTGGCCTATCGCTACGGTTTCGAGCGCATGAACCTGGGCCTGGCCTCGGCCGTGGCCACGGTGCTGTTCTTCTTCCTGGTGGTCGTGACGAGCGTCTACCTGTATCTGATCCGTCTGCGCGATGAAGGCTGAAGCAAGGTCCCAGCGCATGCCGGGCGCGCGCGCCTGGCGCACCGGGTTGATCTACCTGGGGCTGTTCGCGGCCTTCCTCTGGGCGGTCTTCCCCTTCTACTGGATGGTCGTGACCTCGCTGCGGCCGGAGTCCGAGCTCTTCGCCCGCCCGCCTTCGCTGCTGCCGCGCGAGATCACGCTCGAGCACTACGTCGGGCTGCTCGTGGGCGCCGGCTTCTGGCGCAACGCCCTCAACAGCCTCTTCCTGACCGTGGTCGTCACCGGGTTCAGCGTCCTCGTGTCGCTCACCGCCGGCTACGCTCTGGCGCGCTACCGTTTCCGCGGCTCGACCGTGCTGCCCGCGCTGATGCTCTACGGGCAGATGTTCCCGGCCGTGCTGCTGCTCATCCCCTTCTTCCTGCAGTTCCGCGCGCTCGGGTGGATGGACAGCCTCTGGGCGCTGGCCCTGGTCTACCTGAGCTACATGCTGCCGCTGTGCGTGTGGCTGATGCGCGGCTTCTTCGCCCAGGTGCCCTTCGCGCTCGAGGACGCCGCGCGCATGGACGGCTGCACCCGCTGGCAGGCTTTCTGGCTCGTCATCGTGCCGATGGCGCGGCCCGGCATCATCGCCGTGGCGACCTGGTCGATGATCCACGCCTGGAACGAGTTCCTGTTCGCCGCCACGCTGATCAGCAGCGCCGAGAAGCGCACGCTGCCGCTGGGCCTGAGCGGCCTGATCGGCCAGCACACCACCGACTGGGGCATGCTGATGGCCGGGGGCGTGCTGACGGCGCTGCCCATCGTCGCCGTCTTCTTCGCCCTGCAGCGCCACCTTGTCACCGGCCTCGGGGCGGGTGGCGTCAAGGGCTGAGGCCCGACCGCGAGGAGAGTCCCGTGAGCCGCATCGTCGAAGTCAGCGCGCGCGCGCTGTCGTGCCCGACCCCAGGCGGGGTCACCTTCGCCGTCGGGCGATCTGCCAAGCGCGACATGGTGCTCGTCAAGGTCGTCACCGACGACGGCACCGTCGGCTGGGGCGAGGCCCATCACGCGCAGACCCCCAGCACGATCGCTGCCTTCGTCAACGATGCGCTCGGGCCGATGCTGCTGGGTGAGGACGCGCACGCCATCGAGACCCTCTGGGACCGCGTCTACCGCCGCTTCATCTCGACACACGGTCCGGGCGCCGCGGCGGTGATCGGTCTGTCGGGCGTGGACCTCGCGCTCTGGGACATCAAGGGCAAGGACCTCGGGCAGCCGGTGTGGCGCCTGCTCGGCGGCACGAAGCGCCCCATCCCGGCCTACGCAGGGGGCATCAGCCTGGGCTTCCAGCCGGTGGACGAACTCGCACGCGAGGTCGAGGCCCTGATGGGCCAGGGCTACCGCATGGTCAAGCTGCGCCTGGGCGACGGCATGGCCAACGACCTCGAGCGCGTCGACGGCGTGCGTCGGCGCTTCGGCCCTGAACTTGACATCGCCGCCGATGCCGGCACCCGCTACGCGAGCCGCGACCTGGCCGCCATCGTCGAGGTCTGCGAGGCCGGGCGGCTGACCTGGCTCGAGGAGCCGTTCCCGCCCGACAACCTGCCGGGCTACCGACGGCTCAAGGAGGTGCTGCGCACCCCGCTGGCGGCCGGAGAGAACCACTTCACGCGCCACGAACTGCGCACGCTGGTCGCCGAGTCCGTGATCCAGTACGTCCAGGCGGACTGCTGCAAGGCCGGCGGCATCAGCGAGGTGATGAAGATCGGCTGGCTCGCCAGCACCTGGCACCTGGCCGTCGCGCCGCACACCTCGGCTTCGGCCCTGAGCACGGCGGCTTCGGTGGCGGTGCTGAGCGCGCTGCCCAACGGCACCGTCTACGAGGCCGACGTCTCACGCATCAATGCCTTCCGTGACGCGCTCTCGCCGCAGCCGCTGGTGGTGAAGAACGGCTTCATCGAAGCCTCCGACCGACCGGGCCTGGGGCTGGACATCGATGAGGCTGTCGTCGAGCGCCACCCGCTGATCCTGGGCGCCTCGTATCAGTGAGCACCCCCAAGGGCTGGGCCTCGCCCGGCCGGGTGCATGTCCTCGCAGCGCTCGGCAGCCTCGGCAGGCGTGGGTCCGTCCGCAGCGACGGCCCCACGTCCGGCCTCACATCGCCTGCAGGAACAAGCGCTCGTAGTCGGCCTCGGTGGCCGGGCGCGGGTTGGTGCCGCCGGTGAAGTCCTTCGCGGCCAGCGGCACCAGGCGCGGCAGGTGCTCGCGCGTCACGCCGCGCTGCGCCAGCCCGCCGGTGATGCCGATCTCGGCCTTGAGCCGCCGCAGCCAGGCGATGAAGCCCGCCCCGCCGCCGGCGGCGCCGACCACGTGCGCCATCTCGTCGAACTTGCCCGGCACGGCCTCGCGGTTCCAGTCGAGCACGGTGTCGATCATCAGCGCGTTGGCCAGGCCGTGGTGCATGTCGACCACCGCGCCCAGCGCGTGCGCGCAGGCGTGCACCGAGCCCAGGTCCTTCTGGAAGGCGATCGCGCCCATCATCGAGCTCATCATCATGTCGGCGCGGGCGACCAGGTTGCCCGGCTCGCGCACCGCGGTGGCGAGCGCGCGCGCGCCCACGCGCAGGCCCTCGAGCGCGATGCCGTCGCACAGCGGGTGATACGCCGGCGACAGCCAGCTCTCGATGTTGTGCGTGAGCGCGTCCATGCCGGTGGCGGCCGTCACCGGCGCCGGCAGCGCCAGCGTCAGCTCGGGATCGGCGAACACCGCCTGGGCCAGGATCTTCGGGCTGAAGACCGTGCGCTTGTGGTGGGTGTCGTTCTCCGAGACCACGGCCGAGCGACCGACCTCCGAGCCCGTGCCCGAGGTCGTGGGCAGCGCGACGAAGCAGGGCAGGGGGTTGACGATGGGCCGCACCTGCGGGTGGTCCCACACGTACTCGAGGATGTCGCCCTCGTGCGTGGCCGCCACGCCGACCACCTTGGCCACGTCCAGCGCCGCGCCGCCGCCGAAGCCGATGACGGCATCCGCCCCGTGCGCCTTGAACGCCGCAGCGCCGGCCATGACCTGGGCGCAGGTGGGGTTGCCGTGGACGCCGTCATAGACGGCCACCTGCAGCCCGCCGAGGTGACCGAGGAACTCAGCCATCACCGGCAGGCGCGCGAGCGCGCGGTCGGTGACGACCAGCGGCCGGCGCACGCCCTGCTCGAGCAGGTGCCCGGCCACGAGCCGGCGCGCGCCGGCGCCGAAGTGGATGGTGGTGGGGAAGGCGAAGCGGGTGATGGTCATGGGCTCGGGAGGGGGTCTGCGGTGGGCCGGAGGAGGGGGTGGTGCGGGACTGCGGGTCAATATAAGGGATGGGCCCGCGGGGCTTGCCGGCGGCTGGCGTTCCCAGGTGCCACGCAGCCTGAAGGGGCAGGGTTCCGTGTGGAGCGAAGTAAAGGGGGAGCCGCCGGCCGCAGGCCGGTGGCGGAGGACATGAGCGGAACACGGAACCCTGTCCCTTCAGGCCCGCCGGGCCTTGCTCGCTCCGATCAGATGATCTCGAAGTAGCGCTTCAGCTCCCAGTCCGTCACTGCGTCCTGCCACTGGCGGTGCTCCCACTCACGCGTGGCGGCGAAGTGTTCGACGAAGGTGTCACCCAGCCAGTCGCGCGCGATCTCGCTGCGCTGGAAGATGCGCGTGGTCTCGATCAGCGAGCGCGGCGCGCGCGGGATGTGGTCGGCCCCCTGGTTGGTGCCGGTGATCGGCGGCGCGGTGAGCTTCAGCCCCTTCTCCACCCCGTGCAGCCCGGCGGCAATGACGGCCGCCATCGCCAGGTAGGGGTTGACGTCCGCGCCCGGACAGCGCGTCTCCAGGCGCGTGCTCTTCGGGCTGCCGGCGATCACGCGGAAGCTCGCGGTGCGGTTGTCCACGCCCCAGGTCGGCTTCACCGGGGCCCAGAAACCGTCGACCAGGCGCTTGTAGCTGTTGATGGTGGGCCAGAACATCGGCGCGAACTCCATCAGGCAGGCCACCTGGCCGGCGAGATAGCTCTCGAACAGCGGGCTCATCGAGTGAGTCCGCTTGCCATCGAAGAACAGGTTCTTCCTGCCGTCCGACAGGCTCTGGTGGATGTGGCCCGAGCAGCCCGGCAGCGACTGCGACCACTTGGCCATGAAGCTCGGCATCACCCCGAAGCGCTTGCCGATCTCCTTGGCGCCGGTCTTGAACAGGATCGCGCGGTCGGCCGACTCCAGCGCGCCCGAGAAGGCGATCGCCGCCTCGTAGACGCCGGGCCCGGTCTCGGTGTGCAGGCCCTCGATGGGCACGCCGAAGGCGCCCATCTCGTCCATCAGCGCGTTGAAGAAGCCGCGCTGGTCACCCATGCGCAGCAGCGAATAGCCGAACATGCCGGGGGTGATCGGCTCCGGGGCGACGCCACGCTTGGCGGCCCAGCTCTGCGGCGTCTCGGCGAAGTTGAACCACTCGAACTCCATGCCCGCCATCGGCTCGAAGCCCAGCTTCGCGGCGCGCGCGAGCACGCGCTTGAGCACCTGGCGCGGGCACACCGGGTAGGGGCTGCCGTCGGCATTGACGAACTCGCCCAGGAAGAAGGGCACGCCCCCGTCCCAGGGCACGTGGCGCGCGGTGCCCAGGTCCAGACGCGCCAGGGCGTCGGGGAAGCCGTGCTGCCAACCGGTGACCTGGGTGTTGTCGTAGCAGACGTCGTGCGCGTCCCAGCCGAAGACCACGTCGCAGAAGCCGAAGCCGCCTTCGGCCGCGCCGAAGAACTTGTCGCGGTGCAGGTACTTGCCGCGCAGGATGCCGTCGATGTCGCTGACGGCGACCTTGACCTTGCCGGCGCCGGAGGCGCGCACGGCGGCCAACGCGGGGTGCTCGGCCGCCGGGCGGGGCGCGCGGTCGGCCTTGGGAGCGGTCTTGCGGCTGGGCATCGGGGCCTCCGGGGGGTGCGTGGTTCGGGGAAGCGGGCGGTCGGGGCGGGGAGGGGGGCACAGCCCTCAGGTCTGCGGGCGGCCGTCCGCAATGCCCATCTCCTGCAGCGTCAGCGCCACCGCGTGCACGGCCTGGCGCATCTCGTTCGGGCCGATGGCGCCGATGCAGCCGACGCGGAAGGTCTCCACCTGCGTCAGCTTGCCAGGGTAGAGGACGAAGCCGCGCGCCTTGGCGCCTTCGTAGAAGCGCTTGAAGTCGTAGGCCGGGTGGGCGGGGGCGTGGAAGGTGACGATGATCGGCGCCTGCACCTCTGGTGCCAGGAAGGGGCGGAAGCCGAGCGCGGCCATGCCCTCGGTCAGCGCCTGGTAGTTGGCGGTGTAGCGCGCCAGGCGCGCCGGCTGGCCACCCTCCTCGTCGAACTGGGCGACGGCCTCCGCCAGCGCCGCGACCACGTGCGTGGGCGGAGTGAAGCGCCACTGCCCGGTCTTGCCCATGTAGACGTGCTGGTCGTGCAGGTCCATCGCCAGACTCTGGCTGTTGCCGGCGCAGGCCTCGAGCACCGCCTTGCGGATGAAGACGAAACCCATGCCGGGCACGCCTTCCAGGCACTTGCCGCTGGCGGCGATGAGCGCGTCGAAGCGGGTGGTGCGGGCGTCGATGGGCAGCGCGGCGAAGCTGCTCATCGCGTCGACGATCAGGCCGCGGCCGTGCTGCTCGCACACCGCGGCGACGGCGGCCAGCGGGTTCTCGACCCCGGTGCCGGTCTCGCAGTGGATCAGGATCACGTGCGTGATCGTCGGGTCGGCGGCCAGGCGCGATGCGACCTCTGCGGCTCTCACCGGCCTGTCCTCGGGTACCGGCATCACGCTCACGCGCCGCCCCATCATCTGCGACAGCTTGGCCGCGCGCTTGCAGTAGGCGCCGTTGTCGGGCACGAGCACGTGCCCGTCGCGCGGCACCACGGTGGCCACCGCGGCCTCGACGCTGAAGGTGCCGCTGCCCTGCAGCGGCACGACGACGTGGCTGTCCTGCCCGTGCACGACGGCCAGCAGGCGTTCGCGCACGCGCGCCGTGATGGCGTTGAAGTCGGCGTCCCAGGAGCCCCAGTCCTTCAGCATCGCCAGCTTGGTGCGCAGCGTGGTCGTCAGCGGGCCGGGGGTGAGGAGGATGCGGTCGCGGTCCATGGGTTCAGGCGGTCTGGGGGGGTGGGCTCAGGCGGCGCGCTGCGGCGGCGGGCGCGCGCCTTCAGGTGCCGTGCTTCCACGCCTGCGTGCGGCGCTCGACGAGGCGCGCGAGCAGCCAGAAGACGGTGGTGGCGACGGCCGAGGCGGCGAAGATCATGGTCGCGCAGGCGGCGGCGGCGCCGATCTCGCCCGCCTCGTCCAGGTTCAGGATCGCGATCGAGGCGACCTTGGTCTCGGGCGAGTACAGGAAGACCACGGCCGAGATCGTCGTCATCGCGTTGACGAAGAAGTAGCGCGCGACGTCGATCAGCGTGGGCGTGCACAGCGGCAGCGTCACGCGCCGCAGCGTGGTCCAGAAGGGCACCTTCATCGACGCCGCCACGGCCTCGAACTCGCTGTCCAGCGCCTTCAGCGCCGTCACCGCCGTCAGGTGCCCGGTGGTGTAGAAGTGGACGATGGTGCACAGCGTCAGCATCGTCATCGTCTGGTACAGCGGGTTCAGCGGGTTGGCGGGCGCGTTGAAGAAGAAGATGTACCCCAGGCCCAGCACCAGCCCGGGTACCGCCATCGGCAGCATCGCCAGCAGCCGCACGCCGGAGCCGAGCAGCGCCGGCGCGCGCGTCTTCTCCAGCAGGTAGGCGCCCAGGAACACCAGCGCGGTGCCGAAGACGGCCGTGCCCGCGGCCATGCGCAGGCTGTTGACGAAACCCTCGCCGAACTCAGCGTCGAACAGGCCCATCTGGTAGTGGCGCAGGCTGGGCTTGAGGTTGTAGGGCCAGAAGCTCGCGAAGGAGGCGAACACCGTCATGCCCAGCATGGCCAGCATCAGCGCCGCCACCACGCCGCAGTAGGCCGTCATCAGCGCGTCGAAAAGCGGCGCGCGCTTGGGCTTCAGCGGCACCGCGCGCGCGCCCAGCATGGCCGTCTGGCGCCGCTGCACCAGGTGGTCGACGGCATAGGTCAGCACCGCGGGCGCGAGCAGCAGCAGGGCGACGACCGCGCCGCGCTGGAAGTCCTGCTGGCCGATGACGAGCTTGAACACGTCGGTGGCGAGCACGTTGAAGTTGCCGCCGATCACCTTGGGAATGCCGAAGTCGGTGATGACGAGCGTGAAGACCACCAGGCTGGCGCTGATCAGGCCGTACTTGGCCCCGGGCAGGGTGATCGTGAAGAACTTGCGCGTGGCCGAGGTGCCCAGGGCGTCGGCGGCTTCGTACAGGCGCGCGTCGGCGGCCGACAGCGCCGTCACCAGGATCATCAGCGCGTGCGGGAAGACGGCGAAGATCTCCGCCAGCACGATGCCCGGTGCGCCGTAGATCTGGCGGATGCCGAGGAACTGCAGCCACTCCTTGAGCACCCCCTGGTTGCCGAACCAGTAGATCAGCGAGATGGCCGACAGCAGCGTGGGCGCCAGCAGCGGGATCAGCGTGATGCCGCGCAGCAGCGCCTTGCCCGGCATGCAGCTGCGCGTGAGCGCATAGGCGAAGACGAAGGCCGAGGGCACGACGACGACCGTCACCAGCGTCGAGACCCACAGGCTGTTCCACAGCGACTGCCACAGCGTCGGGCTCTTCGCGTAGCTCGCGAAGTTGGCCAGGCCGACGAAGGCGCCTTTCGGGTCCTGCACCGACTGCAGCAGCAGCGCCAGCAGCGGCGCGGCCAGGAAGACCAGCAGCAGCAGCGCCACCGCGCCCAGCGCCAGCCAGGCGATGCGGTCGCTCGAGGTGGAGCGCAGCCGCACCGGGACCGTGCCCGGAGCCGCTGTCAATGCGGCGGTCATGCCGATCCGGCCGCGGCGCCGAACACGCGCAGGCGCTCGGGGCGCAGCCGCAACGCCAGCGCTCGGCCCGGGGCGAGCGCCTGCTCGGTCACGAAGTGCGGGCTCAGCACGGCGGTCAGTCCCTGCTCGGCCACCGCCGGAGCCGCCAAGCGGGCCAGGCAGTAGGCACCCAGGAACTCGAGTTTGTCCAGCGTGGCAGGAACGACGTTGCTCGCGCCCTCGCCGAAGTGCGCTGCGCTGGCGGCCACGGCCACGTCCTCGGGGCGCAGGTAGACCTGCAGCGCGCCGCCGGCCGCCGGCAGCCCGGCGGCGGCGTGCTCGCACACGGTGGCGCCGATGCGCAGCCGCCCGTCGGGCAGGGCCTGCGCCGCCAGCACGTTGACGCGGCCCACGAAATCGGCCACGAAGGGGGTGGCCGGCTCGCGGTAGACCTGCTCGGGCGTGCCGACCTGCTCGATCACGCCGTGGTTCATGACGACGATGCGGTCGGCCACCGACAGCGCCTCCTCCTGGTCGTGCGTGACCATGATGGTGGTCACGCCCAGGGTGCGCTGCAGGCTGCGGATCTCCTGGCGCAGGTGCACGCGCACGATCGCGTCCAGCGCCGACAGCGGCTCGTCCAGCAGCAGCAGCCCGGGCGAGGTGGCCAGCGCCCGCGCCAGCGCGATGCGCTGCTGCTGCCCGCCCGAGAGCTGCGAGGGGTACTTGGCCTCGGTGCCCGGCAGGCCCACCAGGCGCAGCAGCTCGGCCACGCGCTCGCGCGCCTGCGCCCTGGGCGTGCGCCGGTTCACCAGCCCGTAGGCCACGTTATCGGCCACGTTCAGGTTCGGGAACAGCGCGTAGGACTGGAAGACGATGCCGTAGTCGCGCTGCGCCGGCGCGAGCGTGGAGATGTCGCGCCCGCCCTGCTCGATGCGGCCGGCGCTCTGCGCCTCGAGCCCGGCCACCACGCGCAGCAGCGTCGTCTTGCCGCAGCCCGAGGGGCCGAGGAAGCAGACGAACTCGCCGCGCTCGATGGCCAGGTCGATGCCGTGCAGGGCGGTGAAGCTGCCGAAGCGCTTGACGATGCCCTGCAGGCGCAGGTAGGGGGTCACGAAGCGACCTCGACAGTGCGGGCCGGGCGCCGTGGCGCCCGGCAGGGCTTGGACGCCATCACCGACGCTCGGACTTGCCGTCGTAGCGCTTGATCCACTCAGCCAGGATGCGCTCGCGATTGTTCGCGGCCCAGGCGAAGTCCATCTTCACCAGGCGCTGCTCGTAGTCGGCGGGGATATTGGGCAGCGGCTGCGCCACGCCCGGCATCGCGGTGATGGCGAAATTCTTGCCGTACAGCACCATGGCGTCGCGGCTCGCGGCCCAGTCGGCCAGCTTCTTCGCGGCGTCGAGCTTCTTGGTGCCCTTGTGGATGGCGAAGGCCTCCAGGTCCCAGCCCAGGCCTTCCTTCGGGAAGACCAGGTCGATGGGGGCGCCGCGCGCCTTGTTGGTGTTGGCGCGGTACTCGAAGGAGATGCCGACCACGAATTCGCCGCTGGCGGCCATGTTGCAGGGCTTGGAGCCCGAGTGCGTGTACTGCGCGATGTTCTGGTGCAGCGCGTCCATGTACTTCCAGCCGCCGTCCTCACCCCACAGCGTGAGCCAGGCGGTGACGTCGAAGTAGCCGGTGCCCGAGGAGGCGGGGTTGGGCATCACCACCTGGCCCTTGTAGGCTGGCTTGGTCAGGTCCTGCCAGGTCTCGGGCTTGGGAATGCCGCGCTTTTGCGCCTCCACGGTGTTGAAGCACACGGTGGCGCCCCAGACGTCCATGCCGAACCAGGCCGGCGGGTTCTTGCGGTCGCGGTACTGGGCCGAGATCGCGCCCAGGTTCTTCGGCGCGTAGGACTCGAGCATGCCGTTGCTGTCCAGCAGGGCCAGGCTGGAGGCCGCCACGCCCATCACCACGTCAGCCTGCGGGTTGGCCTTCTCGGCCAGCAGCTTGGCGGTGATGACGCCGGTGGAGTCGCGCACCCACTTGATCTCGACGTTGGGCTCGACCTTGTTGAAGCCTTCCTGGTAGGCCTTGAGCTGGTCGGTCTCGAGCGCGGTGTAGACCAGCAGCTGGGTCTTTTGCGCCATCGCCCCGCCCACGGCGAGGCCGAGCAGCAGGCTGGTGACGAGCGGGAGGGTGGCGATGCGCATGTCGGCTCCTGAGGAAAGACGTGAGTGGGGA
>CAIRBF010000261.1 GCA_903876715.1 uncultured beta proteobacterium
CGGCGAACAGCCACATCGTGTCGCGCCGGCTCAGGGCGTTGCGACGCAGGCGGCGCGCCAGGCCCTCGGCCTGGGCGGGCATCAGGGTGGGGGACAGGCTCATCTCGGTCCTCCTGGTCTTCTTGGACGGCGCGCGGCAGCCCGCGAGCGGGGCGTGGCCCTGGACGGGCCTGGTCAGCCCAGGCGCCAGTCGCGGCGCTCGCTGGCGTGGGCCTCGATCCAGTCCCAGTCGTAGCTCACCCCCAGGCCCGGGCCCTGCGGCACGGGCACGCAGCCGTCGGCGGGCAGGTCGGTCTCCTGGTCGGTGTAGCCGCAGGTGTAGACCGGCGGGATGAGGTTGGGCATGGCCGGGCCGGTGAGCGCCATCTCGTAGAAGTGGGTGTTGCGCGTGGCCGCCACGCAGGCCCGGTGTGCCGGGCCGCAGGCATGGAACTGCACGTCGATGCCCAGGGCCTCGGCCAGATGGGCGCACTTCATCGCCCCGGTGATGCCGAGGTCGTACTCCGGGTCGAGGTGGAACAGGTCGCAGGCGCCGGCCACGGCGTAGGCGGCCTTCATCTCCGGGCCGCGGATGTGCTCGGTGATCATCAGCGGGGTCTTGATCTTCTCGCGCAGGATCTTCGAGCCGGTGAGCGAACGCGCCGAGTCGCGGTAGGGGTCTTCGTACCAGAAGGCGCCGATTTCGTCACAGACGTGGCCCATCTTCAGCGCGTCCAGGTGCGTGCGCAGCTCGCAGCCGGGGTCGTACATGATCTCCATGCGGTCGCCGATGGCGCGGCGCACGGCGCGCAGCGTGGCCGTCTCGCGCCGCACGTTGCCGTCGTGCCAGCCGTGGACCTTGAAGCCGTGGAAGCCGCGATCGGCGCAGGCGATGGCGTACTCACCGAAGGCCTCGGGCGAGTCCAGCCCGCCCGGGGCGTCCTGCCCGTGGTGGGTGCTGGCGTAGGTGGGCAGTTTGGTCTTGTAGGCGCCCAGCATGGTGGCCACCGACATGCCGTACTTGCGCCCGACCAGGTCCCACAGCGCGATGTCCAGCGGGCCGTGGCCCATGCCGTCGTAGGCGCGCAGCTCGCGCTTGAAGTCGTCGTAGATCTGCTCGCGGTGCTCGGGGTCACGGCCCAGCAGGTGCGGCGCGAGCATGAGCGTCTGCCCGAGCGCGCCCTGGGTGCCGACCCAGTGCGTGACGTAGCCGCCGGTCAGGCCGTCGTCGGTGCGGATGCGCACCGCGTAGCGCATCACGCGCAAGGACGCGCCCTTTTCGTACTGCAGGTTGCTCACGCCCATGGCGGCGTGCTCGCCCAGCCCGAGGTCCCTGACCTCGAAGTGGAAGGGGATGACGGAGACCTCGTTGATGCGCGACACGTGCAAGCTCCTGGGCTGATTCCGGTGAGGCCTGCCTGATGCCGGGAACCGAGGTCAGGCCACGTGAGGCGGATTGTGCAGGCAGGTCGCAGACCTCCGCGGATCGCCCCATTTGACGGGTTCCCAGGTTCCTGCACCGGGGACCGGGGTGAGGGGCGCCCCCGCAGAATCTGGGCTCACACAATCGAGTAGACGATGCCGATCGCCGGACCCTGGTCGAACCGAGCCGCCGCAGCGCAGGCCTTGCTGCTCGCCGTGGGCGCGGCGGCGCAGACCGGGCCGCTGCCGCCTTGCGTGGGCAGCCAGCAGGAGCGCTGGCATGAATGCTCGGGTGCGTTCGATGATCGGCGCAACGGCGTGAACTACCACGGCGAGTTCCGCAAGGGCGCGATGGACGGTGTGGGTGTCCTGCGCACACCGATCACGGTCTACGCCGGTGATTTCCGCCAGGGTCGGATGCACGGCCAGGGCGTGCTGACCATGCTCGAGGACCAGCGCAGGTACGTCGGCGGCTTTCGGCAAGGCGTGATGCATGGCCCGGGCTCGCTGCTGAGCGCCGACGGACGGCTGCTCGTCTCGGGCTGGTTCCAGGACGGCGTCTTGTCGGCGGACACCGCGTCTGCGGGCGTTGGCGGCGCGGTGTCGGTGCTGCCCACGGCGGCTGGAGGCACGCCGCGCGCTGGGCTCGGGGCCAAGCTCGCAGATCCTGGGGCCGGAAGGCCCGCGGGCGCGTTGATCGTCGACGTCACTGCCGGCAGCCCCGCGCGCCGGGGCGGACTTGCGCCGGGTGATCTGGTCGTCGGCTTCGGCGGATGGCGCGTTTCGCGCGCGTCCGATCTGGAGGCTGCCGTGAATGCGATCGAGCGGGACGGCTTCGTCATGATGCGGCTGCAGCGCAACGGCATCGAGATGGAGTTGGCCGTGCCGCTGGCCGTGGCCGCGTCGGCACCGGCTGCGCCTGTGGTGGCAGCGGTCACGGCGCCCGATGCGCCACCAGCGCCGCCCCGCCCGGTGACTCCACCGAGCCCGTCCAGTCCGCCGAGCCCCCAGGCGGCACCGATGCAGCCTACCCCGGCGCGGGCCGCGGCGCCCGCACCGCTCGCCGACGCAGAGCGGCCCGTGGCTGTAATGACGTCGCCCATGTCTTCGTCGTCGCCATCTGCCGGGCTCGGACGTGCTGCGGCGCCTGTTGCAACAGCGAACCCTGCGCCTGCGGTTACGTCTGCACCTGCACCTGCACCTGCTCCAGCACCTGCGCCTGCACCTGCACCTGCACCTGCTCCAGCACCTGCTCCAGCACCTGCGCCAGTCGTTGCGGCCGCCGCGGCCAAGGTGGCGGCGCCACAGGGGCTGTACCTGGTCCGCCAGAGGCAGTCCAGCCTGACCCAACTCGAGGTCTGGTTCTTTGCCGGCTCCCGGTTTGTCCAGGGGCCGCCTGCGGCAACGCTCGGTGCCGGTGCCGCGTTCGACTTCGTCCGTGCCGAGACCCAGCGCGCAGGCAGCACCGGCACGCTGGCGATCGAGGGCGACCGCATGACGCTGAGCGGGCCGGCGCGGCCTTCGACATCGGCCCGTCTTGACCCGCTGCCTTCCTCGACCTGCCTGCGCTGGAACGAAGGCCTGTTCTGTCCCGCTCCGCGCTTCGCGCCCGGCGCACGCCTGGACGGGGTGTTCGCCGCCGGCCCGGCCGTCACTGGCGCGACGGTGCTGCGCGCGGCGTTCAAGGCCGACGGCAGCTACGAGATCATGCTCGCCCCACCGAACGCTGGGGCTGCGCCGGGGCGCGAGCGTGGTCGTTACGAGATCAACGGGTCTGTGCTGCGGCTGCGGCCGGTCGGCGGTGGGACTGCCACCTCATGGACGGTGGTGCCTTACGACGACGGCACGCCAGGGCCGGCGCCGCGCCGGCTCTTCCTGGGCGGCGCGACGCTCGGACGGCAGTGAGCTGCCGTCGGCGGCGGGCCTTGCACCCCTCCGCCCTCGCGGGACGGGGCTGAATGCCCAGCGCCCCGGGTGTGGTGCCTGGGTAGGGGGTGAGGGCAGAGGTCTCGCAGGCCGAGGATGCGGTCTCCGATGACGGGTCCCGGCGTGGAGACGTCGGCTGATTTGCGTTCCAATCAGGGTTTGCCCGTAAATGCTGCCCAGGTCGACCGCATGAACCCGAGCCCGAGCCCTGATGTCGCCGCCGCAGCTGCTGCCGGCGCCGATCCCTCCCAGCCGCGCGCTTTCCTGCGCGCCCTCTACGACGCCGCCGTGCAGCGCGCGCTGCCTGCCCACACACTGGGCCGTCACCTGCCGCCGCTGCCGAAGGGGCGCACGGTGGTCGTCGGCGCGGGCAAGGCCGGTGGGGCGATGGCGGCGGCCGTCGACGCGCTTTGGCCGCAGGGCGCGCCCTTGTCGGGGCTGGTCATCACGCGTTACGACCACGTGCCGCCCGCCCTGCGCTCGGCGCCCGGGCGCATCGAGGTGGTCGAGGCGGCGCATCCCGTTCCCGACGAAGCCGGTCTGGCTGCCACGCAGCGGGTGATGCGCCTGGTGCAGGGACTGGGTCCTGACGACCTGGTGTTGTGCTTGATCTCCGGCGGCGGCTCGGCGCTGCTGTCGGCGCCGGCGCCGGGACTGACGCTGCAGGACAAGCAGGCCGTGAACCGCGCCCTGCTGCGCAGCGGGGCGGCGATCGACGAGATGAACTGCGTGCGCAAGCACCTGTCGGCGGTCAAGGGCGGGCGCCTGGCGGCGCTGTGCGCGCCGGCGCGGGTGGTGACGCTGCTGATCTCCGACGTGCCGGGCGATGCGCCGGCCGTGATCGCCAGTGGCCCCACCGTGCCCGACGAGACGACCTGCGCCGACGCGCTGGCCATCTGCCGCCGCCACGGCATCGAGCTTCCCGCGGCCGCGCGCGCCGGGCTGGAAAGCGGTGCCTTCGAGACGCCCAAGCCGGGTGACGCCGTCTTCGCGGGGCACGAGGTGCACCTGATCGCGACGCCGCAGCAGAGCCTGGAGGCAGCGGCGGCGCTGTCGCGCGCCGCCGGCGTCGAGGCCCACATCCTGTCTGACGAGATCGAGGGCGAGAGCCGCGAGGTGGGCAAGGTCCACGCGGCGCTGGCACGCGCCGTGGCGCGGCGCGGTCAGCCCTTCGACGGCCCGTGCGTGATCCTCTCCGGCGGCGAGACGACGGTGACGGTGCGGGCCAAGGGCGGTCGGGGCGGCCGCGCGACGGAATTCCTGCTCGGCTGCGCGATCGCGCTGCAGGGCGAGCCCGGGGTGCACGTGCTCGCCGCTGACACCGACGGCATCGACGGCGTGGAGTCCAACGCCGGCGCGATCGCCACGCCCGACACGCTGGCGCGCGGCGCCGCGCTCGGGCTGAAGGCGCAGGATTTCCTGGACCGCAACGACTGCTGCAGCTACTTCGAGGCCCTGGGCGACCTCGTGGTACCCGGGCCGACCTTCACGAATGTGAACGACTTCCGGGCGCTGTACATCGGCGGGCGCTGACCCCGCGGCCGGACCGGACCCGGCCCGGCCCTGGCGGCGCTTTCAGGCCAGGGCCTGCGTGCGCTCGAGCAACCAGGCCAGCGCGGCGCCTTCGAGCCGCGGCGCCAGGCGTTCGCGTACCGTCGCGTGGTAGGCGTCGAGCCAGGCCACCTCGTCGGCGCGCAGCAGGCTGCGCTCGATGCAGCGGGTGTCGATCGGGCACAGCGTCAGGGTCTCGAACTCGAGCATCTCGGCGAAGGTGTCGCCCTCGGGCGTGCGCGCCGGCACGTTCATGACCAGGTTCTCGATGCGCACGCCCCACTGCCCGGGCCGGTAGACGCCGGGCTCGATGGAGGTGATCATGCCCGGCTCCATGGCCATGCTCGCGTCCGGCACCGCCTTGCTGATGCTCTGCGGGCCCTCGTGCACGGCCAGGAAGTAGCCCACGCCGTGGCCGGTGCCGTGGCCGAACTCCAGGCCCTGCTCCCACAGCGGCGCGCGCGCGATGGCGTCGAGCATCGGCCCGGGCGTGCCGCGCGGGAACTTCGCCCGGCTCAGCGCCATCGTGCCCTTGAGCACCAGGGTGTAGTCGCGCTTCATCGCCGGGCTGGGGGTGCCGATAGGCCAGACGCGCGTGATGTCGGTGGTGCCCCCGAGGTACTGGCCACCAGAGTCGATGAGCAGCAGGCCGTCGCCGGCGATCGTGGCGTGCGAGTCCGGGCTGGCACGGTAGTGCGGCATCGCGCCGTTGGCGGCGAAGCCGGCGATCACCGGGAAGCTCAGGCCGACGAAGCCGGGCCGGCGCGCGCGCGCCGCGCTCAGGTGCTCGTCGACGGTGAGCTCGGTCAGCGGCGGCAGGTCCGTCGCGCCGGCGGCGCGACGCGCGAGCTCGGCCTCGAACCAGGCGTAGAACTCGCACATCGCCACGCCGTCCTCGAGCATGGTCTCGCGCACGTGCGCAGCCTCTTCGGCGGTCTTGCGGCTCTTGGCCAGTGTGCTGGGGTTGATGGCTTCGACCACACGCGCTGCGGCGGGCACGCGCTCACGCAGGCCGAGCGTGACGCGCTTGGGGTCCAGGAGCAGCGTGGTGCCGGCAGTCAGCGCCGCCAGCGCGGCACCAGCCTCGGCGTAGGGCGCGAGGTCCACGCCGTCGGCGGCCAGC
>CAIRBF010000262.1 GCA_903876715.1 uncultured beta proteobacterium
CCGCCCTCGTGCGCTCGGCCGCCGAGCCCGGGCTGCGCGAGCGCGTCGCCGCCTACCGCCAGCGGACGGCCGGCCGCGCCTGAGAACCCCCTGCGGCCACAGGCGACGATGGCCTTCACCACCCCGGAACGGCCCCTCCCCGCCCGCTGGCGGGCAGCAGCCCTGGCCCTGCTGCTGACCGCGCTGGCGCCGCTGCCGGCTGCAGCCACCTGGTCGGTCGTCGCCGTCGACCAGGCCACCGGCCGGGTGGCCATCGCCTCGGCCACCTGCCTCGACCGCGACGACCAGTTCCTGCCCAGGCTGCAGGCCGTGGTGGTGCCGGGCAAAGGCGTGGCCGCGGCCCAGGCCGCGGTCGACCTCACGCACCGCAACCAGAAGCTCGTCCAGGCGGAACTGCAGAAAGGCACCGACCCCGCCCGCATCATCGGGCTGCTCGGCAGGGACCGGCTGTTCGCGTCGCGCCAGTTCGGCATCGTCGACCTGCAGGGGCGCTCGGCCGGGCACACCGGCAGGCACAACCACGCGGTCGCGCAGGACACGCAGGGCCAGGTGCCCGGCACCGGCATCCACTACGCGATCCAGGGCAACATCCTGCGCTCCGGCCAGATCGTGCCGCGGGCGGTGGAGGCTTTCGTCGGCACGGCCGGCGCGCTGACCGACCGGGTGATAGCGGCCCTGGAGGCCGCCGACGCGGCCGGCGGCGACAGCCGCTGCGCCTGCCCGCCGCCCCGGCCCGAGGCGCCCGCGCCGGCCATCCCCTGTGACGGCAAGACCTCGCACGTGGCCTACATCCTGATGGCCGAGCCCGACGCCGACGCCGCCACGTCGGCCCACCACGGCGGCCCTCACGCGCTTTACCTGACGGTGTCCCAGCCCGGACTGACCCAGGGCGCCGGCCAGGTGCGCGAAGGCGAGAACCTGAACCCGGTCAGGACGCTGCGCATGCGCTACGACGCCTGGCGGCGGGGGCAGGCGGCGGAGTACCGGTGAACCTGCGATGTTCCCCTGGTCATCAGCCTGGCGATGGTGCCGCGTATCAAACGCTGGCTAGGCCACTACGATGAGAAGGCGGGGGGACACGAAGTTCAAGGCAGCGCCGCCAACGCCGCTTCAGGCGCCTTGTCGAGCACCTTGAGCAGGGACTTGGCCGCCCCGGTCGGGCAACGCTTGCCCTGCTCCCAGTTGCGTATCGTGTCGAGAGGCACATCGATCCGTGCGGCGAACTCAGCCTGACTGAAACCCAGGCGCCTTCGCACCCGCCGGGCAAACCTGGCCGCGTCGAGCATGGCGTCGGCATCATCCGCCGCCTGATGCGCGGCGATCTCGGCCTCGGTGGTCGCGTCCACGCGGCGCGGATCGATGCGCCCCCCCGGCGGAGATGCATCAACGCGGGTGTCCATCGTCATCCGTACGGTTTTCATACCTTGCAATCTCACGCTGATTGGCTTTACGGGCGGAAATGATGCGGATCGTGCCACCTCGGGGCGTGTAGGCCAAGACGTACAAGCGCCCTTCGATGCGGCCCGTCAGGGTGTAGCGGTCTTCTCCGTAGCTGTACCGGGTGTCTTGCCGGACGAGGCGGTCGGGGTCTGCAAACGCATGAGCGGCATAGGCGAAGTCGAAGCCACGCAGCAAGAAGCAGGACTCGCTCTTGCCTTCGTCCCACTCGAACCTCATCAAGACAGTGTAGTTAATTGAACCACAGTGACGGTCACGGGCCATCGCCACGGGGCACGCAAGCGCCCGCGGAGTACTCGTCAGCACGGCACGGCGGCCCCGCGGCTAGCGCTCCGCAGGCCTGTGCCCGTGGAAGACGGGGCCGCATGGTCTGCGGCCCGCAGGTCTCCAGCGCCCGGATGACCCCTGCCATACAGCGCACACACCACCCCCGCCCCCCCTCACACCAAGCCCGCGTACGCCCCCCCGTCCAGCTGCAGGTTCTGCCCCGTGATGAACCCCGCGTCGGCGCCGCAGAGGAAGGCGCAGGCGAGGCCGAACTCTTCGGGGCGGCCGAAGCGGCGGGCGGGCAGGGTGTCGGCGATGCGCTGGCGTGCCTCGTCGCGCGTGATGCCGTGCTCGGCCATCAGGCGGCGGGCCATGAACTCCTGGCGCGGGGTGTCGAAGCGCTCGGGTAGGAGCTGGTTGATCGTCACGTTGTCGACCACGGCCTCGCGTGCCAGGGCCTTGCTCACCGCGGTGAGCCCGGCGCGCGCGGCGGTGGACAGGCCCATCGCGGCGTGGGGCGTCTTCACCATGGCCGAGGTGATGTTGACGATGCGGCCGAAGCGCCGCGCGCGCATGCCGGGCAGCACGCCGCGGATCAGCAGCACGCCGGCGATCAGGTTGGCCTCGAGCGCGCCCAGCCAGGCGGCGTGGTCCCAGTCGGCCAGCGTGCCCGGCGGCGGGCCGGCGTTGTTGTTGACCAGGATGTCGGGCTCGGGGCAGGCGGCCAGCAGCGCGGCGCGGCCGGCCTCGGTGTTCAGGTCGGCGGCCACGGTGTGCACGGGGGCGCCGCTGGAGGCGCGCAGCGCGGCGGCAGCCTCCTCCAGCGGGCCAGACCGGCGCGCGTTCAGCCAGACCTCGCAGCCCTCGGCCGCCAGCGCCTGCGCGCAGGCCAGGCCCAGTCCCTGGGACGAGGCGCACACCAGGGCGCGCCGGCCGCGTATCTTCAGGTCCATCGTCAGTCTCCTGGCGGCGCCGGCCGCACCTTGCCGGGCGTCGCGCCCGCCCCCTGCCCTGCCCCCAGGGCCGCGCCCAGTCCTGCCCGCGGCGGCGCCGGCCGGCCCAGAATGAGGTCGGCCGCCTTCTCGGCGATCATCAGCGTGGCGGCGTTGGTGTTGCCGCCGACGATGTTCGGCATGACCGAGGCGTCGGCCACGCGCAGGCCGGCGACGCCGCTCACGCGCAGCTGCGGGTCGGTCACGGCCGCGGAGCCGGTGCCCATGGCGCAGGTGCCCACCGGGTGGTGGGTGATGCCGCCGAGCGCGCGGATCGCGTCGTCGAGCTCGGCGTCGCTGCGCAGGTCGGCGCCGGGCAGCATCTCGGCACCCACCAGGCCGGCCAGCGCCGGCTGGCGGTACAGCACGCGCGCCGCGCGCAGGCCGGCGCGCATCGTCGCGAAGTCCTGCGGGTCGTTGAACAGGTTCAGCGCGATGCGCGGCGCCTCGCGCGGGTCGGCAGAGCGCAGCGTCACGCGGCCCCGGCTCCTGGAATAGAGCTGGCAGACGGTGACGTAGAAGGCGTGCGGCTGCGCGGGCGCGACGAGCGGGAACCACAGCCGCGCGTCCAGGCGCACGGGGTTGCACAGCAGCTGGATGTCGGGGCGGTCGAGCGCGGGGTCGGCGGGGTCGCTCTTCAGCAGCACGGTGCCGTGGCAGATCTGCGTGGCGAACGGCCCGCGCCCGGTGAAGGCCCAGCGCAGCACCGACAGCACCGCGCGGTCCAGCCGCAGCTGGCGCAGGAAGGTCAGCGGCTGCAGCGCCTGGAACTGCAGCGGCATGCGCGGGTGCTCGATCAGGTTGGCGCCGACGCCGGGCAGCGCCTGCCGCACCGCGATCCCCAGGCGCTGCAGTTCCTCGCCCGGGCCGATGCCCGACAGCAGCAGCAGCTGCGGGCTGCCGTAGGCGCCGGCGCAGAGCACGACCTCGCGCCGCGCGCGCACGCGCAGCACGCGCCCGCCGCGCTCGAGCTCCACGCCGACGGCACGGCCGTCCTCCACGAGCACGCGCCGCGTGAGTGCGTGCATCCACACCTGGAGATTGGCGCGGCCGCGCGCCGGCTGGAGGTAGGCGCGCGCGCTGCTGTGGCGCCGCCCGCGGTGGTCGATGGCGACGTCGCCGCGCGCGATGCCGTCGTGGCGCGCGCCGTCGTAGTCCTCGTTCAAGTGGTGTCCGGCCTCGCGCGCGGCGGCGCGCAGCGGCTCGGCGAGCAGGTGGCGCTCGTCGATGGCGCGCACCCGCAGCGGGCCCTCGCCGCCGTGGAAGGGGCCGGCACCGCGCCAGTTCGACTCGCTGCGCACGAAGTAGGGCAGCACGTCGGCATAGCCCCAGCCGGTGCAGCCGGCAGCAGCCCAGTCGTCGAAGTCGCGCCGGTCGCCGCGGATGTGGAACATGCCGTTGATCGACGAGGAGCCGCCGAGCACGCGCCCGCGCGGCACGGGGATGACACGGCCGCCGAGGGCGGGCTCGGGCTCGCTCGCGTAGCCCCAGTTCAGCGCAGGGCGCTGCACCACGCGCGTGAAGCCCGCCGGCATGCGCACCAGCGGGTGGGCGTCGCTGCCGCCGGCCTCGAGCAGCAGCACCTGCGTGGCGGCATCGGCGCTCAGGCGGTTGGCCAGCACGCAGCCGGCGGTGCCAGCGCCGACGACGACGAAGTCGGCCTCGTGGTCCCAAGTGGTCTTGGCCATGGTGCTCCTCACCTGCCGCAGACGATAGGCGACGCACGGCCGAGGCCGAGCTCGGCGGGTGTGGGAACGGCTTCGCCCCGGCGGTCGAACTCGGACACGCTCACCGCCCCTCGAAGCGCGGCCCGCGCTTCTCGGCCCAGGCGCGGGCGCCCTCCTGCAGGTCGGCCGAAGCGCCGGCGCGGGCGATGTCGGCAGCCAGCTCGGCGGCGTCCAGCGTGCCGCGGGCGATGCGGCGCAGGTGCTTCTTCATGCCCTGCACGGCCAGCGGCGCCAGCTCGGCCAGGTGCGCGCACAGCGCATCGGCCAGCGCCGGCACGCCCGCCGTGTCGTCTGCCACACGGTCCAGCAACTGGAGTTGGCACATCTGCGCGGCGTCGAGCCGGTCGGCGGCCAGCAGGATGCGCCGCGCCGCGGGCAGCCCGACGGTGTGGACGAAGCGTTCGAGCCCGCCGCGGTAGTAGTGCAAGCCGAGCTGCGCCGCCGGCACGCGCAGCTCGCTGGCCGGCCCGCCGACGCGGAAGTCGCAGGCCAGCGCCAGGTCGGCCGCACCGCCGAAGGCCCCGCCCTGCAGCACCGCCACGGTGAGGGGGCGCGCGCGCTCCAGCGCGTCGGCCAGCGCGTCGAAGCGGTCGCCTGCGCCTTCGCGCTCGCCGCCGACCTGGCCGATGTGGAAGCCGCTGCAGAAGTGCCGGCCCTCGCCCTGCAGCTTCAGCACCCGCACCTCGGCGCGCGCGTCGACCTCGGCGAGCTGCGCCTGCAGGCAGCGCAGGTCCTCGACGTCGAGCCGGTTCGCCACGCCAGGGCGGCGCAGGGTGATCGTCGCCAACGTGCCATCGAAGGCGAGCAGCGGCGGCGCGCCGCTGGGCGTGGCGATGTCGGGCCGCGACGTCATGCGGCCTCCTGCGTCTGCGTTTGCGGCGGGGCGGTCCAGGCGTCGGGCATGGTCAGAACTCTCGTGACGAGCCGGCGGTTCAAGGTACGCATCGCAACGGCTCCATCACGCCACAGTCTGCCAGGTCGCGAACGCCAGGCCGGTGCCGGTGAGCGCCGGGCTGCGGTAGCCCGGGATGTAGTCGACCGCGCCGAGCTCGAGGTCGCGCGCCATCGCGCCGACGACGATCCAGTTGCGGATCTCGGAGCTGCCGGCCTGCAGCTGCGCCGGGTCGAGCCCGGCCAGCGCGGCCAGGTCCTTGCGCCGGATCGCGTCGAGCACGCGCGCGTCGAGCTCCTCGTCGATGACGAAGTGGGACAGCCCGCCCGAGGCGATGACGCCCACGCGCAGGTCCTCGGGCCAGAGGGCGACGAGCTCGCGCAGCGCGGAGCCGAGCGCCACACAGCGCCGTGGCGTCGGCTGGTTGGGCGCATCGAAGGTGTTGAGGATGACCGGCACCACCGGCAGCTCGGCACCGCGCAGCAGCCGGCGGTGCACGAACTGGAAGGCGTGCCCCTCGCTCTGGCCAGGCTCCAGGCCGTCCATGGCCGCGATATCGAAGTCGCGGTCGCAGAGCTGGCGTGTCAGCCAGGCTGCCAGGTCGCCGCGCACCGGGTAGTCGCGGTCGGCGTCGGGTTCGTGGCGCCACATGCGCGCTGTCTTGAGCCACGGGTCGCCCGGGGCTGCGGGCTCGCGCCGGGTGTTGCAGATGGTCGGGCCGTGGAAGATGGCGATCGCCGGGTTGTTGCTGGTGCGGAAGAGCTCGGTCTGGTCGTCGCCGACGATGAACAGCACGTCCAGCCGCGCCGCGGCGATCGCGTCGGCCACGCGGTCCATCGCGGCCTGCGCGGCGTCGTAGCGCTGGCTCAACACCTCAGGGGTCTGCAGCGCCTGCGAGTGCGCCGGCGCGGCGGCCAGCAGGGCCTCGTAGTCGGTCGGGCGGCCCTGGCGGTCGAAGTAATACGCGTTCTTCCGGTCCAGGACGCGGAAGCCGTGCATCCAGTCCTCGCGCTGCGCCACCAGCATGATGCTGTGCGACGAGCCGAAGGCGGCGACGAGGCGGGCCATGGGGAAGGTCTCCTGGGGCGGGGGGCCGTGGCGTGGGGCGGGCGGGACGCGGCGCGTGCGCAGGTGTGAGCGCGTGGGCGTGGGCGTGGGCGTGGGCGGGTACGCTGCCGCTCACACGATGCGCTGCGCCCGCAGCGCGGTGATGCGGTCCTCGCCGTAGCCCAGCCCGCGCAGGATCTCGTCGGTGTGGTCGCCCTGGTGCGGGGCCGGCTCGGGTGGGCCTTCCAACGGGTGGGCCGAGAGCCGGAACGGCGGGCGCACGAGCGCGGCGTCGGGGCGGCCGGGCAGCGGCCGCGGCCAGCGCAGGCCCAGGTGCTGCACCTGCGGGTCGGCGAAGACCTGGTCGATCGTGTGGATGGGCCCGCAGGGCACGCCGGCGCGCAGCAGGCGCTCGGTCCACTCGCGCGTGGTGCGGGTGGCGAAGATGCGGCCCACGGCCTCGTTCACGCGCGCGCGGTGCGCCACGCGCTCCGGGTCCGAGCCGAAGCCCGGCTCGTCCACCAGCTCGGGCGCGTCCAGCGCCTGGCACAGCCGCGTCCACATCGTCTGCCCGATCGCGGCCACGTTCAGGTGGCCGTCGGCGGTGGCGAACACGCCGGTGGGCACGGTCAGCGGGTGCTCGTTGCCGTTCTGGCCCGGCACCTTGCCGTCCACCAGCCACTGCGCGGCCTGGAAGTCCAGCATGGCCACCTGCGCCTCCAGCAGCGAGGTTTGCACCCACTGGCCCTCGCCGGTGGCCTCGCGCTCGAGCAGGGCCGAGAGGATGCCCAGCGCGCAGAAGTGGCCGGCGCACAGGTCGGCGATCGGGATGCCCACGCGCATCGGGCCCGCGCCGGGCTGGCCGGTGATGCTCATCAGCCCGCCCATGCCTTGGGCGATGCTGTCGAAGCCGGGCCACTGCGCCGCCGGGCCGTCCTGCCCGAAGCCCGAGATGCTGGCGTAGACCAGGCGCGGGTTGACGGCGCGCAGCTCGTCAGGGCCGATGCCCAGGCGGTGCTTGACGTCGGGGCGGTAGTTCTCGACGAAGACATCGGCCTGGCGCACCAGGTCGAACAGCACCTCGCGCCCCTGCGGCTCCTTGAGGTTCAGCGTCAGGCTGAACTTGTTGCGGTGCAGGTTCTCGTAGTCGGCGCGGTTGTGGTCGCGGCCGCCGATCATGTCGTCGCCGCCCGGCGTGCCGGGCGGCATCTCGATCTTGATCACGCGCGCGCCCTGGTCGGCGAAGGTGCGCACCGCCGTCGGGCCGGCGCGCACGCGCGTGGCGTCGAGGACGGTGTAGCGGCTCAGGGCGCCGGGGCGCCTGGGAGAGGTGGCCATGGCGTCAGGCCGGCTCGAAGACCGGCACCGCGTGCCCGCCCTCGCTGGGCGCAAAGGCCACGCGCACACGCTGGCCGACGGCCCAGGCGCCGGGCTCGGCGCCGA
>CAIRBF010000263.1 GCA_903876715.1 uncultured beta proteobacterium
CCTGGCCGCCCTGGGCTCTGCCACGGTGCACGAGGCCATGGGCCGCGTCGGCCTGCTCAAGCCCTACATGCGCCCCATCTATGCGGGCGCCCAGGTTTCCGGCACGGCCGTCACGGTGCTGCTGCACCCTGGTGACAACTGGATGCTGCACGTCGTGGCCGAGCAGATCCAGCCCGGCGACATCGTCGTCGCCGCGATCACGGCCGAGTGCACCGACGGCTACTTCGGCGACCTGCTCGCCACCTCGTTCAGGGCCCGTGGCGCCCGCGCGCTGGTCATCGACGCCGGCGTGCGCGACGTGAAGACGCTCACCGAGATGGGTTTCCCGGTCTGGAGCAAGGCGGTCAGCGCCAAGGGCACGGTCAAGGCAACGCTGGGCTCGGTGAACGTGCCGGTGGTCTGTGCCGGAACCCTGGTGAACCCGGGGGATGCGGTCGTCGCCGACGACGACGGCGTGGTCGTCGTGCCGGCAGCGCTGGCGCCGCAGGTTGTGCAGGCCGCCGCGGCACGCGAGGCCAACGAGGGCGAGAAGCGCTCCCGGCTGGGCGCCGGCGAGCTGGGTCTGGACATGTACAAGATGCGCGAGGCGCTGCAGAAGGCGGGCCTGCGCTACGTCGACTGAAGACCGGGCAGGGCGCGGCGCGCGCAGCGAGGGAGATCCATGCAGATCGCGATCATCGGCTTTGGCGAAGTCGGCCGCATCCTGGCCGAGGACCTGCGTGCCCGCGGCTCACGCGTCAGCGCGTTCGACCTCAAGCTGCGCGGTGAGGGCGGGGAGTCCATGCGCGAGCACGCGCTGCGGCTGGGGGTGCATCTCGCGCCGTCGCACGCGCAGGCGGTGGCCGGCGCCGACCTCGTCATCAGTGCCGTCACGGCCAGCCAGGCGGTGCCGGTGGCGCAGGACTGCGCGACGGGGCTGAAGCCCGGCGCCTTCTTCCTGGACTTCAACTCGGCCTCGCCGGGGGCCAAGATCCGCGCCGCCGGCCTGGTGGACGAGGCTGGCGGGCGCTACGTCGAGGGCGCGGTGATGACCTCGGTGCCGCCCTACCGCATCAAGGTGCCGCTGCTGCTGGGCGGGCCGCACGCCCCGGCGCTGCAGCCGCGCCTGAACGCGATCGGCTTCGATTCGAAGGTGGCGAGCGAGCAGCTCGGCGTCGCCTCGGCCACGAAGATGTGCCGCAGCGTGATGATCAAGGGCCTGGAGGCGATGGTGATCGAGAGCTTCACCACGGCGCGTCACTACGGCGTCGAGGACGCGGTGATCGCCTCGCTGCGCGAGACCTTCCCCGGCATCGACTGGGAGAAGCAGGGCGCCTACTTCTTCCAGCGCGTGATCGAGCACGGCCGCCGCCGCAGCGAGGAGGTCCGCGAGGTGGCGCAGACCGTGCGCGAGGCCGGGCTCGAGCCCTGGTCGGCCGCCGGCACGGCCGAGCGCCAGGCCTGGGTGGCGGACCGGGCGGACGAGGGCCTGTTCGGCGTGCGCGGCGAGCCCGGCTTTGCGCGCAGCGCCGACTGGCGCACCGAGGCCGACCGCCTGCTGGCCCATCTGCACCCGCACAAGGATTGCTGACATGACCGAGACCGCCTTCCAGAAGACCCCCGGCTGGCTGGACTGGTACGCCGGCCCGAGCAAGCCGCGCTTCGTGCTGCCGCCGGGCAGCGTGGACGCGCACTGCCACGTCTTCGGTCCGGGCGCGGATTTTCCTTTCGCTCCGGAGCGCAAGTACACGCCCTGCGACGCGAGCAAGCAGCAGTTGTTCGCGCTGCGCGATCACCTGGGCTTCGCGCGCAACGTGATCGTGCAGGCCACCTGCCACGGCGCCGACAACCGGGCCATGGTGGATGCCTGCATCGCTTCAGGCGGTCGTGCGCGCGGCGTGGCCACCGTCAAGCGCAGCATCAGCGATACCGAGTTGCAGGCGCTGCATGCGGCCGGCGTGCGCGGCGTGCGCTTCAACTTTGTCAAGCGCCTGGTCGATTTCACGCCCAAAGACGAGTTGCTGGAGATTGCCCACCGCATCAAGCCCCTGGGCTGGCATGTGGTGATCTACTTTGAAGCGGTAGACCTGCCCGAGCTGTGGGACTTTTTTACCACCCTGCCCACCACCGTGGTGGTGGACCACATGGGCCGGCCGGACGTGAGCAAGCCCCTGGACGGCCCGGAGTTTGAGCTGTTTGTAAGGTTCATGCGCGAGCACCCCAATGTGTGGAGCAAGGTCAGCTGCCCAGAGCGCCTGAGCGTGACCGGCCCCAAGGCATTGCGGGGCGAAGCC
>CAIRBF010000264.1 GCA_903876715.1 uncultured beta proteobacterium
CCATGTTGACGTGGTCGGCCTCGAAGATCGCGCCCACCGCCACGGTGGGGATGCCCACCTCGTTGCGGATGCGGTCGGCGAACGGCGTCTGGTATATGCGGCCGTACACCGGCTTCTGCTCGGCCACCACCTGGCCCGAGGAGCAGTCGATGATGTCGGCCCCGGCCTGCTTGAACAGGCGCGCGATCGCCACCGCGTCGTCGGCCGTGTTGCCACCAGGGAACCAGTCGTGGCACGACAGCCGCACCGAGATCGGCCGGTCCTGCGGCCAGACGGCGCGCACGGCGGCGAAGACCTCCAGCGGGTAGCGGGCGCGGTTCTCGACGCTGCCGCCGTAGGCGTCATCGCGCCGGTTCGTCAGCGGCGACAGGAAGCTCGACAACAGGTAGCCATGCGCGCAGTGCAGCTCCAGGATGTCGAAGCCGGCCTCGGCCGCACGGCGCGTGGCGGCGACGAAATCGTCGCGCACGCGGTCCATGTCCTCGCGCGTCATGGCCCGGGGCACTTGGCTCTGCGGCAGGTAGGGCAGGGCCGAGGCCGACAGCAGCGGCCAGTTGCCGGCCTCCAGCGGCTCGTCCATGCGCTGCCAGCCGAGCTGGGTGCTGCCCTTGCGCCCGGCGTGGCCGAGCTGAATGCCCATCTTCGCGGGCGAGTTCGCGTGCACGAAGTCGACGATGCGCTTCCAGGCGTCGCGCTGCGCGTCATTCCACAGCCCGGCGCAGCCCGGGGTGATGCGCGCGTCCGGGCTGGGGCAGGTCATCTCGGTGTACAGCAACCCGGCGCCGCCGAGCGCCCGCGCGCCGAAGTGCACGAGGTGGAAGTCACCCGGCAGGCCGTCGGCGGCCGAGTACATCGCCATCGGCGAGACCACCACCCGGTTGGGCACCGTCATGCCGCGCAGCTTGAAGGGGGTGAACATCGGACTCGGCGGCTTCAGCACGGCTGGGGCGTCGGCGGCCGCGGCCGCGGGGGCCGGCACACCGGCCTGCGCCGCCGCGCGGCGCGCGTACCAGCGCTCGTAGCCCTCGAGCCAGCGCGCGTCGCGCAGGCGCAGGTTCTCGTGGCTGATGCGCTGGCTGCGCGTGAGCATCGAGTACATGAACTGCTCGGGCTCGAGCTGGTCGCAGTAGCGCGTGCCCACCACCTCGAACCACTCCATCGCGTTCCAGGCCGCGTTCTGCAGGCGCAGCACGTCCACCTCGCGCTCGGCCTGATAGCGCTCCAGCACGGCCGGGATGTCGGCCGCGCCGCCGCCGCCCGCGGCCTTCGCCTCCTTGAACAGGCGCGTCAGGCCGATCGCGTCCTCCAGCGCCAGCTTGGTGCCCGAGCCGATGGCGAAGTGCGCCGTGTGCACCGCATCGCCCATCAGCACCACGTGGCTGCGGCCGTTGAAGTGGTGCCAGCGCCGGCAGCGCACGCGCTGGAAGTTCAGCCACGCCGAGCCGCGAAGGTGGCGCGCGTTGCTCAGCAGCGGGTGGCCGCCGAGGTACCTGGCGAACAGCTTCTCGCAGAAGGCGATGGACTCCTCGGTGTTCGCCTGGTCCAGCCCGTGCGCCTTCCACACGTGCTCGGGCGTCTCGACGATGTAGGTCGTCGTCTGGTCGTCGAACTTGTAGACGTGGCTCTGGAACCAGCCGTGCTCGGTCTTCTCGAAGTGGAAGTTGAAGGCGTCGTAAAGCTGCGTCGTGCCCAACCAGATGAAGCGGTTGGGCCGCGTCACGATGTCGGGCTGGAAGACCTCGGCGTACTTCTGGCGGATCTTCGAGTTGACGCCGTCGCTGGCGATGACGAGGTCCGCGTCCGGATAGTCGGCGTCCGAATCGACCTCGGTCTCGAACAGCAGCTCCACCCCCAGTTCCTCACAGCGCGCCTGCAGGATGTTCAGCAGCTTCTTGCGCCCGATCCCCACGAAGCCGTGCCCGCCCGAGCGGATGACGTGCCCCTTGAAGTGCAGCTCGATGTCGTCCCAGTGGTTGAAGGCCACCTCGATCGCGTCTGCCGTGGGCCCATCCCAGCGCCGCATGCCGTCCAGCGTGGCGTCGGAGAACACCACGCCCCAGCCGAAGGTGTCATAGGGCCGGTTGCGCTCCACCACCGTGATGTGGTGGCTGGGGTCGAGCTGCTTCATCAGCAACGCGAAGTACAGGCCAGCGGGGCCACCGCCGATGCAGACGATGCGCATGGGGACACTCTCCTCGGGGATGCGCCGGATTCTCGCCGCAAATGCTTTAGGACTAAAGCAAGTGGGTGGGGTGGGGTGGCGAAGGGACGATGCGGCTACGGCCGTCCTGGGGACGTGGGGTGCGCGGCAGAGCTCGTCAGCCGACCCGGGTGCGGGGTTCCGTGCCGATCAGCCCGTCGAACATCGGCGCGATCTTGTTGCGGAGCAGGGGCTGCTGGCGCCGACTGAGATCTGACCCATTGGGGGTGGCCATCGAGTTGTCGCCGCCCACCACCGCCAAGGAGGCGACGATGGAAGTGGGGGCTCGAGCGAAGTGGAAGTTCGAGCGGGGGGTCAGGCGGCACCGCTCCAAAGACGGAACTTGACGTGTTTTGAAGCAGACCGAAAGTCGTTGTCTGTGCTGAGCAAGACTAGATCATGACGCAAGCAAAGCTGAATCAGCACTGCGTCAATAGTGCCGATCTGTACACCGTTCCGCCTACAAGTGTTCCGAACCTCGGCGGCTTCGATGTGGTCGTCGCGATCGGGTTGCAGGAATGCCAACGCAGCAAACCTCTCTATCAGCTGGCTGCGTGCCTTGGGCCCCGAGAAGCCTTGCAGCAGTTCCTGGAGAACCAAACCTGTTGTGAACACTTGATCTGCTCCTTCAAGAGCAGTTCGAAGTACTTCTACAGCCTGAGTCGAGGCCTCTGCGTCGCGGCGAAACGCGAGAGACCAGACTGACGTGTCTACGAGCAGGCTCACGACTTGCGGGACCGTTCGGCCTTGTAGTCGTAGGTCGTGTCCCACTCAAGCTTGCCAAAAAGCTCTGCCACTCGCCGCTGTTCGCGCCTAGCGATGAACTCCTGAAGCGCGCGTGTCACCGCCGCCTTCTTGGTAGGCTCTCCGCTAACCCGGAATGCGCGGTCGAGTAGTTCTTGGTCCAGTGCGAGATTGGTGGCCATATGTGTAGCTCCTGTGTGGACACTCTACACATACCGCCGACCGAAGGCAACGGGTGCGCGCCTGGGCGTGAATGTGTCGCCTGACGTAGAGCTCACCGGCGTGCGGCAGCGGGCGGCGGCCGGCCCATCGTGACCGCCGATTTCGGGATCGTGACCGCACATTTCGGCCGATGATGACCGCGCATTTCGGCGCATCGTGACCGACCGTTTCGGCATCGTGACCGGTCGTTTCGGCGATCGTGACCGTGTCAAGACGGTGAACGTCGGCGCCCCGGGCGCTGCGCAGATCAACTGACCCCCGCGGGGCTTCGTAGCCTTCCGGCTCCTTCACGGCCGGAGCGCAACGATGCCCGCACAACGAGTTGGTCTACGCATGATCAAGGATGTCATCCGACTGAAGTGGGAAGCCCGGCTGTCCCACGACAAGATCGCCACCGCCCTGGGCATCTCCAAGGGCGCGGTGCAGAAGTACCTGGCGCTCGCCAGCGCCGCCAAGCTGGACTGGAACGAGGTGCGCGGCTGGGACGAGCCGCGCCTGCAGCAGGCTCTGCTGCCCGCCTCGCGCCCGCCCTCGGGCTTCGTCGAACCCGACTGGGCACGCGTGCACCAGGACCTGCAGCGCAAGGGCGTGACGCTCATGCTGCTGTGGCAGGAGTACACCGAGGCCCACCCCGGTAGCCGAACCTGGCGCTACACCCAGTTCTGCGAGCACTACAAGACCTTCCGCGCCCGGCTCAAGCGCTCGATGCGCCAGCACCGGGTCGCCGGCGAGAAGCTGTTCGTGGACTACTCCGGCCCGACGCTGCGGCTGCGCGAGGGCTTTGCCCAGGTCTTCGTCTCGGCCATGGGAGCGTCGAGCTACACCTTCGCCTGCGCCACCCCGGCGCAGAAGCTCGACGACTGGATCGAGGGCATGGTGCGCTCGATCTCATTCATGGGCGCGGTGCCGCACCTGATCGTGCCCGACAACCCGCGCGCGCTCATCGCCGAGCCCGACCGCTACGAGCCCCAGGCCAACGCCACGGTGCTGGACTTCGCGCGCCACTACGGCACCTCGGTGCTGCCCGCGCGGCCCTACCACCCGCAGGACAAGGCGGCGGTGGAGAGCGCGGTGCAGGTGGTAGGGCGCTGGATCCTGGCGTCGCTGCGTCACCGGGTCTTCGACACCGTGGCCGAGGCCGACGCGGCCGTCCAGTCGCTGCTGCCGTCGCTCAACGAGCGCCTGTTCCGCAAGCTGCCGGGCAGCCGCGCCAGCGTGTTTGCCGAGATCGACCGCCCGGCGATGCTGCCGCTGCCGGCCGAGCCCTACGAGCTCGCGCGCTTCAAGACCGTCAAGGTGCACATCGACTACCACGTCGAAGTCGATGCCCACTACTACAGCGTGCCCCACGCGCTGGTGGGCCTAACGCTGGACGCCCGCCTGACACGCCGCCTGGTGGAGGTGCTGCACCGCGGCCAGCGCGTGGCAAGCCATGCCCGCAGCGACCGTCGCGGGGGCTACACCACCGTGGACGAGCACATGCCCGCCTCGCACCGCAGCCACAAGGACTGGTCGCCCCAGCGCCTGATCGCCTGGGGCGAGCAGGTGGGCGCGGCCACCGGCGTATTCGTCTCGCGCGTGCTCGCCCGCTACCGCCACCCCGAGCACGGCTACCGCGCCTGCCTGGGGCTGCTGTCCCTGGCGCGCCGCTACGGCCGCGCGCGCCTGGAGGCCGCCTGCGAGACCGCGCTCGTGCTGGGCACCTACCGCTGCAAGCATGTGCACGAGATCCTGAAGAACAACCGTGACCGCCTCACGCAGCCCGCGCAGGGCGATTGGGTCAGCCCCCAGCATGACAACCTGCGCGGCCCGCAGAACTACCAGTGATCGCAGGAGACCCCATGATCAACTCATCGACCCTGACCCACCTGCGAGCCCTGAAGCTCAACGCCTTCGCCGAGGGGCTCGAGCTTCAGGCCGGCCAGCCCGAGGCGCTGACGCTGAGCTTCGAGGAACGCCTGGCGATGCTCGTGGACCGCGAGGTGCACAGCCGCCACGACCGCAAGCGCGTGCGGCTGCTGCAGAAGGCGCAGCTGAAGTACCCGGATGCGAGCATCGAGGCCGCGGACTTCACCGGCATCAGCGGGCTGGACCGGCGCGCGCTCACGGCGCTGGCCCTGTCGAGCTGGATCGAGCGCGGCGACACCGTGCTGCTCAGCGGCGCCACTGGCGTGGGCAAGACCTGGGCGGCGTGCGCGCTGGCGCAGCACGCCTGCCGCGGTGGCCACAGCGCGCTGCACCTGCGCGTGCCACGCCTGCCCGAGGAACTGCGCGTGCTCACCGCCAGCGGCGCGCTGGGCAAGTGGCTGCTCCAACTGGCGCGCATGGATGTACTGCTGCTGGACGACTGGGGCGTGGGCCCGATCGACAGCGCCACGCGCAGCGCGCTGCTGGAGATCGTGGACGACCGCGCCGGCCGCCGCGCGACGATCATCACGCACCAGCTGCCGCTGGAGCACTGGCACGGCTGGATCGGCGACGCCACCATCGCCGACGCCATCCTCGACCGCCTGCTGCAGCGCGCGCACCGCTTCAAGCTCGAAGGTCACTCCCGCCGCACCAGTACGCCGCAAGCCGCCGCGCGCAAGCCCACCCCAGCCAGCGCTGCGACCGCAGCGTGACCGAGTCACACACCATGGACCAAAACCCCAATACAGGCTTGGCAACAAGGAAGACCGCGGCGCAGCGTCAGGCCGCGCGCCGGCAGAAGCTTCGCGTGCAGGAAAACCAGCGTCGCCTGAGCGTGTGGATCGACGCCAGCGCGTGCAACGCGCTTCGGCACATGGCCCGGCGTGACGCAGTCACACAGAGCCAGTGCATGGAGCGCCTGCTGCACCAAGCCGAGGACCGCATCATCGCCGCCCTGGAACTCGACAGCCCCGAGTGGGAGACCCACTTCCGCCTCGATCACACGGCCTCAGGCTCGCCCGACAACCCCCACCCGAAGGAGAGCCAGACACGCTGAAAAGCCCCCCATCGATACACTCATGAGCCTGCGCAGCACCCCGGCCTCCGACCGGTCACGATCGCCGAAATGGGCGGTCACGATGCGCCGAAATGACCGGTCACCTTCAACCGAAATGACCGGTCACGATCGCCGAAATACGCAGCGGGCGCGCCGAGCCCGATTGCGATGGAGGAGTTGGTGGAGGTGGGGAAGGTGGTGGTCGAGTTGGCGGAGGAGCTGGGATGAGGCATTTTTTTGCGCGTCGCTCGCGCCGATGTGGCTCTCACACACTATCATTTTGATAGGTAGATGATGCCAAGGCCGTCTGACCGTCAGTTGGAGCGGCATGTTCGGGACAGCGCGAAGGACACCGTAAACGTGGCGTGGACGGTTCATGCGGATGTGCAGATGCGCAAACGCAAGCTGAACCGGATGATGGCCCTCGATGTTCTGCGTGCGGGGACATTGGCCAAGCCGCCAGAGCCGGACATGCGACACCCCGGTGTGAAGTGCAGGATGGAGCGCTTCGTAGCCGGCGTACAGGTGGCAGTGATCGTGTCAGTTGAGTACCCGGCGCCGGATCTCGTCGTCATCACCGTGATCGACGTGAATGGAGAGTGAGCGATGCATCACTTCACTGATGGCGGCTTGCAGAACGTGTGGCTCGTCAACGGGTACACGGTTCGCAAGACCCCTTATGGCGAGGCCGTTTCTGTCCATGATCTTGACGGGCTGACGCAGGCCATCTGCCTGGCGTTGGCGGAGAAGCACGGGGTTCTCTCAGGCAAGGAGCTTCGGTACATCCGGCAGGCGGGCATGTCCTTGTCGCAACCGGCTCTCGGCAGGCTGCTCGGCGTGGACGGGCAGTCCGTAGCCCGGTGGGAAAAGACCGGTCACGTGCCCAGGTGGGCAGACAAGTTGCTGCGTGTGCTCTACAGCGCACACGCCAACGGCGAGGAGCCCGTACGCAAGGCAGTCGACAGGGCCATCACCGTGGAGCGACTGGTTTCCCAGCGCATCCTGGTGCGCGAGTCCCACGGGCGGTGGTCTCCAGAGGTGTGCGACCCGACACCGTCGGCGGCTTGAAGACATCCTGCTCAGCTCTGGTGCGGGCCATGACGCGGCGGCGTCGACGGCTGAGCCGGCGCCTGCGTTGGCACGCACGGTCAGCCTGCCGGAGGCCGGCCGTGCCGGGCCCCAAGAACCTGGTGAAGCGGTGAACGCAGGCGCCATCCCCGCCGACCACCGGACGCAAGACCGCGCCGTGGGCAGCGGTCGCCTGGTAGGAGAGACCTGGCACTTCGTGGACCTGCTGCGCTTTCTGGTGGGCACCCCCCTCAAACTGGGTACCCTCCGCCGCCTGGCCGCATACGGCTGGCCTGGGTTCAGCAAGATGCACGTGTGGCGGCAGGACAAGGGGCAGGCGGTGCACACCGGCGGTGCGAGCCCGATTGCGATGGAGGGATTGTCGGAAGTGGGGAAGGCGGTGGCGGGTGTTGAGAAGGGGCTGGGGTGAGCGGCAAGGTAGGACAGCGCCCTGCGCCGCGGCCCAGGGTTGCACCGCTCTCGCCTACGGACCTTGAAACGGCTGCCGAGAGGGTGCGTTACGTCGGCAGCCCGAAGCACAAATTCGGTGCCACGGCCACCCTGGGCGTAGGGCGGCCCGGAGCGCAACCCTATACCGTCGAGCAGGCGAGACAGCGCGAACCCAAACCGCCCTTCACCATGATCTGTCCAGCGAAGTGGAACCGTCGAAGCCCCGACCGAGAGGCCACTGCCCTGCTGAAAAGCGCTCTGAGAATGGGTCACACCTCGCCGTTCAGCCCTGGCGAACTGCCAAAGTTTGTCTATGCACGCGATCCAGAAGACCGATCTGTCGTTTATCGTGCGCACTTGATCGCTGCGGATGACGGGACGTACAAAGGGTATCCCCTGACGGACGCAGAAGTTGACGACTTGGAGTTCGAACTGCCGTGAAGCACTTCACGCTGGATCCTCAGTGGCTGGCGTCTGATCTTGACGACCCCTGCGAAGCCGAAACATTTGCCGAGATCGCGCTTTGCATTGCAGGCGAGCCCCTGGCACGACTCGAGGACCCGGTTGATGGCAGCCTTTCAGAAGGGACAAGGGTCCCGGCACTGCCTCTTGCACTGGGCCTGGCGCAGCGTTGGTGGCGCCTGCTCTTCGAACCCGAGAAGCGCAGTGATCGCCGCACCGAAGCAAAGCACCGGCTCGATGTGCTGACGCCCGGGTATGTCTTCCCGCCGCTGGCCTTGTGGTCAGGCGGGGACGATGCCATTTTGGCCCGCCTGATGACGCTTGACCCACGGTTCCAAAGGGTCAGGTTCACGCTGCCGGACAGAGCCGAGCCTTGGTATCTGGAGCGCACGCCCGTAGAGGCGTGCCTGGCAGCTTTTGTAGACGGCGTCATCGCGCGCCTCTCCCCTGCGTGCGCGGGTGAACTGCGCGATGCTTGGGGCAGGGTTCAGCAGTCTCGAGCCGATGCCGCTGAAGCAGCCTGGTGCATGTCAGCAGGGCGGCTGGGCTTCGACCCCTACGATGCTGCCACCCCAGACATCGACAGCGCGGCAGGCGGCCTTGAAACAGGGGTGTTCGCCCAACTCAGCGAGGCCGCGACCTGGGACGAACTGCCCGAAGCGTGCCAATGGGTGGCTGCAAAGCAACCCCTCCTTGCAAAGGCGTCAACCATCGATCTGGCTGGGCTTGGCGCGTTCCCGCAGTCTGACCCTGATGATCACCCGGCGCACCAGGGATACCAGGCAGCCGTCTGGTTGAGACAACGGTTGGGGCGGGAGCATCCTCGCGACGTGATCCGCGAGTTGATCGGTGCGTGCGCGCCTGACCGCGGCACAGGCCCAGCCATGGTCCAAGGGCTGACGCACCAGCGTGGTACGGGGGTGGCCGCCCTTGTGCGTGCGCGAGACGATGCGCAAGCCAGGTTCCGGCTTTGTCATGCAGTGTTCCTGGCTTGGGAGACCGCCTCAGGTGAATACCAGGTGGTCAGCACTGCCAAGACGCGCCGACAACAGGCCGCACGAGCCTTTGCGGCTGAAGTGCTGGCCCCTACGCCCCTGCTGCGCGAGCGCACCACCGGCGACGTCCGCCCGAAGGCGGCCGAGGTGGAATCCTGGGCAGACGATTTCGGCACGACGCCGCATGTCGTCCAGGAACAACTCTGGAATCGCCTCCGTTTGACAGCACACAGCCCGGCATGAGCCAGTACGTACCGATGGGTGCAGCCCCAGCCCCCCTCATCGACCTGATCGCCGGCGCCCGCCCCAACTTCATGAAGATCGGGCCCATCGTGCGCGCGCTGCAGGCGCGGCAGCAGGCCGGCGGGCGGCTGCGCTGGCGGCTGGTGCACACCGGGCAGCACTACGACGAGAA
>CAIRBF010000265.1 GCA_903876715.1 uncultured beta proteobacterium
AGCCACACTGGTGCGCAGCCTTCAGATCGTGTCGACCACCGGTCTGAGCTTCGGCACCATGTCTCCTGGTGCAAGTCAAGGCGCGGTTGTGCTGGACCCGTCGGGCAGCCGCAGCGCATCGGGCGGCGTGACGCTCGTGAGCACGAATACGGGCAGCGCGTCCACCGTCTCCCTGCAGGGCACACCGGCGATGACGTACGCCGTCAGCCTGCCGTCGAGCGTCACGCTGACTTCCACGGGCGGGGCGACGATGACCCTGGGCAGCCTGACCACCAACCTGTCCGGCAATGCCGGAGCGATCGGCTCGAACGGCAGCGGAGCGTTTGGGATCGGGGGCACCCTTTCAGTGGCGGCCGCGCAGGCGGTGGCGGACTATTCCGGTGTCTTCCAGGTCACGCTGAGCTGGAACTGAGGTGCGCAGCCGCAGGGCCCCGCTGCCGCGAGGCAGTGGGGCTTGGCGGTGCAACGCGGGCCCGCCTGATGCTCGCACCCACCCGCTGAGATCGAGCCTGACCGAGGGTGTTTGCGGATGGTGCATGCATGGTTGCTCGCAAGCAAGTGCATGAGGCTCGGAAATTACTTGATAATCTACTTTTATGAGATCGAGTGGCGTGTCCGAAAGTCGCTTTTTTGACGCGTCTTTTGTGGCCGGGCTCGTTCCGCTGTTCAGCTCAGGGGGCCTGCGTCGATGGTGAGAGTTCTTGCCTGCCTTCTGCTATGGGCTGCTGCGGTTCCTGCGGCTTACGCGCAATTGCTGCTCAGTCCGACCCGTGTCGTGTTCGAGGGCAATTCGCGTTCCAGTCAGATCGACGTCGTGAACACGACCAACCAGGCGGCGACCTACCGGCTTACTCTGGTCAACCGGAGGATGAACCAGTTGGGGGAGTTTCTTCCTGTCGACACTCCCCTGCCGGGCGAGCGCTTCGTCGATGCGATGGTGAGGTTTTCTCCTCGTCAGTTGACGGTTGAGCCTGGCGGCAGCCAGGTCATCCGCCTGTCCTTGCGCAAGCCCCAGAATCTGGCGGCAGGAGAGTATCGATCGCACCTGCTGATCGAGCGAGTGCTGGACGCGAACCTGGCTTCCAGCATTGACTCAGCGGTGGGCAACCCGACGTCCGATGGTCTCGACATACGCCTGACGCCTCTGGTGGGAGCGCTGATCCCGGTCATCGTGAGGGAAGGGTCCGCTTTGGTGGATATGACGATCTCCGCGATGAGCTTCACTCCGCGCAGCGGTGAGAATCCGGCGCTGTTGTCGTTGTCCCTCGAGCGCGCAGGCAACCGCTCGGTCTACGGTGATCTCGTGGTCACCTTCCTGCCCGCCGGTGGCTCTTCGCCGGTGCAGGTTGCGCGTGTCAATGGCCTGGCGGTCTATGTGCCCAACCCCGAGCGGATCCTTCGCGTGGCCATTGAACCCCCGGAAGGCGTCGATTTGCGCGCCGGGCGATTTCAGGTCACATTCCAGCTGCGGCCCGAAGAAGGCGGCAAGGTCCTGGCCGAGGGCAATCTCGATTTGAGGTGAGCGGCGCTCTCGCGCCCCCCGGCTGCCACGGGCTGCGACGGCCCGGTCGTTAGCGTCGCACCGTTCTTCGGATCTTCCCGCATGTAGCTGCCCGCTGCATCTGCGGGCTTTCGCGTTTCCGAACTGATCCAGCGCTGCCTGGTCGATGTGACTATGGCGTGCCGTGCGCAACATCGCACCGATGCGCTGATCGACCAAAAAGCGGCTGACAGAGCCTGCTTTTCCCCCTATACTTTTCGGCAGGGTGGAGAGCATGCTTGATTGGGGATTACCCTTAATTTTTCAAAGGTCGGTTGCGGCGACGTTACTCCTTGGTGCTCTGACAGCTGCGTCTGTGCGTGCGGCTGACAGGCCGGGTAGCGTGAGCGGTTTGGTGTCGGTGTCCGCGACCATCGTCGGAAGCACGGGCGTTGTGCGTCCGATCACTACGCCCCTGGCCTTGTCCACCCGATCGTTGCTGACCGGCATGGCCGTCGAGTTGCCGCGCACGGGCTGGTTGCGTTCGACGGGGCCAGCCGACGTCTCTTCAGCGCTCGTGCTGGCCAGCTCGTCCGAAGCGGCGGCCGGCGCTCAGCGTGCTCGCCCGGACACACCTGCGTCCACTGGCTCGGCATCTTCATCCGTGGCGGCGCCCGACGCGGTTCGTGCGGGCCTCATCGTCGGCACAGCGACGTCTGTGGTGCCGGAGAGGCGCAGCGGGTCAGCGGTGATGGTCAGTCGTGCGGATCTGCGCATGCCTGGCTACGTATCGCTGGCCATGACCTACGAGTGACGATGGCTGTCTGCTGTGTCCGACATGGGATGACGGTCGGGCGCTTGGTCGCTTTTGTGCTCACCTTGCCCTTCGGGTACCTGGGTGCAGCTGCACAATCTCTCGATGGCCTGTCCGTTGTCGCTGCCTTGCGCTTTGGTACGGTGGCAGTGCTCGGCCCTGGAGCTGTCACCGTCTTCCCGCAGGGGAGCCGTCTTGCCGATGGGCAGGTCTATCTCGTGGGTCCTGATGGTGGCGGTCCAGCGCAGGTGCTGGTCACCAGCCGCGGGCCCAACATGAGCTTCTCGGTTTCCATGCCGAGCACCTTCACCTTGACATCGCAAAGCGGTGCCGAGCCCTTGTCCGTGGTCAATCTCAACAAGGCGCCGGTCGTCACCTCCACCGGCCCGACGGCGTCCACGACCGTGACGATAGGCGGCACGGTCCAGATCACGGGCATTCCCGGCCCCGGCACCTACGTCGGCAGCTTCCCGGTGGCGCTGGCCTGGCCCTGAGACCAGGTCCGGAGGTTTCAGGGGCTCTTGCGCGATCCGGGAGCGGCCTTGCGGCCGTCGGTCTCCGCTTCTGAGGTGCGCAACACGAAGTCGATACCGTTGGCGGGACCGCCGTCGGCCGCGATTTCCACCGACTCCTTATCAACGGGCTCCAGGCGCAGACGCTGGATCAGTTCGGGGGATACACCGATCATGTACTTGCCAGGGCGCACTCCGGTGAAGATGTAATAGCCATCGCCAGTGCTGCGCACGCTGGTCAACAGCGTTCCTGTGGTGTCGTACAGGTGGAGCATCACATCGCTGACGCCGCGTTGCTGTCCGTTGCGTTCCAGGTACACGTAGCCGTCGATGTCGGCCGTCACCACCACGGGGAAGTCGATATTGGCGAGCCTGCCCGCACGCGCGGTGAACGCCGCCCCACGTAATGCGGGCGACCACTGAGAGTCCTCGAGGGAAGCGGGGTTCAACTCGATGCTCGTCAGCCGGTGTGCGTTGAGGCGCTCGATGTAGGCGAATCCTGCCTCGTCGGTCTTGACCATCGAGGTGCTGCCATTGACGCGAAAAGTCGCCCCCGCGATTGGCTCGTCCCCAGCGTCGAGCACGCCGTTCAGGTTCTTGTCGAGGAAGGTCCTGACCGACGCCGCCCCGTAACTGCCCTGGGGCAGCACGCCGAACCTCCACTTCCGTGCGCGCTCGTCACGAGCCACTGAGGTGAAGACCTGTACCGAGCCGCTGACCGCGCCCGACGAATTGCGCGTGAAGCCTGTGCGCAGCGCGAATTGACTGAAGCTGCGATTGAGGTTCAAGGCCCAGGTCGTGTCCTGAGTGTCGAAGATCCGTGTCACCGATGCGTTCAGTCGCACACCCCCCGGCAGCGCCGCGTCTGTGGCCAGGACGCCCAGCTTGGGCCGGGCGCTGGGTTGCAGCGCATGGCTCAACTGCGCGCGGGTCGAGGTTCCGGCGATCGATCGGCTGAGTTGCAGATTGGTCAGCAAGGCGCGGACGCCATCTGCGTTCTGGGCCGACAACTCCTGCGTCACCAGAGTTCCGAAGATCGACTGCGTGGCGCGCGCCGAAGCGGAGTAGTCGTAGGTGCCCTGCCGCAAGCGGTCGGCGCGGAGTTGGAACGTCAAGGGCAGGGCGCGCTTGGGCGCCAGCGGCAAGCTCAGGTCCAGCCGTGCGCGGGTCGATGAGTCGATGGGCTTGTTGGGGTCGCTGTAAAGATCGCTCTTGAAGTCCCGCAAGAAGGCCTGTGACAACTGGACCGAGCCGTAGGCCAGGCGCTGGTTGATGCCCAGCGAGACCAACCCGCTGCTGCATTCGCCGCACCACACCCCATCGGTGCTGACCAGCCAACCGTTTAGGAATGCCCGCAGACCGGCGCTCACGTAGCTGTGCCCACTGCGCCCGGGTCCAAGATCGATCGTGGCCAGGCCCGCGCGCAAGGCGGACTGGCTGTTCAACCCATACTCGAACTGGACCTGGCGGCGGTCGAAGCCCTGATCATCGCGCTGCGCACCGACGGAGTAGAGCAACTCGGCCGGGCGTACGGTAGATGAGTCCAACTGCAGCGTCTTGGTCTCGACGCGGATCTGCCCCTGCGGGCCGTGAAAGACGAGCCGGTATCTGTTCTCGCCAAAGATCAGCGCCTGGTCGGGAAAGCTGTAGGTCCCGTCAGGGCGTGCTTGCTGGTACCCGACCAGTGCATCGTTGAAATAGAGCTCGACGTCCCAGCCGGGCTGCAGGTCGCCCTGGAAGCTGGTGATTCCGAAGTTCACCGGGCGCGACAGCGGCACGTTGCTGACGAAGATGCCGTTGCCAGTGGCACTGGAGCGGGAGACATGGTCCATGCCGGGGATCAGCACATTGCCCGCCGAGGCTGTGGTGGCGGGCAGGCGGCCGAACAGGACGCCGGCGGGCTCGCTGCGGCCCAGCGTGAGGCGGAACTTGGACTCCGGGGTCGAGCCCGCCGTTGAGCCCAGGTAGGCGTAGGCAGAGGCCTCCAGACCCAGCAGGTCGCCGGACAGGAAGGTCGTGCTGGCCGCAGCCCATGACTTGATGTCTCCGGTACGGCCGCCGTACAGTGACCAAGTCTGGTCGATGGTGGGAAAGCTATAGAGCTGGTAGGGCAAGGGCTGGATGGGGAGATCTCGCGCCGGAGCCATGCTGCGCCCCATGGTTCGAGCCATCTGCTCGCGTGCGAGCCGCAGCTGCAGAGGCAGGGGTTCCTGGGGAATGACCTTCAGCTGCAGCACGGACAGATCCAGCTTCAGCTTCACGGGCCACCACCTCTCCAGGAGCTCTGAAGCGACATAGATATCGTCGGGCTGGACTGCGATCTGCGAGGGCTCGAGAGTGGTCGTGGTGCCGCCGATGGTCACGGTGCTTGCCGACACGTCCAAAGCGAAGCCTCGGTCTTCCCGCAGGATGAAGCCCCGTGCCTTCCCTGCAGCGGCGTCGACTTGCACCAGGAACGTCAGCACACGAGCCAGCTCACCCAAGGGTACGTAGACCGAATCGTCGATCTGGAAGGCCGTCATCGAACTGGCCACTGTCACGCGCTGAACGACGACGTCGAGCAGCAGCAGATTGCCTGGATCGGCGAGCGCCTTTTGCACAGCCTCGGCGGTGGGTCGCTTGCCTGCCAGAGCGCAGTCCGGCAAGAGCAGCAACAACGCCAGCACCGCGAGCAGGCACCACAGGATGCGCTCAAGTCTGCACCTTGTCCCGGTGCGTCCCGTAGGCTGCGCTCTTGCGTAGAAACGCTTGGCCTTCATCGCCCTGTCATCGCGTTGGCCGTTTCGGCGGCTGGCGTCGTTTGCGGTACGGCCGGGGCGCCTTCGGATATCCGTCGCGCGACGGATTCAGTTGTAGTTCAAAGTGAAAGTAAAGGTGCCCGTGTAGGTTGCAATCGCCTGACTGCCAGAAACCGCCAGCGTTCCGCCGATGCCGAACGCCCCGATCCCTGCCGTGCTCAGGGTGCCTTGCAGGCCTGTGAGCGTGGTGGTGAACCCGTTGAGGGTCATCGTCGCGTTGCCCGTGTTGGCTGTCAGCAGCACCGAGGTCGGCAACGAGACCGTGTAGGTCGTCGATGGTGTGCCGGTGAGGCTGATCGTCGAGGGACTGCCTGCAGAGGAGGTTACCAGTGTGACTCCGCCGGTGGCGGTTCGCGTCCCGCCGGCACTCATCACGACGGTGCCCGGGGTGGCCCCCGGCGCGAAGGTCCCGAAGTCCAAAGGCGTTGTGGACGACACCGACAACGTTCTGACCAGAACGGCTGAGGAGTTGACGGTGCCCGAGGCGGTAAATTGACCGAAGGCGCTGGGTGATGCCAACAGGCTGGAACCCGACAGGATTCCCAAGACTCGGCGCGCATACCCCACGGGGCGGCGCCACGACCCTGTGCTGCTCATGCGATTCCTTTCCTGAGGTTGGTTCGGCCGTACCAAGGACTCGGCCGCTCAAGAGAGCGAACAGCCCCATCGACTGTCAACCTCCTTGAGGACGCGAGTGTATCTAAGGTGTTGCAGGAAGGAAAGTTTGTAACTCATTGGTTTTACAGGGATCTATTCGGCATCGTTGTGATGTTGCAACAGCCTTATGTGGGAAACCAGCACGTTTTCGACGTGATTGGCAGTACGAGACCCTGCGTTTCATAGTCACTTCCTCAGGTTGCGGACTTGGCGCGGGGGCGCAGCCCAAGGCTGCGCCCTTGTCGTCAAGCTGCTTGCCTGACGGGCGGGCTTGCCGCAAGATGCGTCGATGAACACCGGGCCTGAACTTCAACCTTTCCTGCAGGGCCTGACGCTGCGCCTGCGCCCCTTGCGTGCTGATGACTTCGACGCCCTGCTCTCGGCGGCGTCGGACCCGCTGATCTGGGAGCAGCATCCCGAACGGGCGCGCTGGCAGCGGCCGGTGTTCGAGCGCTTCTTCGCATCGGGACTGGCTTGCGCGGGCGCCTTGGTCGCGGTCGAGCAGGCCAGCGGGGAGGTGGTGGGCTCTTCGCGCTACTACCAATGGGATGAGCCGGCCCGGGTGATCACGGTCGGGTACACCTTCCTCGTGCGCCGGCTCTGGGGCGGTACGGCCAATGCCGAGATGAAGCGCCTGATGCTCGACCATGCGTTCGGCTTCTCGCGCGAGGTGCGCTTCGAGGTCGGGCGCGACAACCTGCGCTCGCGCCGGGCTATGGAGAAGATCGGCGCAGAACTGCTCGGGGAGCGGCCCGAGCCCGTTGGGTCGTCTGCTGCGCCGCACGTGCTCTACCGTCTGCTGGCTCCTCGATGACCCGACGGATCAACACCCCTCAGAGCGCCAGGTTCTCCACCAAGGCCGCCATCCCCATGCCCGAACCCAGGCACATACTGAGGATGGCCAGCCGGCCGCCGGTGTCGGCGAGGTGGTGCATGGCCGTCATCGTCATGCGCAGGCCAGTGGCGCCGGGCGGATGGCCGATGCTGATGCCGCCGCCGTAGAGGTTGGTGCGCTCGCGCGGGATGCCGAGCTCGCGCTCTGCGTGCAGGTTGACGACGGCGAAGGCTTCGTTGATCTCGAAGTAGTCGATGTCGGCCACCGTCAGGCCCTGGCGCTGCAGCAGGCGGCGGATCGCGGGTACCGGGCCTGCACCCATGATCTCGGGCGGCACGCCGACGACGGACCAGTCCACCAGCCGCGCCTGCGCGCGCACGCCGGCTGCCCGCGCGGCCTGCGCGTCGGCCACCAGCAGCGCGGCTGCCCCGTCGGTCACGCCGCTGGAGTTGCCGGCGGTGACGCGGCCGCTGCCGTCCTTGCGGAAGGCCGGCTTCAACGAGGCGAGCTTGTCCAGCGTGATCTGGGGCCGTGGGAATTCGTCGTGCTCGAACAGGCGCGCGGCACCGCCCCGGCCCCCCGCTGGCACCTCGATCGGCGCGATCTGCCGAGTGAGGAAGCCCGAGGCCATGGCCGCGCCGGCGCGCTGCTGACTCATCAGGCCCCAGACGTCCATGTCCTCGCGCCGGTAGCCGTGGCGCTCGGCCAGGTTCTCGGCCGTGTCGCCCATGAGCTCGCGCGTGAAGGGGCAGCGGTAGATGTAGTCCAGGCCGTCGACCAGGGTCACCGGCCCGCGGCCCGCGCCCCAGCGCATTTCGTGCGCGAGGTACGGCACGCGCGAATAGTTCTCGGCTCCGGCAGCCACGGCGATCGCGCTGTGGCCGGAGGTGATCTGCTGCGCGGCGCTGACGATGGCCTGCAGCCCCGTGCCACAGGCGCGCACGACTCCGAGCGAGGCGCTGTCTTCGGGCAGCCCGGCCGTGAGCGCCACCTTGCGGCTGATGAACAGGCCGTCGTGGTCCACTGGCGCGGTGTTGCCGAAGACAAGGTGGTCCACCTGCGCTGGCTCGAGTCCGGCGCGCGTGATGCAGGCCTGGACTGCATGCACGCCCAGCATGTGCAGTGGCATGTCGCGCAGTGATTTGCCGAAGTCGCCGAAGGGGGTGCGGGCGCCGGCGGCCAGCACGATGTCGGTGGGCATGAAGGTTACTCCTGTGACGGTCTGCACGGTGCCCTGCGCATGCTGACGACCGCGGTGGCGCGAGTGTAGGCAGGCGGCTGGTCGCCCGCCGCGGCCCGGGTATGCTGCACGCTGCCGGCGGCCATGCCCGGCGCCGACGATGTGGCTTCCATGACCGACGTCTACGTGATTGCCTCCTCCTGCACCGCCTTCGGCAAGCAGGCCGACCGCAGCTTCCACGACCTTGTGCGCGAGGCCTATCTCGACCTGCTCTCCGATGCGGGCCTGGCCGTTGGCGATGCGGCGCTGATCGAGCAGGCGTGGTTCGGCAACTGCGGCATGGGTCAGTGGGGGCAGGGCGGCATCCGCGGCCAGGTCTGCTTCACCCCGCTGGTCGAGCAGGGGCTGTTCCCCGAGCGCGTGCCGATGATCAACGTCGAGGGCGGCTGCGCCACCGCTTCCTTTGCCTTCCATGGCGCGTGGAAGGACGTGCTCTCGGGCCAGGCGCGCGTGAGCCTCGCGCTGGGGGTCGAGAAGCTCGTCAGCCCCGACGACCCTGAGCGCGTGGCCGCGATCTTCGCCACCGGCATCGACCAGCTCGATCGCCAGCGCTGGCTCGACTACTACGCCCGCGCTGGACGCGAGGCCGGCAAGCCCTTCGAGACCGGTCCCGGGCGTACGCTGTACATGGACACCTATGCGATGCAGGCCGCCTGGCACATGCAGCGCCACGGCACGACGCAGCGCCAGATCGCTGTCGCGGCGTCGAAGAGCCACCACCATGGCAGCCTGAACCCGAAGGCGCAGTACCGCTTCGAGCTCAGCGTCGAGCAGGTGCTGGCCGACCGCGAGATCAGCTGGCCGCTGACGCGCGCCATGTGCTCGCCGCTGGGAGACGGTTCCGCTGCGGCGCTGCTGTGCTCGGCCGATGCGCTGCAGGACTTCCCGCCCGCCGCCCGCGCCCGCGCCGTCAAGGTGCGAACGAGCCAGCTCTCGGGCGGCAAGTACCGGCGCCTGGACGAGCCGGGGCTGTCGCGCGTGGCGGCGCAGAAGGCCTGGCGCGCCACCGGCCTGCAGCCTCAGGACATCGACCTGGTCGAATTGCACGACGCGACCTCCTTCTGCGAGATCTACCAGCTCGAGATGTTGGGCTTCTGCCCTGACGGCCAGGGCGGTCCCTTCGTCGAGTCCGGCGCCACGGCGCTCGGCGGCCGCCTGCCGGTCAATCTCTCGGGCGGCCTGGTGTCCAAGGGTCACCCGGTAGGCGCTACCGGGCTGTCGATGGTGCACGAGGTCGTGCAGCAACTGCGTGGGGAGGCCGGGTCGCGTCAGGTGCCTGGCGCCCGGCTCGGGCTGATCGAGAACGGCGGCGGGGTCATCGGCTTCGACGAGGCGGCCTGCGCGGTGCACATCCTCGAGAAAGCGATCTAGTTCGAAGCCGGGCGGCCTGCGGCTGGCACAGGGGCGGGGCGTGCCGCCAGTCGCCATGCCGTCCAGGCGTTCATCAGGGCGTAGTCCACGCGGCGGACGATTTGCTTGTTGTCATGTGCAGCGAGGGCCGTTCTCGCCCTCGGCCATGTCATGGCTTCAGCGGTTCAGCAGCGCGAGGGACAGCTGCGGAAACCAGACGACGGCGACGAGCACCGCCGACATCAGCATGACGAAGGGCACCACGGCTCTGCAGATGGTCAGGAACGACTCCTTGAAGGCAGTCATGCCGACGATGAGGTTGAGTCCGACCGGCGGGGTGAGGTATCCGATCTCCAGGTTGATCACGATCATGATGCCCAGGTGGATGGGGTCGATCCCGTAGGCCAGGGCGACCGGCAGCAGGATGGGGGCGAACATCAGGATGGCCGACACGATGTCGATCAGGCAGCCCGCGATCAGCAGAAAGACGTTGAGCGCGATCAGGAAGGCCACCTTGCTTTGCACCGTGGCGGTCATCCAGGCCGCGAAATCCTGTGGCACCCGGGCGGCCGTCAGCAGGATGTTGATGCTGGTCGCCACCGCCAGGATCGGCAGGATCGTCCCCAGCAAGCGGGCTGTGTCGACGGACAACTTCAGGAAGTCCCGAAGTTTCAATTCGCGGTGCACGAACACTTCGACCAGCAGAACGTACACCACCGTGACGCCCGCGGCCTCGGTGGCCGAGAAATGACCGGAATAGATGCCGCCCAGCATGACGACGGGCGCCAGCATCGCGAAGATGCCCCTCTTCAGCGCTTGCACCACGTTGGTCAGGCGGAAGGGCTCGGGAGCGATGTGGCGGTTGACGATCAAGGCATAGGCCGCGAGCACGGCGGTCAGCACAAGCCCCGGGATCACCCCTGCCAGGAAGAGGTCGCTGATCGAAGTCTCCGTGACGATCGCGTAGAACACCATGGGGATGCTGGGCGGGATGATGATGCCCAGTGTTCCGCCGGATGCCAGCGCGCCGATGGAGAACTTCTTGCCGTAGCCCCGCGCCAGCAGGGCCGGGTACATGATGCTGCTGACCGCCAGCATGGTCACCGGAGACGACCCCGAGATCGCGGCGAACATGGCGCACGACAGGATGGTGGCTACCGCGAGCCCGCCGGGCAGCCACTCGACCAGTGACCGAACGATGTCGATCAGCCGAGCCGTGATGGAGCCGCGGCTCATGATGTTGCCCGCGAGGATGAACATCGGGATCGCCA
>CAIRBF010000266.1 GCA_903876715.1 uncultured beta proteobacterium
GGTCTTTCCCGTGGGATTCCTGCTCGACACCAACGTCCTGTCCGAGATGCTGCGGCGGCGCCCCGCCGCAGCGGTCGGCGAGTGGTTCACCCGCCTGCCGGGCGACAGCCTCTTCGTCAGTGTCGTCACGCAGGCCGAAATGATGCTCGGGGCACGCCTGCTGCCTGCAGGCAGGCGCAGGGCGGCGCTGGAGGCCACGCTCGAGGCGATGTTCGCCGAGGAGTTCTCATCCCGGGTGCTGCCCTTCACCCCGCAGTCCGTGCCCGCCTACACCGACATCGTCGCCCGGCGGCGGGCTGCCGGGCGACCGATCGCCCAGTTCGACGCCCAGATTGCCGCCACCGCGCGCAGCGCCGGCCTGAGACTGGCCACGCGCAACATCCGGGACTTCGAGCTCTGCGGCGTCGAGGTCGTCAATCCCTGGGATCCCGCGTGACCGATCGAAGAGCAGTTTCTTCCGGCCCGCGCATCTGCACGCCTCTCGCTCCGTGATGCTGCCCCTTCCCCAGGAACTCATCCGCGCCAAGCGCGAGGGCGCCGCGCTGACGACGGCGCAAGTCGAGGCCTTCGTGCGCGGGCTGGTCGACGGCGGCTTCAGCGACGCCCAGGTCGGGGCGATGGCGATGGCCATCGTGCTGCGCGGCATGGACACGGCCGAGACCGCGGCGCTGACGGCGGCGATGACGCACTCGGGCACGGTGCTGGACTGGCGCAACGCCGGCCTGCCCGCCGGCCACGGCCCCATCGTCGACAAGCACTCCACCGGGGGCGTGGGCGACAAGGTGAGCCTGATGCTCGCGCCGCTGCTGGCCGCCTGCGGCGCCGTGGTGCCGATGATCAGCGGCCGCGGCCTGGGCCACACCGGCGGCACGCTGGACAAGCTGGAGGCCCTGCCCGGCTACAGCGTCACCCCGTCGCAGGACCAGCTGGTCGCGACGCTGCGCGCAGCGGGCTGCGCCATCGTCGGCGCGAGCGAGCGCGTGGCGCCGGCCGACCGCCGGCTTTACGCCATCCGCGACGTCACGGCCACGGTGGAGAGCCTGCCGCTGATCACCGCGAGCATCCTGAGCAAGAAGCTCGCCGCCGGGCTGCAGGCGCTGGTGATGGACGTCAAGGTCGGCAACGGCGCCTTCATGGCCACGCCCGGGGCGGCGCGCGAACTGGCGCTCAGCCTCGAGCGCGTGGGCCGCGCCGCCGGCCTGCCGACTGTGGCGCTGCTCACCGGCATGGACGAGGTGCTGGGTCACCACGCCGGCAATGCGCTGGAGGTGGCCGAGGCGCTGGCCTTCCTGACCGGGCGCTGGCCCGCGGGCTGGGGCGGCGAGGGCGCCGCCGCGCTGCCCCCGCGCGAGCCGCGGCTGCTCGAGGTGACGCTGACGCTGGCGGCGCAGGCGCTGCACCTGTCGGGCCTGTGCGCGACCCCGGCGCAGGGGCGCGAGCGAGCGCAGCGTTTGCTGGACGACGGCTCGGCGGCGGAACACTTCGCGCGCATGGTGGCGGCATTGGGCGGACCCGCTGATGTGCTGCGCGATGCGTGCCTGCCGCCCGCCCCGGTGCGTGTGCCCGTACCCGCGCCGCGCTCGGGCTGGGTGGCGACGATGGACACGCGCGCGCTCGGCTTGGCCGTGGTGGAGCTCGGCGGCGGCCGGCGCCGCCCGGGCGACACCGTCGACCCGCGCGTCGGTCTGGCGGGCGTATGCCACGTCGGCCAGCGGGTCGAGGCCGGCGAGCCGCTGGCCTGGGTGCATGCGGCCGACGAGGCGTCGGCGGCGCACGCAGCGCGTACCGCCTCGGCCGCGTTCAGCGTCGGCGAGGCTCCCTGCCCGCCGACACCCGCCGTGATCGGCCTGGTCGACGCGGCCGCCTGAAGATCCCCCGCACGGTCCGCGGGTCCGCAGCAGGGCCTGCAGATACCCACCAGAGCCCGCAACTGCGGTCGTCAAGCCCCTCTCCCCTTGCGTGAGAGGAGTTGGGGAGAGGAGGGAGCGCCGCGGCCCCGGCACCCGTCCTCCTCTACCCCTGCCCCTCCCGCGCCGGGGGAGGGGTGGAAGACCCGCGATCGCTGTGCTGGCTGGCACACTGTGACAACAGTCCTATCTGCCGCTGACCGCCATGCCGACCCCTGTCGTCAAGATCTGCTGCATCGCCAGCATCGATGAGGCCCTGCTCGCGCTCGGGGCCGGTGCGCGGGCGCTCGGCCTGGTGTCCGCCATGCCCAGTGGGCCGGGCGTCATCGGCGACGAGTCCATCGCCGAGATCGCCGCGGCCGTGCGCTGCCAGGCGCCGCAGGCCGACACCTTCCTGTTGACGGCGCGCACCCGCGCCGAGGCCATCGCCGAGCAGCACGCCGCGGCCGGCACGACGACGCTGCAGCTCGTCGATCACGTGCCGCACGACGAGCTGCGACGCCTGCGCGCCCTGCGCCCGCAGGCGCGGTTGGTGCAGGTGATCCACGTGCGCGACGCCGCCGCGCTGGAGGAGGCGCGCGCTGCCGCGCCGCACGTGGACGCGCTGCTGCTCGACAGCGGCAACCCCGGGCTGGCCGTGAAGGAGCTCGGCGGCACCGGCCGCACGCACGACTGGACGCTCAGCCGCCGCATCCGCGACGCCGTGCACCCCTTGCCCCTCTTCCTGGCCGGCGGCCTGCACGCCGGCAACGTGGCCGATGCCATCGCCACCGTCCGGCCGCACGGGCTGGACCTGTGCAGCAAGGTGCGCACCGACGGCCGGCTCGACGCCGGCAAGCTCGGGGCGTTCATGGCGGCGGTGCGGGCTTGCGCGTAGGCGGGCGCCCGGCTGCCGGCTTCGTCCCTTCCCGGCTCCGCCAAACCCCTCGAGGAGAACGCCCCCATGTCCACCACCGGCACCGTCCGCCTGCACCGTGTCCTGCGCGCGCCGCCCGAGCACGTGTACCGAGCCTTTCTCGAGGCCGATGCGCTGTGCCGCTGGCTGCCGCCCTACGGCTTCACCGCCCGGGTCGACCAGCTCGAGGCGCGTGTCGGTGGTCGGCACCGCATGGCCTTCCGCCAATTCAGCTCAGGGCACGAGCACGCCTTCGGCGGCGAATACCTGGAACTCGTGCCGCACGAGCGCCTGCACTACACCACCCGCTTCGACGACCCGGCGCTGGCCGGCGAGATGCGCACGCTCGTCACGCTGCGCGCGGTTTCCTGCGGCACCGAGCTGGAAGCCACGCAGTCGGGCATCCCGGCGGTGATCCCGGTCGAGATGTGCCACCTGGGCTGGCAGGAGTCGCTCGCGCAGCTGGCCCGCCTCGTCGAGGGGGCTGTCCCCGCTTGAGCGCCGCGCCGCCTGAGAGCCTGCGAGGCGCTCGGGTTCTCAGTCCGGCGCGCGCCCCGCGCTCACGAGCGCGCCGACATCGGTGGCCCGGCCCAGGCCCCAGCAGGTCTCGATCAGCGCCTGGCTGCCCGCAGCGCCGATCACTGCGTCGGCCTGACCGTGGAACTTGGCCTCGAGGTCGGCGTTGCTCATCGGGCGCTGCATCGAGCCGATCGCGTGTTCGACGAAGATGTGGATGCGACGGCCGTCGCGCAGCACGGCGGTGACGTCGGCCTGGTCCTCCTCGATCCCCTCGGCGACCGTGGCCACGACCTTGCGCCGCAGCGCGACCACGGCCTCGCTGGTGACCACCGCGTCGTCGAACTCGCCCTCGCCGGCACGGCCGTAGATCAGCCCGACGGCGCAGCCGTGGTAGACGCTGAACTTGGCCGCCAGGCCGTCGGCCGGCTCCTTCTTGCCGCACAGCTCGAGCACGAGCGAGTGCACCTTGAGTTCGATACGCTCGACGTTCTCGGCGCGCACGCCCTGGGCGCGCAGCTGCGCGCAGGCGTCGATGCCGGGGTGGACGACGATGCCGCAGGCGAAGGGCTTGTAGGTGTTGGTGGCGATCTCGAAGCGCTCGCCCAGGGCGTCGGTGGCTTCGTGCCAGGCGGCCTTGGTCGACACCACCTGGACGAAGCCGCGCGGCGCCTCCAGCGCGCGCTTGCTCGCGGTGTAGCCGTGCTGTGCCATCAACGCCGACATCAGGCCGGCGCGCGCCGCCGCGCCCGGGTGCAGCGGCTTGGTCATCGTGCCGAACTGCTCGCGCAGGCCCACCGGCTGCGACGCCGCGATGCCCAGCGCCATCTGCGTGCGGTCGGCGTCCAGCCCGAGCAGGCGCGCGCAACCCGCGGCCGCCCCCAGCGTACCGGTGGAGCCGGTGATGTGCCAGCCGCGGTCGTAGTGTTCGGGGTACATCACGTTGCCGAGCCGGCACGAGACGTCCACGCCCAGCACCAGCGCGTCCATCAGCGCGCGCCCGCTCGCTCCCGTCACCTCGGCCAGCGCCAGCAGCGCCGGGGCCACCGGCCCGGCGGGGTGGATGATCGTGCGCAGGTGCGTGTCGTCGAAGTCGAAGGTGTGCGACGAGATGCCATTGATCAGCGCTGCGCTGGCCATGTCCACGCGCTCGGCGCGCCCGAGCAGCGTGGCCTGCGGCGCGGGCTGCAGCATCTGCACGGCCGCCAGCGCCGCCTGCACCGACTCGTGCCGCGCCGCGCCGACGGCGCAGCCGGCCCAGTTCAGGAAGGTGCGGTGGGCCTCGTGCTCGACGGCGTCGCTCCAGCCGCGCGAGGGATGGGTGGCGACGAACTCAGCCAGGAGGCGGGTGATCGCCGGGGCGTTGGCGTCGGCTTGGACGGTGGTGTTGCGGGCCATGGTCGAAGGGTGCTGAGGAAAGCGGGGCTGACGGATTGCGCGGGCGAGGCGGGGGGTGGGCGCGCCGCGCCCAGGCCGTCTGGGGCCGCCGGGAGGGCCTGAGCGCAGGCTCTCAGGCGTCGAGGTCGATCTTGCGGTCGCGGGCGATCTTCGTCCAGCGCGCGATGTCTTCGCGGATGAACTGGCCGAACGCGTCCGGCCGCATCGGCCAGGGCTCGACCGCCTAGGCCGCGAGCTTGTCAGCCAGGTCACCGCCGGTCAACACCGAGCCCAGGGTCTCGTTCAGGCGCGTCACGACCGCCGGCGGCATGCCGGCCGGGCCGACGACGCCGTACCACTGCAGCGCGTCGAAACCGCGGAAACCGGCCTCGACCATGGTCGGCACGTCCTTCAGCGCCGGGTGGCGCGCGCTGCCGGTGACGGCCAGCGCGCGCACCTTGCCCGAGCGGATGTGCGGCAGCGCCGCGGCCAGGCCCGGGAACATGGCCTGGGTCTGGCCGGCGAGCAGGTCGGTGAAGGCCGGGGCGATGCCGCGGTAGGGCGCGTGCACCGGGTTCGTGCCCGTGGCCTGCTTGTACAGCTCCATCGTCAGGTGCGTGAGCGAGCCCTGGCCGGCCGAGCCGTAGCTGGCCCGGGCCTCGTTGCGGCGCAGCCAGTCGGTGAACTCGGCCACGCTCGTGATCGGCAGGCTGGCATTCACCACGAGCACGTTCGGCGTGGCGCCGATCATGCCGATGGGTGTGAAGTCGCGGATCGGGTCATAGGGCAGCTTGCTGCGCGTGGCCGGACTGGTGCCGTGGGTGGCCACATAGCCCTGCAGCAAGGTGTAGCCGTCGGGCGCGGCCTTGGCCGTGGTCTGGCAGGCGATCGCGCCGCCGCCGCCGCCGATGTTCTCGACCACGAAGTTCTGCCCCAGCGCCTTGGCCCAGCGGTCGGTGACGGTACGACCCACCAGATCGCTGCCGCCGCCGGCGGCGACCGGGACGATGTAGCGGATCGAGCGCGCCGGCCAGGCCTGGGCGCGCACGAGCGGGGCGGCCAGCGTGGCGGCGCCCAGGCCGGCGAGGGTGGCGGTGAAGCGACGGCGCAACATCAGGGACTCTCCTGGGGGGGTGGCGGTGGTAGTGGGTCGGATCGCGGCGCTGGGGCCGGGCGCCGTCGGGCGCGGAGTATCCGGCAGGGCCTTGGCAGACTGTCGCCGTGGGTCTCTTCCAGGACCAGGGAACGTGGCTGAACTCGCGTCGACGTCTGTGCTGCGTCCAGGTGGCGTCCGTCACCCGGGTCGGTCAGCGCTCGCCCTTGCGGTAGGGCTTCATCAGCGCCTGCGGGTAGGCTGCGCGCCGCGCCACGAGCACGAGCGCGATGATCGCCATGGCATAGGGCAGCATCAGGTAGAGCTGGTAGGGCAGCTCCACGCCGAGCACGCCGTCGCCGGCCTGCTGCAGGCGCAGCTGCAGCGCGTCGAAGAAGGCGAACAGCAGCGCGCCGACCAGGGCCTTGCCTGGTCGCCAAGAGGCAAAGACGACGAGCGCGACGCAGACCCAGCCGCGGCCGTTGACCATGTTGAAGTAGAAGGCATTGAAAGCCGCCAGCGTCAGGAAGGCGCCGGCCAGGCCCATCAGCGCCGAGCCCGCGGCGATGGCGCCGATGCGCAGCCCGGCCACGCTCAGGCCCTGGCCCTCGGCCGCGGCCGGGTTCTCGCCCACCATGCGCAGCGCCAGCCCGAGCGGGGTGCGGTACAGCACCCAGGCGACCGTCGGCACCAGCGCGAGCGCGAGCAGCGTCAGGGGTGTCTGCGCGTCCAGCACCGGCAGCGGCAGATTGCTCATCGGCTCGAAGGGCTGGATCTTCGGCGGGCTGTCCACCTTGGGGAAGCTCACGCGGTAGGCGTAGCTGGCCAGGCTCGTGGCCAGCAGCGTGATGCCCAGGCCCGCCACGTGTTGCGACAGCGACAGCGTCACCGTCAGCAGCCCGTGCAGCAGGCCGAAGAGCGCGCCGACGGCCGCGGCCACCGCCACACCCGTCCAGAGCCCGGCGCCTTGGTACACCGCGAGCCAGCCGGCGAAGGCGCCCGCGACCATGATGCCCTCGATGCCCAGGTTCAGCACCCCGGCGCGCTCGCACAGCAGCACGCCCAATGTGCCCAGGATCAGCGGTGTGGCGATCCGAAGCACCGCGACCCAGAACGGGGCCGACAGCAGGAGGTCCAGGGTTTCGCTCATCGCCGGGTGCCGGGCGCCGGTTTCACCGCGGTGGAGTCCGGGTCGTCGACTTCGGCGTGTCGGGCGCGGCGGATTCTAGGTCCGGGCCCCGCCTCGCCGCGCCGTGCCGGGCCCGCTCCGGCCGGCTCAGCCCGCCGTGCGCAGCGCCAGCGCGCGCTGCGCCGCGGGGCGGGCCAAGCAGCGCGCGTGCCAGGCGCTGAGGTGGGGGTGGGCTTCGCCGCCGAGCTCCTTGAACCGCATCAGCACCGAGGCCAGGTTCAGGTCGGCGACGGTGAAGCGGCCGCCCACCAGCCAGGGCCGGGTGGCCAGCACCTCGTCGGCGATGGCCAGGCGCTTGGCCAGGGCTTGCAGCGCCGCCGCCACGATGGCCGGGTCGCGCTCGCTCTCGGGCAGGTAGATCATCTGCTGCACCCAGATGCGCGTCTGGCTCTCGATCTCGGTGGCCGCCCACAGCGTCCACTGCAGGACCTGCGCTTCCTCGGCCCAGTCGCCGGGCCCGAGCGAGCCGGCGCCGTGACGCCGCGCGAGGTAGAGGTTGATCGCCAGCGACTCGAAGACGACGATGCCGTCATCGTCGATGACCGGGATCGCGCCGTTCGGGTTGAGCGCGAGGAAGGCGGGCTCCTTCAGCGCGGGGTCGGTGAACGAGAGCTTGACGTGCTCATAGGGCAGGCCGAGTTCCTCGGCCGTCCACAGGGTGCGCAGGGCGCGGGAGGCGGCGATGCCGTAGATCTTCAGGGTAATGGCGGGTCAGGTCTGTGGTCGGTCAGGCCCGGATTGCGGGCCGGTGAGGGGCCGTTGGTTCGGCGCAGCGAGCAGCCGTTCCTAGGGTATCAGGCGGAGCTTGCGCTCTATTCCGGCTTGGCTCCCGTGGCCTTGACCACCTGGCGCCACTTCTCGACGTCAGCCACGAGGAAGGCGCGGAACTCCTCCGGCGTGCCGGCGACCACGCGCGAGCCGTCGGGCTCGAGGCGGGCGCGCAATTCGGGGTGCTGCGCTGCCTTCACGGCCACAGCGTGCGGCCGGGCGAGGATGTCGCGCGGCAGGTTGGCCGGCGCGAGCAGGCCGAAGTAGGCGGTGGACTCGTAGCCCGGCAGCACGTCGGCGATCGGCGGCACGTCGGGCAGGGCCGGGATGCGCGTCGTGCTCGTCACGCCCAGCGCCTTGACCTTGCCGGCCTTCACCTGGGGCACGGCGTTGATGACCGGAGCGAACATCAGCTTCACCTGGCCGCCCACCACGTCCAGCAGCGCGGGGTTGCTGCCCTTGTAGGGGATGTTGACGACGTCCACACCGGCGCTCATCTTGAACAGCTCGCCGGCCATGTGGATGGAGGTGCCCAGGCCGCCCACGGCGAAGTCCAGCTTGCCCGGCTGCGCCTTGGCCAGCGCGATCACGTCGCGCGCATCCTTGCCCGGGAAGTCCTTCGCCGCCACCAGCACCGCCGGGCCGGTGGAGACCTGGGTGATCGGCGTGAAGTCCTTCACCGCGTCGTAGGGCGCGCGCGAGCCGTACAGGCCCATGTTCACCGAGTGGCTGGTGTTGACGAACAGCAGCGTGTGGCCGTCGGCCGGCGCGCGCGCCGCAGCCTCGGCGGCGATGTTGCCGCCAGCGCCGACGCGGTTCTCGACGATCACCGGCTGGCCGAGTTCCTTGCCCATCTCCTGGCCGAGGAAGCGCGCGAGCGTGTCCGTGGTACCGCCAGTGGTCACGCCCACCAGGATGCGGATCGGCTTGGACGGCCAGGCCTGGGCCTGGGCTGCGGTCCAAGGGGCGGCGTAGGCCAGCACGAGCGTGGCCAGGGCGACGAGTTTCTTCATGGTGGGTGCGGGTTGTCCGGGTGGAAGACGTGCGCCCCGGGCCAGCGGCCGTGGGCGGTTGGCCATGGGACGGTCAGGCAAGAAGGCGGCGAAATTTAGCGCAGCGCCCGCGTGTATGCTCGAGCGGGTCTTCCCCGCCGCACACCTCGACGTTCGCGCATGACTGAACACGTCCCCACTGCCGCATCCCAGTCGGGCGGCGCACCGCATCCCCTCCAGGGCGGCCTGCAAGCCGGTGCCGACGCGGGCTTCGACATCGTCGCCTATGGCGAACCCATGGTCGAGTTCAACCAGACCGGGGAGGGCGACGGTCGGCTGTACCTGCAGGGCTTCGGCGGCGACAGCTCGAACTTCGCGATCGCGGCGGCGCGCCAGGGCGCGCGCGTGGCCTATCTGAGCGCCCTCGGCGGCGATCCTTACGGCCGCATGCTGCGCGAGCTGTGGACGCGCGAGGGCGTGGACCATGGCGCGGTCGCCACCGACGCGCAGGCCCCCACGGCGGTCTACTTCGTCACGCACGACGCCGCCGGGCACCACTTCCACTTCTTCCGCAGCGGCAGCGCCGCAAGCCGGCTGGGCCCGGACACGCTGCCGCTCGCCCCGGTGCGCGCCGCGCGCGTGTTCCACCTCTCGGGCATCAGCCTCGCGATCTCGGCCAGCGCCTGTGACGCCGGCTTCGCCGCTATCGACGCTGCGCGTGCGGCCGGTGCGCGCGTGAGCTTCGACACCAACCTGCGCCTGAAGCTGTGGCCGGCGGCGCGCGCCCGCGCCGTCATGACCGAGGCGATGCGCCTGGCCGACATCTGCCTGCCGAGCTACGACGACCTGGCCACGCTCACCGGCCTGCGCGACGACGACGCCCTCGTGGACCACTGCCTCGGGCTGGGCGCGAAGGTCGTCGCCCTCAAGCTCGGCGAGCGTGGCGCCCTCGTGGCCGACGCGGCGCAGCGCCACCGCATCGCCCCCCACCCCTGCCGCCCGGTGGACGCCACGGGCGCGGGCGACACCTTCGGCGGCGCCTTCGTCGCCCGCCTGGTCGCCGGTGATGCGCTGGCCGAGGCGGCACGCTACGCCGCTGCGGCTGCGGCGCTGTCCACCCAGGGCTATGGCGCGGTCGAGCCCATCCCGCATGCGGCGCAGGTGCGGCAGGCCCTGGCGCAGCACGCACGCACCGACGCTGGAGACTGCGCATGACATCCCCCGTCCCCCGCCGCGTGCTCGTGACCGGCGGCACCAGCGGCATCGGCGCCGGTATCGCGCGCGCCTTCGCCGCCGACGGCGCCGAGGTCACCGCCACCGGCGCCACCGAGGTGGAGGTGCGGCGCGCGCGGCAGGACGTGGCGCTGGCCGCGCTGCATGCCCTGCACGTGCTCGACGTGCGCGACGGCGCAGCCGTCCAGGCGCTGGTCGCGGGCCTGGGCGCTCTCGATGTCGTCGTCAACTGCGCCGGGGTGATCCGCCGCGGCGCCGAGCACGACCCCGCCGTCTTCGCCGACACGCTCGACATCAACCTCACGGGCACGATGCGCGTGTGCGCTGCCGCGCGCGCCGGGCTCGCGGCGCGCCGCGGTTGCATCGTCAACACCGCCTCGATGCTGAGCTTCTTCGGCGGCGGCCTCGTGCCCGGCTACAGCGCGAGCAAGGGCGGCGTTGCCCAACTGACCAAGAGTCTGGCCATCGCCTATGCGGCCGACGGCATCCGCGTGAACGCGGTCGCGCCAGGCTGGATCGCCACGCCGCTGACGCAGGCGCTGCAGGACGACCCGCAGCGCACGTCGGCCATCCTCGGCCGCACGCCGCTGGCGCGCTGGGGCACGCCCGAGGACGTGGCCGGCCCGGTGCTCTTCCTCGCCAGCCCCGCGGCGGCCTTCGTCACCGGCGCCGTGCTGCCGGTGGACGGCGGCTACCTCGTCGCCTGATCATTCCCTGGAGGCCCTGTCGATGACCCAGCCCGTGTCGCCCGATGCGCAGAAGTGGCAGCCCTACCGCCACCCGATGCCCAAGGAGTCCCCGCCCGAGCTCGTCGTGCCCGACGCCATCCCGCAGGACGAGCGCGTGTGGGTGCCGGTGGACGACAACGTCTGGTTCCGGCCGCTGTGCCTGTCGGCCAGCCGCGGCTACTGGATGAACCTGCTGCGCGTGCGGCGCGCGGGCGTGCTCTCGCGCCACCGCCACCCGCAGCCGGTGCACGGCTACGTGATGAAGGGCCGCTGGCGCTACCTCGAACACGACTGGGTGGCCACCGAGGGCGCCTACGTCTACGAGGCCCCGGGCGAGACCCACACCCTGGTCGTCGACCCCGATGTCGAGGAGATGATCACGCTGTTCCAGGTCAATGGCGCGATGATCTACGTCGACCCGGACGGCCGCTGCACCGGCTACGACGACGTCTTCACCCGCATCGACAAGTGCCGCCGCCACTACGCCGCCAACGGGCTGGGCGAGGGCTACATCGATCGCTTCATCCGCTGAGGGCGAACCCCGGGCGGCGGTCGACGCGCGGACCGGACCCTCAGCCCCGGCTCAGCCCAGGCGCTCGTCGAGGCCGGCGGGTACCGGCGCGTAGGGGTGCGCATCCAGCACGGCATCGTCCAGTTCGATGCCCCAGCCCGGCGCGCCGTCGATCGGGCGCGCCACGCCGCCCTGCACCGGATCGGCGCCGAAGACCAAGTCCTGGCTCAGCGGGCTCTCGCCGACCTGCAGTTCCAGGCTTGCCACCGCCTCGGCCGCGAGGCAGGCATGCAGGCTCGCCATCGTGCAGACGGGGCCCGTGGGGTTGTGCGGCGAGCAGGCCACGCCCTGCGATTGCGCCAGGCGCGCGATCGCCAGCAGGGCCACCGGCCCGCCGCAGTACTTGACGTCGGGCATGACGACGTCGACCCGCCGCGGCTGCAGGAAGGGCCTGAAGCCGTCGAGCCCGGTCTGCAGCTCACACCCTGCCAGGGCGACGCCGCGCGCGGCCGCTGCCTGCCGGATGCGCCCGAGGGCGTCGTGCGCGTGCGCCTGTTCCGACACCGGGCATTCGAACCAGTGGATGCCGATGTCGGCGAGGCGATCGAGCACTTCCAGGGCCGTGGGCTCGTCGAAGCGCCAGTGGCAATCCACCATCAAGGGTGTGGCCGCGCCCAGCGCTGCCCGCATCGCGCGCACCCGCTGCACGCCCGCGTCGATCGCGGCACGCGTGGCCGGGGTGGCGAGCTGGTCCGGGAAGACGCCGTCGAAGGGGGCGATCTTGACGGCGCTATACCCGGCCGCCACCGCCGCGACCGCGCTCGCCGCGCACCCTGACGGCGAGCGGTCGGTCGTGGCGCGGTTCACATTGGCGTAGACCGGCACCTGGTCACGACGCCGTCCGCCGAGCCACTGCCACGCCGGGACGCCCCGGGCCCTGGCCTGGATGTCGACGCAGGCCTGGCGCAAGGCGCTGCGCACGGCGTGGGCCACGAGCCCGGCCGTGGCGTGGGGATAGGTGGCCAGCGCCGGGAGCCCCTCATCGGGCTGCGCGCCGAGCAGGCGCGGGCGCAGCATGTCCAGGCAGGCCGCCAGCAGGGTTTCGTGGCCGTTCAGGGACGCCTCCCCGAGGCCGGTCAGGCCCGCGCTCGTGCGCACCCGCACGAAGGACCAGTTGGTCTTGGGGCTGACGTGCAGGACGCGGAACTCGACAGCGTCGATGCGACCTGTGCCGGGGTCTGAGCTCATTCTTGATCCGATCTGGCGTTGCGGTGCGACTGTTTTTCGGTATGTTAGGCTGTATTTGATCAAACATGGTCACCGAAGCGTCGTCTCCCGTCAGCCTGACCGAGCTCATCCGCAGGGATGTGATCGCTGGCGTCTTCCCGTTCGGAGCGCGCCTGCGCATCCACGAACTGGCCGCCCGCTACGGCGTGAGCCCGATGCCGGTGCGCGAGGCCTTGCGCGAACTGCGCGGCAGCGGCCTCGTGCTCATCGAGCGCCACTGCGGCGCCCGCGTCCGCGAGGTGGACCGCCGCTTCGTCGAGAACGTGTTCGACGTCCGCAGTGCGATCGAGACCCTGTTGGCGCGGCGTGCCGCCGAGCGCCGCACGCCGGCGCACCTCGAGCAGTTGCGCCTCGTCCAGGACCGGCTCGAGCAGCAGGTCGCGGCGGGGGACGCGCCAGCGGTCCTTGCGGCCAACCGGGATTTCCACGATGTCGTCAATGCCGCCGCCGACAACCCCGAGGCGCTGCACGTGGCCGGTGAGCACTGGCTGATCCTGGCCGCGCTCTGGGGCCGTTTCGGCTACCGGGAAGCCCGGTTCGCCGGTGTCATCAGCGACCACCGGCACCTGATCGACGCGCTGGCCGCCCGCGATGCCGACGTGGCGGCCTCCCTCATGTGCGCGCACGTGGCCAAGGCGCGCCAGGACCTCCTTCTGCAGATGCGCCAGGCCGAGTCGGTGGCCGAGGGCGCCCCACGACCCCGCCGCCGCGTGGCGGCCCCACTTCAAGGAGAAGTTTGATGAGCACTCTTTCCGGTCGTCTGGCCGCGCTGGCAGGCGGCGCCTTGCTGGCCGCTGCGGCGTGCGGTGTCTCGGCCCAGTCGTGGCCGGAGCGTCCCGTCAGGATCGTCATCGCGGACGCCCCCGGCGGGGGCTCGGACCTCGCGGGTCGCCTGCTCGCGGTGCGGCTGCAGCAGCGCCTGGGCCAGCCTTTCGTCATCGACAACAAGCCGGGCGCGGGGGGCGTGCTTGGGACGATGGTGGCCAAGAGCGCTGCGCCCGATGGTTACACCTACGTCATCGGCACGGCCGGCTCGCACGGCATCAACGCGGCGGTCTACTCCAAGCTCAGCTACCACCCGCTGCGGGATTTCGAGCCGGTGGCGATGATCAACAAGGCGCCCAACGTCTGTGTCGTCAACGCCGACCTGCCGGCGCGCACGCTGAAGGACCTGGTGAGCCTGGCCAAGGCATCGCCCGGCAAGCTCAACTTTGCATCAGGGGGCAACGGCACCTCCGCGCACTTCACGGGAGAGTACCTGAAGATGGTGGCCGGCATCGACATGGTCCACGTCCCCTACAAGGGGGCGGCGCCGGCGGTCCAGGCCGTGGCGGCCGGCGAGGTGCAGGTCTTCTGCGGCAACCTGCCCCCGACCATGGGTCTCATCAAGGCGGGCAAGGTGCGGCCGCTGGCTGTCACCACGCTGTCCCGCAACCGCGAGCTCCCCGAGGTGCCGACCGTCGCCGAATCCGGCTACCCGGGGTTCGAGACCGTGGCCTGGTTCGGGTTCTTCGCCCCCAAGGGCACGCCGCAGGCCATCGTCGAGAAGTTCGCCCAGGAACTTGGCGAAGTGATCCGCGCGCCCGACATCCGTGACGGCCTCATCGCCCAGGGGTCGGATCCGATCGGAAACTCTCCTGCGCAGTTCCGGATCTATGTCGAGGACGAGATCGTCAAGTGGACGCAGGTGGCGCGCACCGCCAACGTCCGACTGGACTGAACGTCATGGCCGAGGGTGTGTTCCGGGTCGGGCTGTCCGGGGACTTCCGCGGGCCTGCGGGCCGCGCCGAATTCGACGCGCAGGCGTGGCGGGGGCTCACGCAGGAGCCCGGCCTGGCGGTGGAGGTGCTGGACCAGCCCCCGGGCGCGCCCATCGGGCCCGCGGACGCGGCGCGCTTCGACGCGCTCGTGGTCAAGCGCAACCGCATCGACGCGCAGACGCTGGCCGGCGCCCCGCGCCTGCGCCTCGTGGCGCGCAACGGCGTGGGCTTCGACCACATCGACGTGCCCGCCTGCACCCGTGCCGGCGTGATGGTGACGCTGACCACCGGAGCGGTCGCCCGGCCCGTCGCCTCGGCCATCGTGGCGCTGATCCTCGCCTTCGCGCACCGGCTCCCCGAGCGTGACCGCCGCACCCGGGCCGGCCAGTGGATGCGGCGCTGGGAGGACCCCGGCTTCGGCCTGACCGGACGCACGCTGGGCGTCGTCGGTCTCGGCGGCATCGGCTGCGAACTGCTGCGGCTCGTCGCCCCGTGGCAGATGCGGCACCTCGCCTGCACGCCGCGTCCGCTGGACCGGCGCCACGCAGGGCTGGCGGTCGAGCGGGTGTCGTTGCCCGAGTTGCTGGCGCAGTCCGACATCGTTGCCCTGTGCTGCCCCTTGAACGAGCACACCCGCGGCCTGATCAGCCGCGAAGCGCTCGCCCTGATGCCGCCGCACGCGCTGCTGGTCAACGCGGCGCGGGGTGAAGTCGTCGACGAGCCGGCCCTGGTGGAGGCGCTGCAAGGCGGGCGGCTCGCGGGGGCGGGACTGGACGTGTTCGCGCAAGAACCGCCGCCCGCGGATCACCCATTGTTCTCGCTGCCGAACGTCATCGTCGGCTCGCACAACCTGGCGCACACCGACCAGATGAACGCCGACACGCACCGCGCCGTGGCGCGGGCGGTGCTCGATGTCCGGCAGGGGCGCGTGCCCGTGGGGCTGCTCAATGCCGAGGTGCTCGGCCACGACCGCTGGCGCGCGTTGGTGCCGGGCGAGCCTGCGGCGCGTTGACGTGTCGGCCCGCAGGGGGCGGTCGTGCCCGCCCGTGGATGCCCGGGGACCGGCCGCGGGTGCGAGCAGGCCGGCGGATCGTCGGTGCCGCCGGGGGCGTCTTCAGAACGTTCCGGGGAACGCCCCGCCGTCGAGCAGCACGTTCTGCCCGGTCATGTAGCCGGCGTGCACGCTGCACAGGAAGGCGCAGGCGGCGCCGAACTCGGCGGCCGTGCCGTAGCGCTGCGAGGGGTTGGCCTGGCGCCGCCGGTCCCAGATGGCGTCGAAGCTCTCCCCGCTGCGCTGGGCCGCGGCCGCCGTCGTCACGCGCAGGCGGTCGGTCTCGAAGGGCCCGGGCAGCAGGTTGTTGATCGTCACGTTGCGCCCGGCCAGGCGCGGCTGGCGCGCGAGCCCGGCGACGAAGCCGGTCAGGCCGGTGCGCGCGCCGTTGCTCAGGCCCAGGGTCTCCAGCGGCGCCTTGACCGCGCCCGAGGTGATGTTGACCACGCGCCCGAAGCCGCGCGCGGCCATGCCGTCCACGGTGGCCTTCATCAGCTCGATCGGGGTCAGCATGTTGGCGTCCAGCGCGCGGATCCAGGCCTCGCGGTCCCAGTCGCGGAAGTCCCCGGCCGGCGGGCCGCCGGCGTTGTTGACGAGGATGTCCACCTGCGGCGCCGCCGCCAGCGCCGCGGCGCGGCCCTCGGCGGTGGTGATGTCACCCGCGACAGCGCGCACCTGCACCTGCGGGTTCAGCGCGCCCAGCTCGGCCGCCGCGGCCTCGAGCGCCTCGCGCCCGCGCGCGGTGATGACCACGTTCACGCCCTCGCGCACGAGCGCCTGCGCGCAGCCCTTGCCCAGGCCCTTGCTCGCGGCGCACACCAGCGCCCACCTGCCTGCGATGCCCAGATCCATGTCGTGTGGCCTCCTGTCGACGGGAGCGCATTGTCACGCAGGGTTCACGGCACTACCCTGCGCGCTCATGCCCCCCGCAGCAGCTCGCGCAGGTCCTGCGCGCCCATCGGCCGGGCCTGGTCCTGGCCGGCGAGGATGCCGTCGGCGAGCTCCCGCTTGTGGTGGTGCAGCTCGACGATGCGCTCCTCGATCGAGCCGGCGGTGACGAGGCGGTAGACGGTGACCGGGCGCTGCTGGCCGATGCGGTGCGCGCGGCCGCTGGCCTGGTCCTCGGCTGCGGGGTTCCACCAGGGGTCGGCGATGATCACGTAGTCCGCTGCCGTCAGGTTCAGGCCGAAGCCGCCCGCCTTCAGGCTGATCAGGAAGAGATCGCCCTCGCCGGCCTGGAAGGCGGCCACGCGCCGGGCGCGCTCGGGCGCCGGGGTGGCGCCGGTCAGCACCTGGTGGGCGATGCCTGCGCTGCGCAGGCGCTCGGCCAGCAGGTCGAGGAAGTCGGTGAACTGGCTGAAGACCAGCGCCTTGTGGCGGCCGGCCACCAGCTCGGTGGCCAGGCGCTCGAACTCCTGCGCCTTGGCGCCGATGAGACCGAGTTCGGGCGCGGCCAGGCGCGGGTCGCAGGCGGCGCGGCGCAGCCGCGTGAGCTCGGCCAGCACGTGGAAGGTGGCCTGCGGGTCGGCGCTGTCGAGTCCGGCCACGCGCTCCAGGGCGCTGCGCCGCGTCGCCTCGAGGAAGGCGCGCTCTTCGGGGCCGGGCTCGACGCGGTGGACGATCTCGGTGCGCGGCGGCAGGTCGCCCAGCACCTGGGCCTTGGTGCGGCGCAGCAGCAGCGGGCCGACCAGGCGTCGCAGCCGGGCGCGGGCGACTTCGTCACGGTGGCGCTCGATCGGGGTGGCGAAGCGCTCGGCGAATTGCTGCGCCGTGCCCAGCAGACCCGGGTTCAGCAGGTTCATGACCGACCACAGGTCGGCGAGCCGGTTCTCCACCGGCGTGCCGCTGAGCGCGAGCCGGAAGTCCGCCTGCAGCGCGCCGATGGCGCGGGCGCGCTGCGTGGCGGCGTTCTTCAGTGCCTGCGCCTCGTCCAGCACGAGCGTGGCCCAGGCGCGCGCGGCGAAGGCCTCGCCCTCGATCAGCGTCAGGCCGTAGCTTGCGACGACCAGGTCGCCCGGGCCGGCGGACCCGAGCATCGCGCCGCGGTCGCCCTCGCCGAAGGTCTGCACGCGCAGCCCGGGCGCGAAGCGTTCGGCCTCGGCGACCCAGTTCGCGCACACCGAGGTCGGCGCGATCACGAGCGCCGGGCCGAGCGCAGCGCGCTCCAGCAGCAGCGCCAGCGTCTGCACCGTCTTGCCCAGACCCATGTCGTCAGCGAGCACGACGCCGAGCCCGGCGTGCGCGCTGCGCGCGAGCCAGCGGTAGCCCTCGGCCTGGTAGTCGCGCAGCTCGGCCTGCAGCCCGCGCGGCAGCTCAGGCTGCAGCGCCGCCGCCGCGTCCAGGCGCTCGATGCGGACGGACCAGGCGGCGTCGCCCACATTCGCCGTGCCCTCCAGCACCTGGCCGAGGAAGGCCGCCGCCGGCAGCGGCAGGCGCAGCCCGTCGGCACCGGGCCGGGCCATGGCCTGCAGGTCGGCCAGCTGCGCGCGCAGCCGCTCCGTCAGCGCCAGGTACTCGCCCTCACCCAGGGCGACGAAGCGCCCCTGGCGCGAGGCCTGCGCCAGGTCCATCAGGCGCTGCAGGCCGATGACCCGGCCCTCGTCGAGCTTCAGCTCGCCGTCGATCGCGAACCAGTCGCGCGCGGTGCGGACCTGCAGCGTCAGGGCCTGCGCCGGCGCGGCGACGACACGCACCGGCTTGCCGCGCGGCCACTCCAGCGTCGCCACGCCCGGCAGCGTGGGCAGCAGCTCGAGCACGTGCAGCGCCTGCTGCGGGTCTTCCAGCGTCCAGCTCGCGTCGCCCGCGCCTGCCGCCTCGACGTCCTGCAGGAAGGGCAGGGCCTCGAGCACCTCGCCCAGGTGCCCGAGCTCGGCCGCGATCGCGCGCTCGGTGGACAGTTGCAGGCCCTCGTGCACGGTCAGCAGCCGGGCACGCCCGTGCCCGGGCGGCAGCGCCGGCCCGAAACTGCCGAAAGGCCGTACCACCAGGCGCAACTGCAGGGCCTCGCCGCGCGGCACGAGCTGCGCGTGCAGCCGTGCGTCGCTCGGCACGTCCTTCCCGGCAGCGGCATCGCTGTGAAGCTGGAAGTGGCCTGCCAGCACGCGCAGCGCGGCGTCGAGTTCGGCCTTCGCGTCCACCGGCACCGCCCAGCGCTTGCTGACGAGCTCGATCACGCGCCGCTGTGCGGGGGTGATGCGGATCAGGCGCGCGCGGTCTTCGCCGTCGCGCAGCACCCGCAGTGCGTTGCGGCGCTCGCACTCGGCCGCCCACGAGGTGCCTACCCAGAGCCCGCCGATGTCCGGCGCCTCCTCGGTGCTCTGGAGATCGGGCAGGTGGAACTCGAAGGCCTCGACGCCGTCGCCTCGGCGCACACGCCGCACCTCGAGTTCGGGCAGGGCCTCGCGCAGCTCGATCGGGCGGCCCGGTTCGTCGGCCAGCGTCACGCCTGGGTGGCCCACCAGCGCCATCGCCGCGGCCACGACGTCCAGGCCGAGCGTGCTGGCCGTGTGCCCGGCCTTGCCGATGCAGCGTGCCACGGCGGCGTCGCGCGGGTCCAGCCGCGCGCTTTTCTTGATGCGCGACAGCGGCACCGGCTTGGGCCTGGCGCGCGAGCGCGCGCCGGCGGGGCGCTCGAGCGGGTCGATCTCCAGGACGCGGCCGAAGTCGTCCAGCGTCAGCTGCCACAGCAGCACGGGCTCGACGCCGGGAGCCACCTCGGTCTTGCCCGACCCGCCGAGCGCGGCGATCGCCGCCAGCGCATCGCGCCAGGCTTCCTGCGGGCGCCCGAACAGGGCCACGGGCCAGGGCTCGCCCGCCCGGGTGTGCGGTGGCACGTCCCAGCCGAAGCGGGCGGCGGCCTGGCGCGCGAGGTCGGCCCAGAGCGGGCGCTCGATGGCCTCGAAGTGCTCGATCAGCGCCGCCACCTGGGCCGGCTTCCAGCCCGCGGGCTCCTGCCCCAGCCAGGCGGCGAGCAGCAGGCGCTCGGCGTTCTCGCGGTGCGGCGCGGCGCTCCAACCCTCCGCGTGGGCGAAGCTGTCGCGATCGGCCGGTTCGTCGCCGAGACGGACCGCGGCGGCGTGCGCCCACAAGCCCCAGCCGTGCGGGGGCGGCTGGCGCTTGCCGGTCTCGGCCACCGCGAGCTTGCGCGCCGCGGTCCAGGCCTGGGGCTGCGGCTGCGCCAGCAGCGACAGCAGTTGCAGGCGCAGCAGGGGGCTGCCGAGCAGGCCGGAGCGCATGCGGTGCTCTTCCTGCAGCGCCCGATGTGCCTGTGTGAAGGCCTCGGCCGCCTCGGCCCATCGGCCCTGGACGGCCAGCACCCCGGCGCGCAGGGCCACGGCCTGCGGTGTGACCAGGTCTGCGAGCACCTGCTGAGCCCTGTGCGCGTCACCACGCTCGAGGTGCCACTCGGCCAGGGCCCAGCGCACCGTTGGCGGCAGCGTCTCGGGGGCGTGTTCGAGCTGGGCGTCGAGCCAGCGCAGCAAGGGCGTCCACAGCGGCAGGTCGAGCCGGAACTGGCGCAGCCATTCGTCCAGCAGGGTGACGCGCAGCGCCGGGTCGATGCGCTCGAAGCGCGCGGGCATGAATGGTGACATCGCGGCGATCGCCACGGTCGAGGACCTCGTGTCGAGCTGGAAGGCGCGCAGGCGATGGCTCTCGAATTCCTGCACGCCGAGTCCGGCGTACAGCAGCAGCCTGGCGTAGGCGGTGGCCTCGTCGCTCGTGCGCAGGGCCGGCGCATGCACGAAGGGCGACAGCGGCGGGCTCGAGTGCGACGTCCGCGCCCAGGCCGGCAGCGCCTGCGCGGCGAGCGCGGGCTCCAGGCGCTCGACGAGCCAGGCCTCGCGCAGCGCGGGCGGCACGTCGTAGGCCAGACCCTCGCCGCCGCTCGCGCGTCCCTGCGCGACGAGCTGCCGCGCCGCCGCGACGATGTCCGCGCCCTGGAACCACGGGCCGCTCGAGCGCCGGCGCTGCAGATGGCGCAGAAAAGCGGCGAGCCAGGTCTGCCCGCGCGCCGTGCCGGCCAGGCATATCGCATCGAACACGGTCTCGACGTCGTCGTGCGTGAGGGTTTCGGCCATGGTGGATCCAGGGCGGTGGGGTCGGGGCGCTTGCGGCCGCAGCAGCCAGCCGCTGCGAATGTCGGCCGCGCACGCAGGTGCGGCGCAGGCTGCACCCGGGATTGCACCATGCGCCGCGGGGCGTGAGGCCGCGACGCCGTTCCCGGACTTACCCGAAGCGCAGCGCTGCTGTCGTCACCGCCTGCAGGGCCTGCATCGAGAGCCCCTGGCAGCGCTCGACCACGCGCAGGCCGTCGGGGGTGATGTCGATGACGGCCAGATCGGTGTAGATGCGGCTGACGCAGGCGAGTCCGGTCAGCGGGTAGGTGCAGCGCTCGACGATCCGGGGCTCGCCGGCCTTGGTGGTGTGTTCCATCATCACCCAGGTCGCGCGCGCGCCGACCGCCAGGTCCATTGCGCCGCCCACGGCCGGAATGGCGTCGGGCGCGCCCGTGTGCCAGTTGGCGAGGTCGCCGTTGGCGGCGACCTGGAAGGCGCCGAGGACGCAGATGTCGATGTGGCCGCCGCGCATCATGCCGAAGCTGTCGGCGTGATGGAAGAACACGCCGCCCGGGCGCAGCGTCACCGGCTGCTTGCCGGCGTTGATGAGGTCGTAGTCCTCGCTGCCCGGGGCAGGTGCCGGACCAAAGCCGATGACGCCGTTCTCGCTGTGCATCATGACCTCGCGATCGGGCGCGAGGTGGTTGGCCACGAGGGTGGGCAGGCCGATGCCGAGGTTGACGACCATGCCCTCGGTGATGTCGCGCGCTACCCGGCGCGCCACCTCGTCGCGACTCCAGCGGCGCGGGGCCTGGGTGGGCGCGCCGGCCGGTGGGCTGCCGCAGGCGTCGGAAGTGTTGCTCATGGCGGGGCGGCGCGATCGCAGGGTGGGGGGGAGGAGGGTCGCGGTGTCGGGGCGGGCGGCGGGTGGTTGGCCGCCTTCAGGCCACCTGGAGGCCGCCGGCCTGCGTGCGCTGGCGCGGCACCGGCACCACGCGCTGCACGAACAGCCCCGGCGTGACCACGGTCTCGGGGTCGAGCTTGCCGAGTTCGACGACCTCGTGCACGCTGGCCACCGTCACGCGCGCGGCCATCGCCATGATGGGGCCGAAGTTGCGCGCCGTCATGCGGTAGGTGAGGTTGCCCCAGCGGTCGCCGCGCTCGGCCTTGATGAGCGCGAAGTCGGCGTGCAGCGCGGTTTCGAAGACCTGCCAGCGGCCGTCGAGAAAGCGCGTCTCCTTGTCGCGGGCGAGCTCGGTGCCGTAGCCTGTGGGCGTGAAGAAGCCGCCGATGCCCGCACCGGCGGCGCGGATGCGCTCGGCCAGCGTGCCCTGCGGCACCAGTTCCAGCGCCACCTGGCCCGCACGGTACAGGCGGTCGAAGTGCCAGGAGTCGGCCTGGCGCGGGAAGCTGCACACGACCTTGCGCACCCGTCCCGCCGCCAGCAGCGCGCCGATGCCGTGGTCGCCGTTGCCGGCGTTGTTGTTGATGATCGTGAGCTCGCCCACGCCGCGCGCGATGAGCGCCTCGACGAGCTCGTTGGGGACGCCGGCCGTGCCGAAGCCGCCGATCATCACGGTGGCGCCGTCGGCGACGTCGGCCAGGGCTTGGGCAGGGGTGGGGAAGATCTTGTCGATCATGGGTGGCAGGCGCGATCGTAGCGGCCTGCCGCCCCTTTCTCGCCTCAGCCGAACAGCTTGTTCGCCGTCTGCGCGACGAGCTTGCCTTGGTGGCGCGCGCCCTCGAGTTCGATCTCGCTGGGCTGGCGCTGGCCCTGCCCGCCGGTGATCGTGGTCGCGCCGTAGGGGCTGCCGCCGACGATCTGGTCCAGGGCCATCTGGCCCTGGTGGCTGTAGGGCAGGCCGACGATGGTCATGCCGAAGTGCAGCAGGTTGGTGATGATGGAGAACAGCGTGACCTCCTGGCCGCCGTGCTGGGAGGCGGTGGCCGTGAAGGCCGCGCCGACCTTGCCGTTGAGCGCGCCGCGCGCCCACAGGCCGCCGGCCTGGTCCAGGAAGGCGGTCATCTGCGCCGGCATGCGCCCGAAGCGCGTGGGCGCACCGACGATGATGGCGTCGTAGTCGGCGAGCTCGGCCACGCTGGCCACGGGTGCCGCCTGGTCGAGCTTGAAGTACGCGGCACGGGCGACGTCCTCGGGCACGGTCTCGGGCACGCGCTTGACGTCGACATGGGCCCCGGCGCTGCGCGCGCCTTCGGCGACCGCCTGCGCCATGGTCTCGAGGTGGCCGTAGGTGGAGTAGTAGAGGACGAGGACCTTGGACATGAGAGAGTTCCTGCAGGGTTGAACGACAACAGGGATGTTCGGCGAGCCACGGGCCCGTGATTTCCGATACTTCCCCGCCTGGCGTTCGACTTCATCGAAGGACTTGCGGCCCCGCCACTGCGCTTGCTTCGCCCTTCGCCCTTCGTCCTTCGCCCTGACTCCCGACCACTCACCGCTCGCCATGCGCCGACTCACGCTCGAAGGCATCGAACTGCTCGATGCGATCGCCCGCTCGGGGTCTTTTTCAGCCGCGGGCGTGCGGCTGGGCAAGGTCACCTCCACCGTCTCCTATGCCGTGGCCCGGCTCGAGGCCGACCTGGAGGTGGCGCTGTTCCACCGGCGCGGCCCGCGGGTCGAGCTCACGCCCGCAGGGCGCGAGCTCCTGGAGGAAGGGCGTGTGCTGCTGCAGGCGGCCGATGAGCTGGCGTGCCGCGTCAGGCGCGTGGCCGATGGTTGGGAGAACGAGATCCGCATCGCCGTGGACTCGTTGATCCCGCCGATGATGTTCGGCGCCCTGCTCGAGCGCTTCGCGGCCGACGCCCCGGCCACGCGCGTCAAGCTGATGAGCGAGGCTCTCACCGGTGCCTGGGAGGCCCTGCTCGACGGCCGCGCCGACCTGGCGCTGGCCGTGGGGCAGGGCCCTGCGGGCAGTGGCCTGCGCACGCGGGCGCTCGCCGGCATCGAGTTCTGTTTCTGCGTCGCGCCACAGCACCCGCTGGCCGCCTGGTCCGGCACGGTGCCCAGCGAGGAACTGCGCCGGCACCGCACCATCGTCGTCTCGGACTCCGCGCGCCGCCTGCCGCCGCGTACCGTGGGCCTGCTGCCGGGGCAGCAGGTGCTGGCGGTGCCTGACATGCGCACCAAGTACGCGCTGCAGGCCGCAGGCCTGGGCGTGGGCTTCCTGCCCCGGCTGTTCGCGCACTCGGCCCTGGAGCGTGGCCTGCTCGTGACCCTGCCCGTGGAGGAGCCCAAGCCCGACGACCAGGTGCTGTTGGCCTGGCGCACCGGACAGCCAGGCAAGGCGCTGAAATGGTGGCGCGACGTCCTGGCCGAGCCCGACGTCATGCCCCGGTTCCTGGCGCGTGCCTCGCGGGCGTGGGTGTCGGAGTACTGAGGAGATTGCCGTCGGATGTTCTCGGGCCGCACAGGCCGCAGGTCTTCCATCCCGCCCCAGGAACCACGCCGAGGGCGCTGGGTATTCAGCCCCCTGCCCAAACCCCCGCCAGTGGAGAGCGGAGCAGGGCTTTCGCCGCGCGCCACCTGGTTCCGGTGCGCGGAGCCTTCGAAGTTCTCGAACATCGCGGCCGAGCGCGGGCGACGCTGCGGGCCGGCGCGGTGCGAAGAATGGGCGCATCGTTTCCGACCTGGAGTCCCGCCATGATGACCCTGAGACGTTCCGAGGACCGAGGCCACGCCGACCACGGCTGGCTGCAGTCGGCCCACAGCTTCTCGTTTGCAGGCTACTTCGACCCCGAGCACACCGGCTGGGGCAACCTGCTCGTCATCAACGAGGACCGGGTCGCGCCCGGCGGCGGCTTCGCCACGCACGGCCATCGCGACATGGAGATCATCAGCTACGTGCTCGAGGGCGAGCTCGCGCACCGCGACAGCCTGGGCCACGTCGAGACCATCCCGCCCGGCGACGTGCAGCGCATGTCCGCCGGCACCGGCGTGCGCCACAGCGAGTTCAACCACGCGCGCGACCGCACGACGCACTTCCTGCAGATCTGGATCCACCCGAGCCAGGACGGCATCGAGCCGGGCTACGAACAGAAGACCGTCCCGCCGCAGGCCAAGCGCGGCCGCCTGGCGTTGGTGGCCTCGCCCGAGGGCGGCGCCCACGCGGTGCGTATCCACGCCGACGCCACGCTGCATGCCGGCTTGTTCGATGGCGCGGAGCAGGCCACGCTCGCGCTTGACTCCGCGCGCAAGGCCTACGTGCACCTGGTGCGCGGCGAACTGGCCGTCAATGGCCAGGCGCTGCGGGCGGGCGACGCGTTGAAGATCGAGGGCGAGTCAGCACTGCACCTTTGCGACGGTCGACAGGCCGAGGTGCTGGTGTTCGACCTGGCGCCCTGAGGGCGCCGAAGGTTCATGGACCGGCGGACTGGGGTGCCGGCCGGGCCGAAGACCTCGATCAGACGGCATGCGCCTCGGCTCAAGGCGAGCGCATGCGCGCCAGCAGGTCGTCGCCGGCCGTGAGCGCGTGCTGCTGCGCGAGGGCGGCCGCGCGCGCCGCATCGCGCGCGGCGATGGCGCTCACGATCTGGGCGTGTTCGTCGACGACCACGCCGGTACGCAGCGGTCCGTAGCCGAAACGCTGCCGCAAGGCCTCGGCCAGCAGCCGGCCCTGGGCCAGCATGCGCAGCGCCTCGGGGTTGTCGGCGCCGGTGTTGAGGGTGTCGTGGAAACGCCGGTTCGCGGCGATCAGCTCCTCGAGTCGGTCGCTCGCGGCCGCGGCCTCGAACGCGTGCGCCGCCGAGCGCAGGGCGGCCAGCCCCGTCGCGTCCATGCGCTCGGCGCAACGCCGGGTCAGGATGCCCTCGATCGCCGCGCGCACGTCGTAGAAGTTGCGCACGAAGCGCTCGTCGACGCCGCGAATCGTCGCGCCGCGGTGCGGCAGCACCTCGAGCACGCCCTCCCCTTCGAGCTCGTGCAGGGCCTCGCGCACCGGCATGTGGCTGACCCCGCACAGGGCGGCCAGCTCGTCGAGCTTCAGGCGCTGGCCGGGCTGGAGTTCGCCGGCGAGGATGCGCCGGCGCAGGTCCGCGGCGACCCGCGTGGCCGTGGTCGCCGCCAGCCCGAGGCGGCCGCTCGACCGCTTGTTATTCGGGTGGGATGCCGACATCGCGGATCAGCTTGGTCAGCCGGAGTTCCTCGCTGCGCATGTAGGCGGCCGCGTCTTCGGCCGAGCTGGCCGTGACCTCCGCAGAAAGCACGGCCATGCGTTCCTTCGTGTCCGGCTCGTTCAGGATGGCGACGATGTCGGCGTTCAGCCGCTCGACCAGGGCCCGGGGCGTGCGTGCCGGCGCGATGACGGCGCCCCAGGATGCGTTGACATAGCCAGGCACGCCGGCTTCCTGCATGGTCGGCACGTCGGGCAGGAAGGGCGAGCGCCGGGCGCCGCCCACGGCCAGCAGGCGCAGCTTGCCGGCCTTGACGTGCGGCATCACCGCGGCAACCGCGTCGAACATGACCTGCGTCTGCCCAGACAACAGGTCGGGGTGGGCCGCCGAGCTGCCCTTGTAGGGCACGTCCACCATCTGCGTGCCGGTCATCTGCTGGAAGGCCAGCGCCCACAGCTGCGGGTTGCTGCCGCGGCCGGAGGTGGCGACCGAGAGCTTGCCCGGGTTCGCCTTCGCGTAGGCGATCAGCTCCTGCACGTTGCGCACCGGCAGCGACGGGTTCACGACCAGGCCGAGCTGGACCTGCGCCGTGATCGTCACCGGCACCATGTCGGACATCTCGTACGGGACCTTCTTCATCAGCGCGTGGTTCGTCACGTGCGAGCTCGCCACCAGCCCGAGGGTGTGGCCGTCGGGCTCGGCGCGGGCGACGGTCTCGGTGCCGACGACGCCGTTGGCGCCAGCCTTGTTCTCGACGAAGACCGGCTTGCCGCCCCAGCGCCGCGACAGCTTGTCGGCCAGGATGCGCGCCGTCACGTCGGAGGCGCCGCCAGGCGGGTAGGGCACCATGATGCGCACGGGTTTGCTGGGGTAGGCCGGTGCCTGGGCCTGGGCGCCCGTGGCGGCGCCGAGCGCGGCGGCGGCCGTCGCGGCGAGAAGGGTGCGTCGGGTGCTTTGCATCGCAGGAGTCTCCTTGCTTCGGTCTTGTCGTGCTGCGGGGGCTGCCCGCGCTTCAGTACGCGGGCTTCAGGGGGAACCAGCCCGGGCGTCGAGGGTCGAGGTAGGCGCCCGAGATCTCGCTCACCTCGTACTGCTGCACCAGGGCGGGGTCGACGGCGACCCCGAGCCCCGGGCGATCGGGTACCTGCAAGGCGCCGCGGTCGACGACGAAGGGCTCGCGGGCGATGTCGCCGCCCAGGTGCTGCAGTTCGTTGTCGATGGCCAGGGCCATGTTCGGGATGCTGGCGGCCAGGTGGAGGTAGGCCGCCTGCGACAGGGCGAGCTCGCCGCCGCTGTGCAAGGTGACGGGGATGCCCACCGACTCGGCCACGGCGGCGGCCTTGACGGTCTGCCACAGGCCGCCGGCCTCGTGCGGGTCGAGCAGGATCACGTCGGCCGCGCCGGCACGCACGATGTTGCCCACGTCCTGCAGCGTGTAGGCGCTCTCGTCGAGCGCGATCGGAATGCTCTGAGACGAGCGCAGCAGCACGTGGCCGGCGAGGTCGTCGAGCTCCAGCGGCTGCTCCACGTAGACCGGGTCGTAGGGCAGCAGGCGGTGCAACTGGCGCCGCGCCGTGCCTGGCGTCCAGGCGCCGTTGACGTCCAGCCGCAGCGGCCGCTGCGGGCCGATGACGTCGCGCACGATGCGCGTGAGCTCCACATCGGTTTCCTCGTCGTAGCCGATCTTCAACTTGAAGGTCCGGTAGCCCATCTCGAGGTAGTTCCTCGCGTCGGCAGCGACGACGGTCGGGTCACTCTGCAGCAGGTAGGCGGCGAGCTCGACGCGGTCGCGCCAGCGCCCGCCCCACAGGCGGCACAGCGGCTGGCCGCAGGCCTTGCCCAGGGCGTCCCACATCGCCATCTCGACGGCGCAGGCGGCCATCACCGCGGCGCGCTTGTGGTGGTAGTAGCCGGCGCCGAGCACATGGCGGTACAGGGCCTCGGCCTCGTCGACCCGGTGGCGCAGCGCGATGGGCGCGACGACGTGGTCCAGCACCGCCGGGATCGCGTCGAGCAGGCAGATGGTTTCGCCCCAGCCGTGGATCCCGTCCTCGGTGACCAGCTCGACCAGCAGGCGGGTGACGCCGGTGCGCACGCCCGACCCCCAGACGATGGGGGTGCGCGCCGGCACGCGCACGAGGTGGCGGCGGATCGAGCGGATGGCCAGTGGGTGCATGGCGAAGACCGGTGGAAACAGACCCGTTGAAGTCTATTTGATCTTTGATCAAAACTGCAAGCATCCCACCGTGGCAAGGGCTTGCTGCCGGTGTGGATCTCTAGACTTTGATGTCTAAGTCCGATATAAAACGACGGACGACAGACAGGCCACGCAAGAGGTGGCCGCAACGGAGACGAGCAGTCGTGGCACGCATCGTTTTGGGTCTGGCCAGTTCACACACGCCCCTGCTGGCCTTGTCGGCGGCCGACTGGGCGCACCGCGCGGCGGTGGACCGTGCCAATCCGGCGCTCAACCTCTCAGACGGCCGCCTGGTGAACTACGAGCAGTTGCTGGCCGAGGTCGGCCCGCGGCATGAGGACGTCATCTCCCTGGAAGTGCTGGACCGCAAGAAGCAGGCCTGTGATGCGGCCATCGAGACGCTGGCCGACGCCTTGCAGGCCGCCGAGCCCGACGTCGCGATCATCGTCGGCGACGACCAGGCCGAACTGTTCGGCGCCGCGGTGCAGCCGGCCGTCTCGGTGTTCCACGGCGACACGATGGTGATGCTGGACAAGTACGGGCGTGAAGGCACGCCGTCGTGGTTGCGCCGGGTCGGCCACGACTACTTGATGGACGATGCCCACGCCGTGACCGCGGCGCCGGAGTTCGCGCTCGAGATCATCCACGGCCTGATTGACCGCGAGGTCGACGTGACGAGCCTCGCACTCGTGCCCGACCCGCGCCGCGCGGCCTTCGGTCATGCGTTCGGCTTCATCGTCAAGCGCCTGTTCCGCGGCCGCGCGATCCCGGTCGTGCCCGTGCTGCTGAACACCTATTTCCCGCCCAACGTGCCCAGCGCCGCACGCTGCCACCGCATCGGCCGGGCGCTGGCCGAGGTGGTGGCCGGCAGCGCCGGCCCGCAGCGCGTGGCCGTCATCGCCTCCGGGGGGCTGAGCCATTTCGTGGTCGACGAGACGCTGGACCGGGGGCTGCTGCAGGCGATGCAGACGCGAGACGCCCACTGGCTGGGCAGCCTGCCCCGAGGCGCCTTGAACAGCGGCTCCTCCGAGATCCTGAACTGGGTGCTCGCGGCCGGGGCGCTGGAGAGCCTGGAGCTGACCTGGTCGGCCTATCAGCCGCTGTACCGCACGCCGGCCGGCACCGGGGTCGGCGCCGGCTTCGCGATCTGGCAGCCGCCCGGGGCGCGGTGAGCGCGCCGGCCGGGCATTCGACGACACAGTGATGCAAGCCTCGGCAGGGGCGGGACCTTCGACAACTGAGGAGACGAGACATGCAGACGACGAACAAGGCAGGCTGGGCGGCGCGCTTGGGGCGCCTGCTCGGCATCGCGGCCCTGGCGGCCGGCGTGGTGGCCGGCCCGGCGGCGGCCCAGGACAACTACCCGAGCAAGCCGGTGCGCGTGGTGGTGCCCTACCCGCCCGGCGGCGGCGCCGACTTCCTGGCCCGGCTGCTCGCCGAGCGGGCGCAGTCCCGGCTCGGCCAGACGGTGATCGTCGAGAACCGCGCTGGCTCGGGTGGCAACGTCGGCACCGAGTTCGTGGCCCGCGCCGAACCGGACGGCCACACCCTGCTGTTCACGGCCCAGCCGCCGCTGGTGGCCAACAAGGCGCTGTACAGCAAGCTCGCCTTCGACCCCGATGTGCTGGCCCCGGTGGCCGTGATGGCCACCGGCTACAGCGTGCTGCTCGTGCACCCCAAGGTGCCGGCGCGCACGCTGCAGGAATTCATCGCCTACGCGCGCGCCAATCCGGGCAAGCTGAACTACGCCTCGCAAGGCATCGGCAACGCCGCGCACCTCACCGCCGAGCTGTTCAACTCGATGGCCGGCACCCGCATGGTGCACATCCCCTACAAGGGCACGGCGCCGGCGCTGGCGGATCTGCTGTCGGGCCAGGTCGAGGTGCTGTTCGGCGAGCTCGCCACCGCCGGCGAGCACGTGCGTGCCGGCAAGCTGCGCCTGCTGGGCACCGGCGGCGCGCGACGCCACCCCGACTTCCCCGACGTCCCGGCCATCATCGAGGCGCTGCCCGGCTTCCAGGCCATGGTCTGGCAGGGCATGGTCGCCCCGCCGGGGACGCCGGCGGCGGTCGCGAACCGATGGGCGGGCCTGATCAACGAGGTCCTGCAGCAGCCCGACGTCGTCAAGCGCCTGAACGGCCTGTCGATGATCCCGGCCGGCGGCACGCCGGCGGACATGGCCCGCTTCCTGGCCGAGGAGCGCCAGCGCTGGGGCACGGTGATCCGCGCCACGGGCGCGAAGGCCGATTGAAGCGCGGGTGGAGCCCGCAGCAGGTGTGACGGCTGCCCGCGCGGCCGCCGCTTGGATGGAGAGACAGGACCGATGATCACGCACGAAGAGAACCGGATGCTGACCGGGGTCAGCCCCGGGACCCCCCTGCACGAGCCCCTGGCGCGCTACTGGTACCCGATCTGCCGGGGGTCGGAAGTGCAGGACCGCCGCACGCGCAAGGTGCGCCTGCTCGGGCGCAGCTTCGTGCTCGCGCGCGCCGGCGCCGAGCTGATCGCGTTGGACGAGATGTGCCCCCACCGGCAGGCCTCGCTGACGCTGGCGCGGGTCGAGGACGGCGGCCTGCGCTGCATCTACCACGGCTGGCTGATGAACCGCCAGGGGCGGGTCGTCGAAGCCCCGAACGAGCGCGAGACCGGCGGGCGCCAGCAGGCGCACATCGAGGCGCCGGCGGTGCGCGAAGCCGGCGGCCTGGTCTGGATGAACATCTGCGCCGACGAGTCGCAGCGCGCGCCCTTCCCCGACTTCAAGTGGCTGCACCTGCCGCCGCAGCAGGTGGTCATCGTCGACGCCTACTGCGCCTCGAACTGGGTGCAGTCCCTGGAAGGGGCGATCGACTCCTCCCACTCCTCGCACCTGCATTCCGACGAGATCGTCGGCGCCCGGGCAGGCGCGGCGAGCACGGCGCGCGGCGCGGGCGCGGCGCTGCAGTTCGTGCGGCCCTCGACCGACCGGCACCCGCGCATCAGGGTGCGCGACACCGACTGCGGCTTCATCTACGGCGCCATCCGCACGCCCACGCTGGAGCCCGACAGGCAGGTCTACATCCGCGCCACGGCCTTCGCCTTCCCCGCTTACGTCACCTTCCCGTCTTCGGACGTGCTCGGCGACATGCAGATCTTCGTGCCGATGGACGAGGGCAGCAACCACTTCTTCTACATCCGCTACTCCCTGGGCGGGCCGCTGGACCACGAGGGCCTGACCGCCTGGTCCGGGTTGGTGCCCGGCCGCGACAAGGACGAAGACGGCTACCTCCACGTCACTCGCCGCCCGGACTGGGGCCAGGACCGCGAAGCCATGGCGGCGGGCCGCTCCTTCACGGGCCTGCGGGGCGTGAACCTGCAGGACCTGGTGGTGCAGGAGAGCATGGGGCCGATCGTCGACCGCACGAAGGAGAACCTGGGTGCGGCCGATCTCGCGATCGTGCACTTCCGCCGCCTGCTGCTGGATACCGCGCGGGGCGGCGCTGCGGCCGATCCGCAGTACGCGCGCGGCATCTCGTACGCGAGCCTGGTTGCGCGCGACGGCCTGGTGCCGCTGGACCAGCCCTGGTTCGCGGTCTACCGGCCAGGCGAGGTCCAGTGGGCGGGGGCCTCGTGAAGGCGCCCATAGGACCGATCGCGCGGCGTCGCATCGGCAACACCAGCGTCGAGGCCTCGATCCTGGGCTTCGGCACCGGCGACAACGCCGGCCTGATGGTGCTGGGCGGGGCGCACGAGCAGCGCAATGCGGTGGCCGAGGCCATCGACGCCGGCATCAACTACTTCGACACGTCCCCCGACTACGGTCGCGGCCGCGCCGAGGAAAACCTCGGCCGGGCGCTGAAGGGGCGGCGCCACGATGTGCTGGTCACCACCAAGGTGGAGATCATGCCGGCCGATCGCCACCGGCTTGCGGGCAAGGTCGTGGAGTCGGTCGAGCAGTCGTTGCGCCGCCTGGGCACCGACCACCTGGACATCCTGATGATCCACAACCCGCCGTCGCGCGCCCATGTCTGGGAGCGCACGACCTGGGCGCCGCTCGTGCGCGACGACTTCCTGCGCGAAGGCGGCGCGCTGGACGGCCTGGCCCGCGTCATCGCATCCGGCAAGGTGCGCCTGGGCGGCATCGCCTGCGAGGACGCGCACCCCGAGGTCGTCGCCGACCTGGTGAGCGAGCCCACGGTGCAGATCCTCAACGTCTGGCTGAACATGCTCAATCCCTCCGGGCTGCTCGACCCGGACCCGGCGCCCATCCACGGGCCGGCCGACTACCGCGGCATCGCGCGCGCGGCGGGCGCGCACGGCGTGGGCATCGCCGGCTTTCGTGCGCTGGGCGGCGGCGCGCTGATGTCGGCGGCGGCACGCACCTACGCGCGCCACCCGATCGCCGGCGGCGGCTTCACGCGCAATGCCGCGGCCTACCGGCGCGAGGTGGAACTGGCCACCCGCCTGGTCGAGCGCCTGGGCATAGACGGCACCGAGGCGATGGCTGCGGTCGCCTATCGCTTCAACATCACCGACCCGCGCGTGTGCACCACGGTGGCCGGCTTCTCGGAGATCGCCCACATGCGCGGTGCGCTCGCGGCGGTGGCGCAGGGCCCGCTGCCGCAGGCCGACATGGATGACATCGTCGCCGCCTGGTACGAACTGTTCGCCCGCCCCGCGTGAGCCCGAACCGGCCTTTCCCGCCCCAGAAGAACGAAGGACTAGCGATGCTGAAGGAACCCTCCGCCCCGCCGGCCGGCATGGCCGCGGCCTTTGCCGAACTGACGGTGGCCGCCGTGGCCGACGCCCTGGACCGCCTGGGCTTCGCGGGCCAGTGCGCCGGGCTGGCGCGGCACGGCGCGATGGCGCGGTTCTGCGGTCGCGTCTTCACCGTGCAGATCATGCCCGTCGGCCCGCCCGACGGGCGCCTGCCGGAAGGCGACCTCGTCGAGTACATGGAGGACGTGCCCGAGGGCTACGTCGTGGCCATCGACCACCGCGGCCGCACCGACACCTGCGTCTGGGACGAGCGCCTGACGGCGCGGGCGCGCGCGCGCGGCGCGGCCGGGGTGGTCGTCGACGGCGCCTGTCGTGGCGTGTCGCCCGAGGACGGGCTCGCGGTCTGGGCCCGCGCGATGCAGCCGCGCCACGGCCGCCGCCGCGTGCGCGTCGAGGCCTGCAACCTGCCGGTCGTCGTCGGCGGGGTGCGCGTGGAGTGCGACGACCTGATGCTGGCCGACGCTGACGGCGTCGTCGTCGTGCCGCGCGACCATCTGGCCGCGGTGCTGGAGCTGGCGCGCCAGGGCGGCCCGACGCGGACGGCTTGATCCGGCCGGCGGCGCGCCCCCGACGCCGTCCTGCTGAGGGCGGCCCACCCTTGGGGCACAGTCGCTGCCCGCTCGCGCTGCGCTGGGGTTCGCACGCCTTGCTCCTGCTGCGGCATGGGCCAGAATCGGTTTGGCTTTTCCGGAACCGACGAGCGTGGCGCCGGGTCGGGAAGGGCTCGCGCATCGCGGGCGCTGTCCGCCCGACTGCGCGCAGACCGCGCGAGTGCGTGCCGGAGACGGGCATGGAAGCGACGCATCGTCCAGCGGGCCATCTGCCCGAGCCCGCCGTTCTTCCGCCGTTGGGGCGGTCGCAGGCTTCAGCCGCGAACGCCGCCGACAGCCAGGCGCTGCTCGCCACCGCCTTCGATGCCAGCCTTATCGGCCTGGTGCAGATCGACGCCGCGACGCGGCGCCTGCTCGACGCCAACCCGGCCTTCTGCGGCCTGAGCGGCTACGAGCTGTCCGAGCTGCGCGGCCTGGACTTCGGCTGCCTGCACCCGCCCGAGGACCCGCTCGACCTGACCGTCTTCGACGCCTTGCTCGACGGCTCGGCGGCCTGCGACCTGGAGAAGCGCCTGCTGCGCAAGGACGGCACGGTCGTGTGGGCGGCGCTGAGCGGCAGCGTTGTGCGCGACGCACTGCACCGGCCGGTGCGCGTGCTGTGCATCGCCCGCGACATCACCGAGCGCCGGCAGGCGCAGGAGGCGCTGCGCGGGCGTGAGGAGCGGCTGGCCTTCCTGGTGCGCCTGAACGACCGGCTGCGCCGGCTCGACGACCCGACGCAGATCACCCCCGAGGTCGCGCGCCTGCTCTTCGAGTTCGCCGGCGTCGACGGCCTGGCCTATGCCGAGGACGGTGGCGACGGGCGGACGGTCTCGGTGACGCGTCACTCTGCCGCGGGTCGGTCAGGCACCGAGGCCCGTTACCGCTACAAAGACTACGGCCCCGAACTGCTGCAGGCCCTGCGAGCCGGGCGGACCGTCCAGCGGCCGGACATTGCGCGCGATCCCGCGCTCAGCCCCGCGGAGAGGGCGGCACATGCCGAGTTGCAACTCGGCGCCACGGTCAGCGTGCCGCTGCTCAAGGCGGGCCGACTGCACGCGACCCTGGTCGTGCACTCACGCGTCGCCCGCGCCTGGACGCCGGGCGAGGTGGCCCTGTTCGAGGACGTGGCCGAGCGCCTGCGCGCGGACCTCGAGCGTGTGCGCGCCGAGGCTGCGCTGCGTTCGGCCCGCTCCTGGCTCGCGACCGCGCTGGCGAGCATGAACGACGCCGTCTTCATCACCGACACGCAGGGCCGCTTCCTGGAGTTCAACGAAGCCTTCGCCGCCTTCCACCGCTTCCCCGGCAAGTTGCGTGGCCCGCAGAGCGTAGGCGCGTGGCGGCGCAGGGTCGAGATCGCCCGGCCCGATGGCAGGCCCGTGCCGCCGCGGCTCGGCCCTGCGGGGCGCGCTCTGCGCGGAGAGTCGGGCAGCAATGTGGAGTACCTGCTGCGGCGCCGGGACACGGGCGAGCGCTGGCATGGCCTGTACAGCTTCGCGCCGATCCGCGACAGCGCCGGCCGCATCGTGGGGGCCGTGGTCAGCGCCCGCGACATCGGGGAACTCAAGCGCCTGCATGCCGAGCTCGAGACCGCCCACGTCGAGCTGCAGCGCCTCGTTGCGGCCCAGGACCGGGCGCGCGAGCAGGAACGGCTGCGCATCGCGCGCGAGCTCCATGACGACCTGCAGCAGACACTGGCCGCCGTGCTGCTCGAGGTGGGCACCGCCCGCGGCGCCGACGCTGCAGCGGCCGCGCCCGTGCATGAGGCGATCGGACACATCGAGGCCCTGGCGCGCCACGCCCTGACCTCGACCCGCCGCATCATCCGCGACCTGCGCCCGCAGGCGCTGGAGGAACTGGGGCTCGTCGCGGCGCTCGAGAGCCTGGCGGCGCAGTTCTCCGGCGCCGGTGGACCTGCCTGCACGGTCGACGTCCAGGGCCTGGGACCCGTCGACGAGCCTCGCCTCGCGGCGCTGGCCACTCCGCTGTACCGCGTGACGCAGGAGGCCCTGACCAACGTCGTCAAGCACGCTGCCGCGCGCACGGTGTGCATCTTCCTGGCCCGCAGTTCGCGCGGCGCGCTGAAGCTGGCGGTGTCCGACGACGGCGTGGGTCTGCCCAAGGGTCGCACCCCGCATTCCGACGCCTTCGGGCTGGCGGGCATGCGGGAGCGTGTGCGCGCTGTCGGCGGCACGCTGCGGCTGCGTAGCCGCGCGGGCGGGGGGACGACGGTGGAGGTGGAGATCCCGGCCGCAGTCCCGGACGGTCAGAAGACGCCCTGATCCCGCATCGCCTGGGCCACCTTCACGAAGCCCGCGATGTTGGCGCCGGCCAGGTAGTCGACGCAGCCGTCGGCGCGCCGGCCATGGCGCACGCAGTGCCCGTGGATGTCGACCATGATGCCGCGCAGGCGGGCGTCGACCTCGTCGGCGCTCCACGACAGGCGCTGCGCGTTCTGGCTCATCTCCAGACCCGAGGTCGCCACGCCGCCGGCGTTGCTGGCCTTGCCGGGCGCGTACAGCGTGCCCGCCTGGACGAAGACCGTGACGGCCTCCAGGGTGGCCGGCATGTTGGCGCCCTCGGCCACGCAGCGCACGCCCTGGGCCACCAGGCTTCTCGCGTCGGCCTCGTCGAGCTCGTTCTGGGTCGCGCACGGCAGGGCGATGTCGGTGGGCACGTGCCAGGGCCGGCGGCCGGCGTCGAAGCGCAGGCCGTGCTCGGCGGCGAAGGCCGACAGGCGCCCGCGGTGCTCGTTCTTCCATGCCATGACCGCCGTCAACTGGCGCTCGGAAAGCCCCTCGGGGTGGACGAGCGTGCCCTCGGAGTCCGACAGCGTGATCACCCGGGCGCCGAGGGCGAGCGACTTGCGCGCCGCGTGCTGGGCGACGTTGCCCGCCCCGGAGATCGACACGCGCAGGCCCTCGAAGCCCAGGCGCTCGCGGCGCAGCATCTCCTGGACGAAGTACACCAGTCCGTAGCCGGTGGCTTCGGGCCGCATCAGGCTGCCGCCCCAGCCTGGGCCCTTGCCGGTGAAGACGCAGCCGGCGTGGTTGGCGAGCTTCTTCATCATGCCGGCCATGAAGCCGACCTCGCGCGCGCCCACGCCGATGTCGCCCGCCGGCACGTCGGTGTCCGGGCCGAGGTGGCGGTGCAGCTCCAGCATCAGCGCCTGGCAAAAGCGCATCACCTCGCCCTCGCTGCGGCCCCTGGGGTCGAAGTCCGAGCCGCCCTTGCCCCCGCCCAGCGGCAGCGTCGTCAGCGCGTTCTTCAGCGTCTGCTCGAAGGCGAGGAACTTCAGCACCGACAGGTTCACCGAGGGGTGGAAGCGCATGCCGCCCTTGTAGGGGCCGAGGGCGGCGTTGTGCTGGACGCGCCAGGCCCGGTTGACGTGGGTGCGGCCTTGATCGTCCACCCAGGTGACGCGGAACTGGATCATGCGGTCGGGCTCGACCAGACGTTCCAGCAGCGCGTGGTCGGCGTGGCCCGGGTTCTGTGCGATGAAGGGCCACAGGCTGGCCATGACCTCGCGCACGGCCTGCAGGAACTCGGGCTGGTGCGGGTCGCGTGCGGCCACCTGGGCCAGGAAGGTCTCGAGCGGGGGCAGGCTCATGGGGTCGGGGCGGGCGCGGGCAGCGCGCGGTCGAGGATGCTGGCGATGACGCCTTCCCGAACGGCTTGCGGCAGTTCCAGCAGCGGCCGCAGCCGCCCCGCCACCAGCAGGTCGGCCAGGCCGTGCGCCACGGCCCAGGCGGCCGCGACGTCGGTCAGCGCGGCGGGATCCGACGGTGCGCAGGACGCGCGGCCGGTCACGGCAGCCACGTGGCGCGCGAGGTCGTCGAAGGCCGCCTCGGCGGCGGACTTCAGCGGCGCGCGGCCGAAGTCCGTGCGGTCGGAGCCGAACATCAGCCGGAACAAGGCCGGGTATTCCAGCGCGAAGTCGATGTAACCCTGGCCCGAGGCCGTCATCTGCGCCCGGGGGGAGGGCTCGGCGCGGCGGCGGAAGTCCTGCTGCCGGGCGACGAAGCGCTCGAAGCCGCGCGCCGCGATCGCGTTCAACAGGCCGTTGGCGTCGCCGAAGTGGTGCGCCGGCGCCGCGTGGCTCACGCCCGCGCGCTTGGCCACGCCGCGCAGCGAGAAGCCCTCGATCCCCTTCTCGACCAGTTCCGCCTCGCCTGCGGTGAGCAAGGCGGCGGCCAGGTCGCCATGGTGGTAGCGGCGCCCGGCGCGGTCGGTGGCCTGGTCGGGGTCGCGCGCGGGGGCGGGGGTCTTCATCAGCGGTCCCGATGATGCGGTCCGAAAGCCGTGATGGTGAATTTTGCACCGCACAGATTTGCCGATCGGCAGCCGCAGGTCATCGCGCGCCCCGGGCCGCACCCGCCCGGCGCGGGCCGAGACGGGGGAACGCTAGGGACGCGTGCCCTCGCCCGCGGGCTGGGCGCCGCCAATCTGCCGCGACAGCGACTGCGCCGCCTGCTTGACGATGGACTTGTAGTCCGGCACGTGCGGCTCGAAACGGTTGAGGATGCCGGCGAGCACCAGCGCGCCGAGGAACTCGCGGTTCGGTCCGAGCACCGCCGCGGCGACACTCGCCACGTCGGGGTCGCGGTCGCCCAGGGTGGCGGTGACACCCTCGCGCTCGATCTCACCGGCCTGCGGCGTGGCGCGGCCGAGGTGGTAGGCCACGATGTGCCCGCCCGCGCCCTTCCCGATGGGCGAGTGCTCGCCTTCCTCGACATGACTGCGCGCCGTGCGCGGCGAGTTGACACGGTACAGGCACATGCGCTCGCCGCCGTGCGGGACCCAGAACGAGGCGCTTTCCTGGGTCAGGGACACCAGCGCCTCGAGCACCGGCCGCACGTGCTGCTCGAGGTCGAGGTTCTGGCGGAACACATTGCCCAGGCGCCACAGGGCCGGGCCGAGATGGAAATGGCCCGAGGCGTCGCGCTGCAGGTGCCCGAAGCGCTCGAGCGAGACTGACAGTCGCAGCACGGTCGCCTTGGACAGCCCCACGCGGGCCGACAGGTCCTTCAGCGCCAGGCCGCCGCCCCCGTGGCCGAGCACGTCCAGGATGGCCAGGCCGCGCTCGAGTGCGGTCACGCCGACGCGCTCGTCAGCGGGCTCGGCGGCGGCGTCGTCGCCGGGGCTGCCATTGCTCGTCAGTGTCATGTCCAAGCGGAACCTCGGCGCTGTGTGGGTCGGCGGGGTCGCAAGGCTGCGGCCGGAGGGGATTGTCTCAGTCCGGCACGCGCTCGAACAGGCGCCCACGCAGCACTTCGGCCAGCAGCCGCGCCGCGATGCGCTCGGAGCGGCCGCTCGGATCGAGCGGCGGGGAGACCTCGACCAGGTCCACGCCGCACAGCGGGGCCGTCGACAGCACCGTCATCAGATCCAGGTATTGGCGCGGGGTGATTTCGCTGTGCACGATCGAGCCTGTGCCGGGCAGGAAGCCGGCGTCGAGCGCATCGATGTCCAGGCTGAGGTAGAGGTGGTCGCAGCCTGCCAGCGCGTGTGCCAGCGCGCGTCGCCCGACTTCCGCCGCGCCGAGCCGGTGCACGTCGGCGGCCGAGAAGATGAGCCCGCCGGCCGACTCGATCTCCTCGACGTCCTTGCCGTCGACCCAGCCGGCGATGCCGATCCACACCATGCGCGACACGTCGATGTTCGGCAGCTCGGACACGCGGCGCGCGTTGGTGGCGTGGTTGTGCGTGCCCCAGGCCGCAAGCCGGTGGCCGAAGTCGAGGTGGCCGTCGACCTGGATGAAGCCGATGCGCGCGGCCGGATCGCGCCGCGCGAGCGCCTGCGACACCCCGAGTGCGGCCGGATAGCCGTTGTAGTGGTCGCCCCCGACCGCCACCGGCAGGCCCCCGCGCTCGGCGATGGCGGCCGTGAGGTCGGCGATCGCGCGCGTCGTGGCGGCGACGTCCAGCGGGTCGATGCGGGCATCACCCACGTCCACGCGCGTGCCCGCCGGCCGCAGCCGCAAGCAGTTCTGGCTGCGGGTGTCGTACACGCCTTGCGGTGACGCCGCGAGCCAGGCGCTGGCCAGGCGCGAGGTCTCGTGCCGCAGCGCCCGCGGGCCGAACCGGGCGCCGATGCGGCTGGAGTGTGTGGCGTCCGAGGGCATGCCGACGAAGGCCAGCATGCCCGCCTGCACGGCTTCCACCGCAGCGCGAGGGGCGCCGAAGAAGCTCGACAGCGGCGTGGAGAACAAGATCGGCGCGTGCATGGTCATCTCGACGGTGGCGGGCTCAGCCTCTCAGCCTGCCGCCCGCTGGGCGGGCAGGCAGCGGTACAGCAAGTCGAGCAGCGCGGTGAGGATCAGGCGCTGACCGGTCTTGACGGTGGACAGGCCGCTGCGCGTCGCCTCGAGCCCGGTGACCGCGAATCCGGCCAGCGGCAGGTGTCCGAGCGACGCGATCACCGGCCGCAGCTCGCGCAGGCCGAGGGCGTCGAAGGGTGCGTGCTCGTGCATGCCGTGCCAGTGCGCGGCCAGCACCGACAGGTCCAGCACGACGAAGCTGCGCCGGCCGCGCGTGGCTGCGGCCAGCCGCTCGTCGAGTGCATCGTCGACCCCCAGGTGCTGCCTGGTCCGGCGTGGCGCTGCGCCCGCTGATTCGGCTGGTCCCGCCGCCGGGCCTGGATCGGTCAGGGCTTGCGGGGCGCCGGCGCCCAGCCACAGCGCAGGCGTGCCGGGCGGCGCGCTCGGGGACGGCCCGCCCAACTGCACCAGCGCGGGTCCTGCCGGCTGTCCGCGTGCCAGCCCATCCAGCGCTGGCGGCACGATGTCGAGGTCGCCGCCCAGCAGCAGCGGCAGGGCGCCGCGCGCGGCGATGGCCGACGCGGCGGTGCCGATGGCGTCGTCGGCCGCGCCGCGGTCCAGTCCCTCGAGGCACAGGTCGCCCAGGTCCACCAGACCGCCTGACATCAGGCCGCCTTCCAGGACGCGCCGCCGGTCGATGTCCATGGCCGCCTGCATGTTGGCGCTGAAGTGCGAGCCGAAGTAGGCCGAGGTCTCGCGCAGCGCCGTCGGGCCGAAGCGCGTCTGCCGTGCGCTGCCGCGCCGGCTGTCAAGTGGCACGCCCAGCGCCGCGACCATGCCCGGGCGCAGGTCGGCCAGCGTGACGACCGGTGCGCGCATGAACGACAACCGTCCGGCCATCCGCGGCAGCGGCGCGGTCCTCAGCGGCACGGTGCCTCCGCGCGCCACAGCAGCCCGGCCAGCGCCTCCAGCACCCGGGATGCGAACGCCGTCTCGGCGCGTGCCGAGACGTCGAGTTCGGCGGCGAGTCCGGTCAGGTGGGCCGCACGCACCCGGCACGCGGGCAGGGCACCGACGGCCTCGATCAGGCGCGATCTCGCGCCCCGACCGGCGGCCGGATCAAGCGCGGGCGCGAGGTCGACCGTGACGAAGAGATCGGCTTGCGCAGTCGCTCGAGCGTCGGCCGCACCGGCGCCGGGCAGCGTCAGCGGTCGCAGATCCCGGGCCCCGTCGGCATGGCGTGCGGCTTCGATCGCGATCCCGTCCAGGTCGGCGGACCCGCCGACGACAACGAAGCGCGCGCCGCTGCTCAGCAGGGCCGTGAACTGCCGCAGCAGCGCCTCACGCTGGCGCGGTGGCTCGAGCGGAAAGACGTTCAGGTCGCCAAGGTCGAGCAGGCGCCCGCGATGCCTGCCCGTGACCTCAGGAGCACGCGCTCCCATGCCGAAGGCCGGGCGGCTGGCGTAGCGGATCTGCCGTGCTGCGAACCGCGCGCCAAAGCCGCGGTTGTCGCCGTGGTCGAGGAACAGGCCGACCAGGGCGATGTCGCCTGGGCGGAGATCCTCGAGGTCGCCCGTCGGCAGGCCGAGGAAGCTGGCGGGCGCGCGCAGCGCCGGCGCGGCCCCGTCAATCGCAGGCGGGGCGCTCATTCCTCGGGGCCCTGGCCCGGCGGCGCGAGCAGCGTCAGCAGCGCGCGGGCGGCCAGGCGCTCGGAGTGGCCGCGCGGGTCCCGTTCGGGGGCGAGGTTCACGATCGCGGCGCCCTGCCAGCGCAGCCGCGCGGACAGCGCGCCCACCACCGCCAGGAACTCCACCGGCTCCAAGCCGCCGACGTTGTCGGCCGCTGCGCCGGCCGCATGGCCGGTGTCGATGCACGAC
>CAIRBF010000267.1 GCA_903876715.1 uncultured beta proteobacterium
CCGCAACCTCTCGATCACCGACCTCAAGCTCGACATCGCCAGCATGGGCGGCCAGCGCGTTTCCGTGCGGGCCAAGCTGATGCTGATGGGCGGCATGGCGATGCTGACCGACCCGCGACAGCCCTTCGACACCAATCCGGTTTTCGCCGACACCGAAAGCCTGCCGCGCGACGACCGGCAATACATCCTGACGCGCTGCAGCACGGGCTGCGAGGTCACGGTGCGCGGCGTCGTGAGTGAAGTGATGCTGCAGCCCGGGGTGCGGATGTTGTCGCTGATCCGCTGACCGGCCGCGCAGGCGGGCGGCACTGCCCCCGCTGATGGCACCGCATCGGCGACACAGCGTCGGCTGCCGCGGTCAATCTGCGGCGCCACACGACCGGCCGCGCCGATTCAGGCTGCGCGAGCCAGCACCGGTGCCAACGCCCGGCCTGTGTGCGTGCCCGCAGCCACCACCTGCTCGGGTGCGCCGGCGCAGACCACGCGGCCGCCTTCGGTGCCGCCCTCGGGGCCGAGGTCGAGCACCCAGTCGGCTTCGGCGACGACGTCGAGGTCGTGCTCGATCACGACCACGCTGTGGCCGCCGTCGACCAGGCGGTGCAGCACCCGGATCAGCTTCTCCACGTCGGCCATGTGCAGGCCCACGGTGGGCTCGTCCAGCACGTACAGCGTGTGCGGCACGCGCCGGGTCGCGTCGTCGCGCACCTTGGCGAGCTCGGTCACGAGCTTGATGCGCTGGGCCTCGCCGCCCGACAGGGTCGGGCTGGGCTGGCCGAGTGTCAGGTAGCCCAGACCGACGTCCTTGAGCAGCTGCAGCGGGTGCGCGACCGAGGGCATGGAGGCGAAGAACTCCACCGCCTCGTCCACCTCCATGCGCAGCACGTCGCCGATGCTGCGTCCGCGCCAGGTGACGGCCAAGGTCTCGGCGTTGAAGCGCTGGCCGTGGCAGACGTCGCAGGGCACCTTGACGTCGGGCAGGAAGCTCATCTCGATCGTGCGCAGGCCCTGCCCTTCGCAGGCGGGGCAGCGCCCGTCGCCGGTGTTGAAGGAGAAGCGCGCCGCGCCATAGCCGCGGGCGCGGGCCTCGAGCGTTTCGGTGAAGAGCTTGCGGATCGTGTCCCAGAAGCCGATGTAGGTGGCCGGGCAGGAGCGTGGCGTCTTGCCGATGGGCGTCTGGTCGACCTCGAGCACGCGCTCGATCGTCTCCACGCCCTCGAGCCCGGCGCAGCCGGCCCAGGCCGGGCCCTGCCCCGCCGCCCAGGCGTCGCGTCCGGCCTTGGTGGCGCGCTGCGCCACCGCCGCCTGCACGTTGGCCAGCAGCACGTCGCGCGCGAGCGTGCTCTTGCCCGAGCCCGAGACGCCGGTCACCGCGACCAGCCGGCCCAGCGGCACGCGTACGTCCACGCCCTGCAGGTTGTGCAGGCGCGCGCCGCGCAGCACGAGCGCGGGCGCGGTGGGGTCGATGCCGCGCCGCGCCCGCAAGGGGTGGCGCAGCGGCGCGGCGAGCAGCCGGCCGGTGAGCGAGTCGGGGTTTCGCGCCAGGTCCTCGACCGTGCCCTGGGCGACGAGCCGGCCGCCGCGCTTGCCGGCGCCGGGGCCGATGTCGATCAGGTGGTCGGCGCGGCGGATGGTGTCCTCGTCGTGCTCGACGACGACCAGGGTGTTGCCCTGGGCGCCCAGGCGCTGCAGCGCGCCCAGCAGGATGCCGTTGTCGCGCGGGTGCAGACCGATCGTGGGCTCGTCCAGCACGTAGCACACGCCCTGCAGGTTGCTGCCGAGCTGCGCCGCCAGGCGGATGCGCTGCGCCTCGCCGCCCGACAGCGTGGGTGCGGCGCGGTCCAGCGTCAGGTAGCCCAGGCCGACCTGCTGCAGGAAGTCGAGCCTGCTGCGGATCTCGGCGATGACGTCGCGCGCGATGCCGGTCTCGCGCACGCTCAGCCGTCCCTCGGCGGCCAGCGCGGCGACCCATTCGGCCGCCTCGCGCACGCTCATGCGCGCGATGTCGGCGATCGGCCGGCCCTGGAAGCGCACCGCCCGCGCCTGCGGGTTCAGGCGCGCGCCCGCGCACTCGGGGCAGGGCTCGTCGACCAGACCCTCGACCTCGGGCTCCTCGGACGGAAAGCTCTGCTCGCGCCCGCGCGCGTCGTCGTCGCGCACCGAGTCGTCGAGCGCGCGCCGTTGCTCGCGCGTCAGCTGCAGACCCGTGCCCACGCAGCCCGGGCACCAGCCGTGCTTGCTGTTGTAGCTGAACATGCGCGGGTCGAGCTCGGGGTAGCTGGTGCCGCATTCAGGGCAAGCGCGCCGGGTCGAGAACACCTGCACGCGGCCGATACCGGCCGCGGACTGGCCGTCCGCCATGGCCTGCGCCAGCCCGTCCAGCGGGTGCAGCAGGTGCAGCACGCCCTTGCCGAGTTCCAGCGCCTTGGACAGCGCCGAGCGCAGCGCGCCCTCGCGCGCCGGGTCGACGACGAGGTCGGCCACGGGCAGCTCGATCGTGTGCTCCTTGAATCGGTCGATGCGCGGGAAGGGGTCGACCTTGACGAACTCGCCGTCGATGCGCAGGTGCGTGTGGCCGCGCGCCTTGGCCCACTTGGCCAGGTCGGTGTAGACGCCCTTGCGGTTCACGACCAGCGGCGCGAGCAGCCCGACGTGGGTGCCCGCGTGCTCGCGCAGCAACTGCGCGGCGATGCTCTCGGCGCTCTGCGGCCGCACCTCGGCACCGTCGTGCGTGCAGTGCTGGATGCCGAGCTTGACCCACAGCAGGCGCAGGAAGTGCCAGACCTCGGTCGTCGTCGCCACCGTGCTCTTGCGCCCGCCGCGCGACAGCCGCTGCTCGATGGCCACCGTCGGCGGGATGCCCCAGACGGCGTCCACCTCCGGCCGGCCGGCGGGCTGCACGATGCTGCGCGCGTAGGCGTTCAGGCTCTCCAGGTAGCGGCGCTGGCCCTCGTTGAACAGGATGTCGAAGGCCAGCGTGCTCTTGCCCGAGCCCGAGACGCCGGTGACGACGCTGAACTTCCCGCGCGGGATCTCCACCGTCATCGACTTCAGGTTGTGCTCGCGCGCGTTGACGATGCGGATGGCCTGGCCCAGGTAGGCGCCGGCGGCGGCGTCTTCGGACGGCGCGTCGAAGCGTGCGGGCGCCTCGGCCGCTGCCGGTGCAGCCTGCCCCATCGCCACGTCGTACTCGCGCAGCGCCGCGCCGGTGTGCGAGCGGGGGTGCGCGCGCAGGTCGTCGGGCGTGCCGGCGCAGACGAGCTCGCCACCGGCCTCGCCGCCCTCGGGGCCGAGATCGACCACCCAGTCGGCGGCGCGGATCACGTCCAGGTTGTGCTCGATCACCACCAGCGAGTGCCCGGCGTCGAGCAGCTTGCGCAGCGCCCGCATCAGCTTGGCGATGTCGTCGAAGTGCAGTCCGGTCGTCGGCTCGTCGAACAGGAACAGCGTGCCCTTCTTC
>CAIRBF010000268.1 GCA_903876715.1 uncultured beta proteobacterium
CCTGCCAGCGGGAGTAGTTCAATGGCAGAACCTTAGCCTTCCAAGCTAATGGCACGGGTTCGATTCCCGTCTCCCGCTCCAACCGGCGGTGGCTTTGCGGTTGGGGTGCAAGCCGTGTCTGGGGTGCGGTCCGGCGCGTTGTCGTCGCCACCGGCCTGGGTTCTCTGTCCGAGTCCAGGTCAGTGTCGATGCCCATGTGGCTCAGTGGTAGAGCACTCCCTTGGTAAGGGAGAGGTCACGCGTTCGATCCGCGTCATGGGCACCAGTGTTCGTGGTTCGCCGCCAAGGCGGCATTTTGATTTCCTGCCGGGAGTTTTTCGATGGCAAAAGGTAAATTCGAGCGCACGAAGCCGCACGTGAACGTGGGGACGATCGGGCACGTGGACCATGGCAAGACGACGCTGACGGCGGCGATCACGACGGTGTTGTCGGCGAAGTTTGGTGGTGAGGCGAAGGCCTACGACCAGATCGACGCGGCGCCGGAAGAGAAGGCGCGCGGGATCACGATCAACACGGCGCACGTGGAGTACGAGACGGCCAACCGGCACTACGCGCACGTGGACTGCCCGGGGCACGCGGACTATGTGAAGAACATGATCACGGGTGCGGCGCAGATGGACGGGGCGATTCTGGTGGTGTCGGCGGCCGATGGCCCGATGCCGCAGACGCGCGAGCACATTCTGCTGGCGCGCCAGGTGGGTGTGCCGTACATCATCGTGTTCATGAACAAGTGCGACATGGTCGATGACGCGGAGTTGCTGGAGCTGGTGGAGATGGAGGTGCGCGAGCTGCTCTCCAAGTACGACTTTCCGGGCGACGACACGCCGATCGTGAAGGGCAGCGCCAAGTTGGCGATGGAAGGCGACAAGGGCGAGTTGGGCGAGCAGGCGATCATGCGGCTGGCGGACGCGCTGGACAGCTACATTCCGACGCCCGAGCGTGCGATTGATGGCGCATTTCTGATGCCGGTCGAGGACGTGTTCTCGATTTCGGGTCGTGGCACGGTGGTGACCGGGCGCGTGGAGCGCGGGGTGGTCAAGGTCGGCGAGGAAATCGAGATTGTGGGAATCCGTGCGACGCAGAAGACGACGTGCACGGGCGTGGAGATGTTCCGCAAGCTGCTGGACCAGGGGCAGGCGGGCGACAACGTGGGTATCCTGCTGCGCGGGACGAAGCGCGAGGACGTGGAGCGCGGCCAGGTGCTGTGCAAGCCGGGCAGCGTGAAGCCGCACACGCACTTCACGGCCGAGATCTACGTGCTGAGCAAGGAGGAGGGCGGGCGTCACACGCCGTTCTTCAACAACTACCGGCCGCAGTTCTACTTCCGCACGACGGACGTGACGGGTGCGGTGGAGTTGCCCAAGGACAAGGAGATGGTGATGCCTGGGGACAACGTCAGCATCACGGTCAAGCTGATCGCGCCGATCGCGATGGAAGAAGGTCTGCGCTTCGCGATCCGCGAGGGCGGCCGCACCGTGGGCGCGGGCGTCGTCGCGAAGATCATCGAGTGAGTGTTCTGGCGCAGGGGCATAGCTCAACTGGCAGAGCGTCGGTCTCCAAAACCGAAGGTCGGGGGTTCGATCCCCTCTGCCCCTGCCACAGCCTAAGGCTGCGGCGCCTCCATAGTCAACCGGCCCCCGCGGGGGGCACGCTGTGCCGGTCTCGTGCCGGCGAACCATTGCGGGTACCAGCCTGCAGGATGTCCTGACGATGAGCGCACCCTCCACCGTCGAGACGGTGTCCACCGGCGCCGACAAGGCCAAATTGGCCGTTGCGGCGCTGTTCGTCCTGGGCGCCGTGGTGGTGTTCTATTTGATGGGCAAGCAAAGCCTGTGGCTGCGCGTCGCTGCGCTGCTGGTGTTGCTGGTAGCAGGTGTTGCCATCTTCTTCACGACTGAGCCTGGCCGGCAACTGATTGCGTACGGCCGGGACTCCGTCCGTGAGGTCAAGAAGGTAGTCTGGCCCACGCGCAATGAAGCGCTCCAGATGACGGGGTATGTTTTTGCCTTCGTCTTCGTGATGGCGCTGTTCCTGTGGCTCACCGACAAAACGCTCGAGTGGCTGCTTTACGACCTGATCCTGGGCTGGCGGCGCTGAGCCCCGGCCGGAGGTATTGCCGATGAGCGAAAGCCAAGCCGAGATTGCCGCCCCTGCTGCGGCCTCCCCGATGCGCTGGTATGTCGTCCACGCCTATTCGGGCATGGAGAAGGCGGTCGAGCGAAATTTGCGCGAGCGGATCGACCGTGCGGGCATGCAGTCCAAATTCGGCCGCATCCTCGTGCCGACGGAAGAGGTGGTCGAGCTCAAGAACGGCAAGAAGGCCGTTACCGAGCGCCGCTTCTTCCCCGGCTACGTGCTCGTCGAGATGTTCATGGACGACGAAAGCTGGCACCTCGTCAAGCACACGAACAAGGTCACCGGCTTCGTCGGTGGCGCCCGCAACCGCCCGGCGCCGATCTCTGAGGCCGAGGTCATGAAGATCGTCAGCCAGATGCAGGAGGGCGTGGACAAGCCGCGGCCCAAGGTGCAGTGGACGGTGGGCGAACTCGTTCGCGTGAAGGAAGGTCCTTTCACCGACTTCAACGGCGCGGTCGAGGAAGTCAATTACGAGAAGTCGAAGGTCCGCGTGTCGGTCACCATCTTCGGCCGAGCCACGCCGGTCGAACTCGACTTCTCTCAAGTCGAGAAGGTCTGATCCGCACCGCGGGTCGGACGGCGCCGAGACCTTCAGGGTCGCCGGCGCGGTCAGACGAGATCCTGCCGTCGCAACCCCGGCAGGGTCTTCGATTCCCAGGGTTGATCGACGAGGAGACCGTTTCGGCGGTCGCTTGAACTCGAGGAGCCATTCATGGCAAAGAAGATCGTCGGCTTCATCAAGCTGCAAGTCCCGGCGGGCAAGGCCAATCCTTCGCCCCCGATCGGTCCGGCGCTCGGTCAGCGCGGCCTGAACATCATGGCCTTCTGCAAGGAGTTCAATGCCCAGACGCAGGGCTACGAACCCGGGCTGAAGCTGCCGGTGGTGATCACCGCCTATGCCGACAAGTCCTTCACCTTCATCCTCAAGTCGCCTCCGGCCACCGTGTTGCTGAAGAAGGCGGCCAAGATCGACAAGGGTTCGGGCAAGGCACACCTCGAAAAGGTGGGCAAGGTCACCCGGGCACAGCTCGAGGAGATCGCCAAGACCAAGATGAAGGATCTCACTGCGGCCGACATGGACGCTGCGGTGCGCACGATTGCTGGTTCGGCCCGCTCGATGGGTCTCGTGGTGGAGGGCGTCTGACATGGCCAAGCTGACCAAGAAGGCCAAGGCCCTGCAGGGCAAGGTCGACAGCACCAAGCTGTATCCGATCGACGCGGCGTTGGCCCTCGTCAAGGAATGTGCGACGGCGAAGTTCGACGAGTCCATCGACGTGGCCGTGCAACTCGGCGTCGATGCGAAGAAGTCGGACCAGGTCGTGCGCGGCGCGGTTGTCATGCCGCACGGCACCGGCAAGACCAAGCGCGTGGCCGTGTTCGCCCAGGGCGCCAAGGCCGACGAAGCGCGAGCCGCCGGTGCCGATATCGTCGGTATGGACGACCTCGCCGCCGAGATCAAGGGCGGCAACCTGAACTTCGACGTCGTCATCGCTTCGCCCGACACGATGCGCGTGGTTGGCACGCTGGGCCAGATCCTCGGCCCTCGCGGACTGATGCCCAACCCGAAGGTCGGCACCGTCACCCCCGACGTCGCCACTGCGGTGCGCAATGCGAAGGCCGGCCAGGTGCAGTTCCGCGTCGACAAGGCCGGCATCATCCACGGCACGATCGGCCGCCGTTCATTCGAGTCCGACAAGCTCACGGGTAACCTGCGTGCGTTGCTCGATGCCCTGAACAAGGCCAAGCCGGCCAGCAGCAAGGGCATCTATCTGCGCAAGGTGGCGGTGTCCTCGACGATGGGCGTCGGAGTGCGGGTGGACCCGTCGACGCTCGCGACGGCGGCAGCCTGAGTGTCGGCGCGGCCGACACAGCAACATGGCCCGCGCGAGTCTGGCGCGGGTATGGGTTTGGTGGGCTGGCGCTCGCCCGTGGGACGGATTCGCAGCGTGCTGGGGTCTTCCTGTAGGGCAAGCGTCAGGCCATCGAAGACCGTTGGCGGCGCCGTAAGGCGCCTTAATCCAACCGGCAGCTTGACAAGGCTTGTCGGTGCAGCCAGCGCAGATGGCGGTCCCGCTGTGAGAGATGGGTTTCTCGAGCAGAAGGTCGCTGAACCAGGGTGCGGTGCAGTGCGGCGTGAGCCGTCTCACCGCGTTGTGCAAGGAGTAGACCTTTGAGTCTCAATCGCAACGAGAAGGCGGCCGTGGTGGCTGACGTGTCGGCCCAGGTCGCGCGTTCGCAGACCCTCGCGCTGGCCGAGTACCGTGGAATGACGGTGGCTCACCTCGACGCGCTGCGCCGGCAGGCGCGGGAGAAGGGTGTGTATCTTCACGTGCTGAAGAACACGCTCGCTCGCCGCGCCGTGGCAGGCACGCCGTTCGAGGTGGCCCAGCCCACGATGGTCGGCCCGCTCATTTACGGCTTTTCCGAGGACGCGGTCGCTGCGGCGAAAGTCGTGGCCGACTTCGCCAAGGGCAACGACAGGCTCGTCATCAAGGGCGGCGCGTATGCCGGCCGGGCCCTCGACGCCGATGGCGTCAAGGCCCTGGCCGCGATTCCGTCGCGCGAGGCGCTGATCGCGCAGGTCGCTGGCCTGCTGATGTCACCCATACAGCGTCTGGCTGGCGTGCTGGCTGCCGTGGCCGAACAGAAGGGCGGCGGCGAGCAAGAAGCCGCTGCCTGACCCGACGACGACCTGATCTTTCATTGAATCTTTCCCATCTGAGGAACCCCAAATGGCATTCGACAAAGACGCATTCCTGACCGCCATGGACAGCATGTCCGTGATGGAACTCAACGACCTGGTCAAGGCGATCGAGCAAAAGTTCGGTGTTTCCGCTGCGGCGATGGCCGCTCCGGCTGGCGCCGGCGCCGGTGCCGCCGCGGCCGCGGTGGTGGAAGAAAAGACCGAGTTCACGGTCATGCTGCTGGAAGCCGGCGCGAACAAGGTGTCGGTCATTAAGGCCGTGCGCGAACTCACCGGCCTGGGCCTGAAGGAGGCCAAGGACCTGGTCGACGGCGCGCCCAAGCCCGTCAAGGAAGGGATCTCCAAGGCCGACGCCGAGGCTGCTCAGAAGAAGCTGGCCGACGCTGGCGCCAAGGTCGAGCTCAAGTAAGCGTCTCGCACGCAGGCAGGGCCCGCCGTTGCGGTGGGCCTGGCCCGCGAGAACAGCGCGAAGCCCTTGCGGCTTCGCAGTGTTCTCTGATCCGACTGCAGAGAACGGGTTTGGTCGGACTCCGGTGCAATGCCGGGGTCGTCCGCCAGCGGCAGGTAGTGGCCTGCCACCAAGCTATCAGGCACCAGTCCGGGGTGCGCGGGTTTCTCCGCGTCGCCCGTCCCCGAGCCGGGGCAGGGGCCGCAAGGCGGCCTGCGGTGGGCCTGTGCAGCCAGTCGCCGACTTCCACGCTCGCCCAGGCCAGGCGGGCCGGGTCGACACGGAGAGATTCATGGCGCAAGCATCCCCAAGCTACAGCTACACCGAGCGCAAGCGCATCCGCAAGAGCTTCGGCAAGCGCGAGAGCGTCCTCAAGGTGCCTTACCTGCTGACAATGCAGCGGGAGTCCTACGTTGCCTTCCTGCAGAAGGACGTGGCGCCTGTCCGGCGCAAGCCCGAGGGCCTGCAGGCGGCGTTCCTGTCCGCGTTCCCGATCGTCTCGCACAACGGGTTCGTGGAGATGAGGTTCATCGAATACAACATGGCCAAGCCCGCGTTCGACGTGCGGGAGTGCCAGCAGCGCGGCCTGACCTTCGCCTCGGCTGTGCGCGCGAAGTTGCAGATGATCATCTATGACCGCGAGTCGCACCCGCAGAAGGCGGTCAAGGAGATCAAGGAGCAGGAGGTCTACATGGGCGAAGTGCCGCTCATGACCGACTACGGCTCCTTCGTGATCAACGGCACCGAGCGCGTCATCGTCAGCCAGCTGCACCGCTCGCCCGGCGTGTTCTTCGAGCACGACAAGGGCAAGACGCACAGCTCGGGCAAGCTGCTGTTCTCGGCCCGCATCATTCCCTACCGTGGGTCCTGGCTCGATTTCGAGTTCGACCCGAAAGACATCCTGTATTTCCGCGTCGACCGGCGCCGCAAGATGCCGGTGACCATCCTGCTCAAGGCCATCGGCCTGAAGCCCGAGGCCATCCTCGGCCACTTCTTCGTCAACGACAACTTCACGCTGATGGAGTCGGGCGCGCAGATGGAGCTGATGCCTGATCGCCTGCGCGGCGAGGTCGCCCGCTTCGATGTCACCGACAAGACCGGTGCAGTGGTCGTCGAGAAGGACAAGCGCATCACCGCGCGCCACCTGCGACAGCTCGAGCAGACCGGCACGACCCACCTGTCGGTGCCCGAGGACCTGCTCGTGGGGCGCGTGGTCGCGCGCAACATGGTCGATCCGGAGACGGGCGAGATCGTCGCCAAGGCCAACGAAGAGCTGACCGAGACGCTGCTGAAGAAGCTGCGCGCGGCCGGGATCCGTGACCTGCCCTGCCTTTTCACGAACGAGCTCAGCCAGGGCGCCTACATCAGCCAGACGCTGGCCATCGACGAGACGGCCGACCAGCTGGCCGCGCGCGTGGCGATCTACCGCATGATGCGCCCCGGCGAGCCGCCGACCGAGGACGCGGTCGAGGCCCTGTTCAACCGCCTGTTCTACAGCGCCGACACCTACGACCTGTCGCGGGTGGGGCGCATGAAATTCAACGCCCGGGTTGGCCGTGAGGTGCCCGAGGGTCCGATGACCCTGTCCAACGAAGACATCCTGGACGTCGTCAAGATCCTGGTGGACCTGCGCAACGGCAATGGCGATGTCGACGACATCGACCACCTGGGCAATCGTCGGGTCCGCTGTGTCGGGGAACTGGCCGAGAACCAGTACCGCTCGGGATTGGCGCGTATCGAGAAGGCTGTCAAGGAGCGCCTGGGTCAGGCGGAGACCGAGGCGCTGATGCCGCACGACCTGATCAACTCCAAGCCCATCTCCGCGGCGCTGAAAGAGTTCTTCGGGGCGAGCCAGCTCAGCCAGTTCATGGACCAGACCAACCCGCTGTCGGAGATCACGCACAAGCGCCGCGTTTCCGCACTGGGCCCGGGCGGCCTCACGCGCGAGCGCGCTGGCTTCGAGGTGCGCGATGTGCATCCCACGCATTACGGCCGCGTCTGCCCGATCGAGACCCCTGAAGGCCCGAACATCGGTCTGATCAACTCGCTCGCGTTGTTCGCGCGCCTGAACGAGTACGGCTTCCTGGAGACGCCCTACCGGCGCGTGATCGACGGGCAGGTCACTGACCAGATCGACTACCTCTCGGCGATCGAGGAGGGCAAGTACGTCATCGCCCAGGCCAACGCTTCGCTCGACGAAGCCGGCCACCTGGTGGACGAACTCGTGAGCGCGCGCGAGAAGGGGGAGTCGGTGCTGCTGTCGCCCGAGCGCGTGCAGTACATGGACGTCGCCCCGGCGCAGATCGTGTCGGTCGCCGCTTCGCTCGTGCCCTTCCTGGAGCACGACGACGCCAACCGCGCGCTGATGGGCGCGAACATGCAGCGCCAGGCTGTGCCGACGCTGCGGCCCGAGAAGGCTTTCGTGGGCACCGGCGTCGAGCGTGTGGCGGCGGTGGATTCCGGCACTGTCGTGACGGCGCGTCGCGGCGGCGTGGTGGACTATGTCGACACCAACCGTATCGTCATCCGCGTCAACGACGGGGAGACGCTGGCGGGCGAGGTCGGCGTGGACATCTACAACCTGATCAAGTACCAGCGCAGCAACCAGAACACCAACATCCACCAGCGGCCGATCGTCAAGCGCGGTGACCGTGTGGATGCCGGCGACGTGGTGGCTGACGGAGCGTCAACCGATCTGGGCGAACTCGCTCTCGGGCAGAACATGCTCGTGGCCTTCATGCCCTGGAACGGTTACAACTTCGAGGACTCCATCCTCATCTCCGAGCGCGTGGTCGGTGACGACCGCTACACCTCGATCCACATCGAGGAACTTGTGGTGATGGCGCGCGACACCAAGCTCGGCTCCGAGGAGATCACCCGCGACATCCCCAACCTGTCCGAGCAGCAGCTCGCGCGGCTGGACGAGTCGGGCATCGTCTACATCGGTGCCGAGGTCAACCCCGGCGACGTGCTGGTGGGCAAGGTCACCCCCAAGGGCGAGACCACGCTGACGCCTGAGGAGAAGCTGCTGCGCGCGATCTTCGGTGAGAAGGCCTCCGATGTGAAGGACACCTCGCTGCGGGTCGACCAGGGCACCAACGGCACCGTCATCGACGTGCAGGTCTTCACGCGCGAGGGCATCCCCCGCGACAAG
>CAIRBF010000269.1 GCA_903876715.1 uncultured beta proteobacterium
ACTGTTCGCCTTCGAGCCCGTGCTCGAGGCCGCGCTCGTCATCGGCGCGCTGACGGTGGACGCCGCGCGCGGCAGCGACGGCCCGTTCGATCCGCGCATCCACGTGCTGCGCGGCCAGCCCGGGCAGGTGGACGTGGCCCAGGCCTACCGCGCGCTGCTGGCGGGCAGCGAGATCCGCGCCTCGCACCGCGAGGGCGACGACCGCGTCCAGGACCCCTACTGCCTGCGCTGCCAGCCGCAGGTGGTGGGCGCCTGCCTGGACCAGCTGCGCCACGCCGCGCAGGTGCTGTGGCGCGAGGCTAACGCCGTCACCGACAACCCGCTGGTCTTCGTGGACGCGCGCGGCGCGGGCGAGCTGGTCTCGGGCGGCAACTTCCATGCCGAGCCGGTGGCGCTGGCTGCCGATGCGATGGCCGTGGCCATCGCCGAGGTCGGGGCGATCGCCGAGCGCCGCATCGCGATGCTGATCGACGCCAACGTCTCCCGCCTGCCGCCCTTCCTGTGCGCCGACCCGGGGCTGAACAGCGGCTTCATGATCGCCCACGTCACCGCCGCCGCGCTGGCCAGCGAGAACAAGTCGCTCGCGCACCCGGCCAGCGTCGACTCCCTGCCCACCAGCGCCAACCAGGAGGACCACGTCAGCATGGCCACCTTTGCGGCGCGGCGGCTGCAGGGCCTCATCGGCAACGTCGCGCACATCCTGGGCGTGGAGTGGCTGGCGGCGGCCCAGGGCATCGAGTTCCTGCGGCCGCTGAAGAGCTCCGCCCCGCTGGAGGCGGCGCACGCCTTGCTGCGCGGCCGCTGCGCCTCGATGATGCAGGACCGCCATCTGGCGCCCGACATCGAGGCTGCCACCGCAATGGTGGCGGACGGCTCGGTGGCAGGCCTCTTGCATGCGCTGCCGGGCTTGCCGGCGCTGCGTGTCGCGGGCTGAAGTTGATGCAGGCGGAGCCATCGTTGCGCAGCGGGAGATCCTGCTGCGGAGGTGAGGCGTTTCACCCCCGACGCGAACCCCTCTTCACGCCCGGCAAAGGCTCAGGAATCTGGTCGCGTGGCCGCAATTCTCTCGACGTTCGAGCGCAGGGCGGGCAGGTCCTTTTCGACCATGGCCCAGACCGCATCGAGGTCGACCTTGAAGTACCCGTGGATGAGCCGGTCGCGCGCGCCGGCGATGAGGCGCCAAGGCACGGCCGTCTCGGCCGCGGTCAGTTCAGGGCTGAGGCGCTTGACGGCCTCGCCGATGATCTCGAGTTGCCGGATGACGGCGCTCTGGGTCTTTCGGTCGGCCAGGAAGCCGGCACGGTCCGCCTGAGTGAATTCCTCGATCGCCGCAATCGCTTCGAGGATGTGCCTGAGGTAAAGCCTGTCGCGGTCCATCACAGCGGACGAGCCTGCGCCAGGATCTGTGGTGCCAGGAGGGGGTCGAGCTCGCGCTCGGTGAGAAGGTCCACCGGGACGCCCAGCGTGTCTGCAAGGTCCTGCTGCAGCGCCACCAGGGTCAGCAGCGAGGTGCCGGCGGGCAGGTCCACCAGCAGGTCCAGGTCGCTGCCCTCCCGGTCTTCGCCCCGGGCCGTCGAGCCGAACACGCGAACCCGGCTGGCGCCGCGTGCGGCGGCCAGCTCGAGGACATCGATGCGGTGGGCCGACAGAGCTGATGACGGTCGCATGCGGGCATTGTGGCATCGCGCTGTGCATACCCATGGGCAGGCTGCCTGGTGCCGGCCGCAGAGTTTTTCCGAGGGTGCTGCGCGCGGCGGGCTGAATACACTGCGCCTGGCTCCGCTCCCAGCCACCGCTTCCGGATCCGCCCAGCCCCACCCCTTGTTCCACCCCCACCCCCCGCCTCGAGAGGAGTCCCCATGAAGAAGACCGTGCTCACCCTCGCCGCCGCCGCGCTGGCCCTTTGCGGCGCTGCCGCCTCCGCCCAGGAGACCAAGGTCGCCATCGGCATCTCCGGCTGGACCGGCTTTGCCCCGCTGACGCTGGCCAAGGAGGCCGGGCTGTTCAAGAAGCACGGCCTGGACGTCAGCATCAAGAAGATCCCGCAGAAGGACCGCCACCTGGCCATCGCCTCGGGCGACATCCAGTGCGCGGCCACCACGGTGGAGACCTGGATCGTCTGGAACGCCAACGGCGTGGCCACGACGCAGATCTTCCAACTCGACAAGAGCTTCGGCGCCGACGGCATGGTCGTCAAGGCCGGCATCAACAGCATCAAGGACCTGAAGGGCAAGACCGTGGCCGCCAGCGCCCCGGGCACCGCGCCCTACTTCACCTTGGCCTGGATGCTGCGCGAGAACGGCCTGAGCGTGAAGGACGTCAAGGTCGTCAACCTCGAGCCGCAGGCCGCCGCCAACGCCATGATCGCCGGCACCGCGGGCATCGACGTGGCGATGACCTACGAGCCCTTCCTCAGCGCCGTGCGCGCCAAGCCCGAGGCGGGCAGGATCCTCGCCACCACGCTGGATTACCCGATGATCATGGACACCTTCGGTTGCACGCCGAAGTTCCTGGCCGAGAACCCGCGCGCCGCCAAGGCCCTGGCCGACGCCTACTTCGACGCCGTGGCCATGATCAAGGCCGAGCCGCAGAAGAGCTTCACCATCATGGGCGCGGACGTCAAGCAGACGGCCGAGCAGTTCGAGGGCAGCCAGAAGTTCCTGCGCTGGCAGGACCGCGAGTCGAACAAGAAGTTCTTCGCCGGCGAGCACGCCGAGTTCAGCAAGAAGGCGGCGCAGATCCTGCTCGAGGCCGGCATCATCCGCGCGCTGCCGGACATGGGCAAGCTCGTCGACACCCGCTTCATCCAGTAAGCGGGCGGCGCGGCCTCTTGCGTTGCGACCGGCCCGCATGCGCGGGCCGGCTCGCCGCAGGGCGCCGCGCATGATCCACGGCCTGCCAACCAACCCCTGCGATGAAACCCCTCACCCCCGTCTCTCCCGGCGCGCGCGTCGCGCTGGGCGTGGCCTTCTTCGTGGTCTTCGTCGCCGCGTGGGCGGCGGCCACCTTCTCTGGCTACGTCAGCAAGACCTTCCTGGCCGACCCCTGGACCATGCTGAAGTCCGGTTGGGTGCTGCTCACCGAGATGGGCTTTGCCGAGGACATCGGCATGACGGTGTGGCGCGTCGTCGGCGGCTTCGTCATCGCCGCGGCGATCGCGCTGCCGCTGGGCGTGGCCATGGGCGCCTACAAGCCCATCGAGGCCTTCTTCGAGCCCTTCGTCAGCTTTGCGCGCTACCTGCCGGCCAGCGCCTTCATCCCGCTTCTGATCTTGTGGGCCGGCATCGGCGAGGCGCAGAAGCTGGCCGTCATCTTCATCGGCAGCTTCTTCCAGCTCGTGCTGATGATCGCCGTGACCGTGGGCAACACCCGGCGCGACCTGGTAGAGGCCGCCTACACGCTGGGCGCGGGCGACCGCTCCCTTGTGTGGCGCGTCATGATCCCGGGCGCCGCGCCCGAGATCGCCGAGACGCTGCGCATGGTGCTGGGCTGGGCCTGGACCTATGTGATCGTTGCCGAGCTGATCGGTGCCTCCAGCGGCATCGGGCACATGATCACCGACAGCCAGGCCCTGCTGGCCACCGACCAGATCATCTTCGGCATCATCGTGATCGGGCTCATCGGCCTGCTCAGCGACCTGCTGTTCAAGGCCGCGAACCGGCGCCTGTTCCCGTGGGCGGCGCTGGGGCGGTGAGACGGGCATGAACCCCATCCTCCAGATCCGCGGCGTCGAGCGCCGCTTTGCCGGCGCGGGCGGCGGCACGCTGGCGCTGCAGGCCACCGACCTGGCCGTGGCCGAGAACGATTTCGTCACCATCCTCGGCCCCAGCGGCTGCGGCAAGAGCACGCTGCTGCGCATCGTGGCCGGGCTGGACCAGCCCACCGCCGGCCAGGTGCTGCTGGACGGACAGCGCATCGACGGCCCCGGCGCCGACCGCGGCATGGTGTTCCAGAGCTACACGCTGTTCCCGTGGCTGAACGTGCTGGACAACGTGTGCTTCGGCCTGCGCGAGCGCGGCATGCCGCGCGCGCAGCAGCTGGAGATCGCGCACGGCTTCATCGCCCAGGTGGGGCTGGCCGGCTTCGAGGCGCACTACCCCAAGCAGCTCTCGGGCGGCATGCAGCAGCGCACGGCCATCGCCCGCGCGCTGGCCAACGGCCCGCGCATGCTGCTGATGGACGAGCCCTTTGGCGCGCTGGACCACCAGACCCGCGAGCTGATGCAGGAACTGCTGCTGGGCATCTGGGAGGCCGAGCGCAAGACCGTGCTCTTCGTCACCCACGACATCGACGAGGCCGTGTTCATGGCCAGCCGCGTCGTCGTCATGAGCGCACGCCCGGGCCGCATCAAGCTCGACCGCACGGTGGAGCTGCCGCACCCGCGGCACTACTCGGTCAAGACCACGCCCGGCTTTGCGGCGCTGAAGGCGGAGTTGACGGAGAGTGTGCGGGAGGAAGTGAAGAGGGGGCCGGGGGAGCGGTGATCCTGTGCCTGTCTGTGCAATGAGCAGACGACTCATCGCCGAGGACCTGAACCCTGACCTGGACGTCAAGTCCATAGGTTTCATCAAGTCCGTACGGCGCGAAATGCTGCACTAGACCGCTGTCTTGCAGACCGCCTCGAGTCGGTGGCCCTCTGGGTCCATGACGAAGGCTGCAAAGTAGGTCGGGCCGTAGCCTGGGCGCAGACCGGGCGGGCCGTTGTCGGTGCCGCCCGCGGCGAGCGCTGCGGCGTGGAACGCGACGACGCTGGCCCTGCTGGGTGCTCCCAGGGCGACATGGAAGCCCGGGATGTAGGGGATGGGCTGCCGGACCTGCTTGATGGCCAGTGCGTCACCTGAACCGGGCAGGCCATAGCCCACGGCTTGCTGCTCTCCGCCCGGCCTGAGGTCTGCCCAGACGCGGACGTAGCCCAGTGGCTCCAGCACGGCGTCGTAGAAGCGTGCCGCACGCTCCATGTCTAGCGCGCCCAGCGAAATGTGGTGAAGCATGGATCGAGCCTTGCAAAGGAGGCGGTCCCGCGTTTCGCGGCCCAGCGGATTTTCGCTCGACGCAGGTGCGCGGCACGCGGCATCACGTGCCTACCTCCCGCTGCCTTCGCGGTGGTCTCTGTGTCACGCCACACGCGATGTCGATCGGGCCGGCACGGCACGTAGTTCCAATATTTCATCGTTGTTGCTGTCGATGACGCCGGTGGGCTGCCATCCAAGATGCCGATAGAAGCCGTAGGAGCGGACTGTCGGGTCCATGGAGCAGCCCAGGAACAGTCTGGCGTGACCACGGCTGCGAAGGTCGGCGATGACATGGTCGAGAAGTTCGCGCCCAAGACCTTGACCTTCTGCTTCCGGAAGGAGTGCGAGGACAACGACCTCTCCGGTCTGGGTGTCGCCAAAGCAATAGCCCACGAGCTTTTCGTGCCGCACCGCGGTGAAGCCGACAAGACGGCCGCATCGAACGTCCTCCGCCCAGGTTTCCTCTGTGATGCCCAGGCTGGTCAGCCGGGCGGCGGAGACTGCGTTCTCTCTTGTCCGCCCTCGCAGGTCAATGAACGCGGCTGCGTCGGCCGCGCGAGCGTGAGCCAAGGAGATGGAGGTGGGCATTCTGGACTCCCGCGTGTTCTGAGCCATCATGAGCCCGCCACAGGCCGGGCGTCACCCGGCCTGTGGGGGGGGCTCTCAGCGACGGGGATCCAGCGCGTCGCGCAGCGCGTCGCCGACGAGGTTGAAAGCGAGCACGGTGACGAAGATCGCCGCCCCGGGGAAGAGGGCCATCCAGGGTGCCTGCGTGAGGAAGCGTTGCGCGGTGTTCAGCATCGAGCCCCAGCTCGGTGCCGGCGGCTGCTGGCCCAGGCCCAGGAAGGACAGGCTGGCCTCGGCAATCACGGCCGCGGCAATGGTCAGCGTGGCCTGCACCAGTACCGGGGGGAGGATGTTGGGCAGGATGTGGCGCACGAGGATGCGCGCACGTGGATTGCCCACCGCGCGCGCGGCCTCGACCCAGTCCTCGGCGCGGGCCTGGATCACCTGGCCACGCGCCAGCCGCACGAAAATGGGCGTGGCCGTCACGCCAATGGCGATCATCGCGTTCGTCAGGCTGGGGCCCAGGAAGGCGGCGAGCGCGATCGCCAGGATCAGGAAGGGGATGGCGAGCATGGCGTCGGTCAGGCGCCCGATCACCATGTCGACCCAGCCGCCCAGGTAGCCCGCCACCATGCCCAGGGGCAGCCCGATGGCGACCGCGATCACGACCGCGACGAGTCCGGCCGACAGCGAGGCGCGCGCGCCCCAGATCACGCGCGACAGCAGGTCGCGCCCGACCTCGTCGGTGCCGAACCAGTGCGCCGCGCTCGGCGCCTTGCGCACGGCCGACCAGCTCGTGGCCAGCGGGTCGTACGGCGCGACCCAGGGTGCCAGCAGCGCCAGCACCAGCACGAGCAGCAGCACCGCCGCGCCGCAGACGGCCGCGGGCCGGCGCGCGAGCTGGCGCAGCGCGAGTCGGGCAGGGGAGTCCACCCCCGCGACGCCCGGACCGGACGGACCTTCGCCTACGCTTGCCGCCACCTGCGCGCCCTCGCTCATGCCCTCAACCTTGGATTCGCCAGCACGTAGAGCACGTCGGCCAGCAGGTTCAGCAGGATGTAGACCGTGGCGGTGACGAGCACCACACCCTGTACGACCGCGTAGTCGCGGTTGAAGACGGCGTCGACGATGAGCTTGCCCAGGCCCGGGATCGAAAACACCTGCTCGGTCAGGACGGCGCCCGACAGAAGGGTCCCGAACTCCAGCGCGCCCAGGGTGATCACCGGCGTGAGCGCGTTGCGCAGCCCGTGACGCAGCACCACCTGGCGCTCCAGAAGGCCCTTGGCGCGCGCCGTGCGCACGTAGTCCGCCGCCATGGCCTGCAGCAGCGAAGAGCGCATGTGTCGCATCAGCACCGCGGCGATGCCCGAGCCCAGCACGAAGGCCGGCATCACGGTGGTGGCCAGCGACTGCAGCGGGTCCTCCAGCAGGCTCACGTAGCCCGAGGCCGGCAGCCAGCCCAGACCGACCGAGAACAGGAAGATCATCATGATGCCGAGCCAGAAGTTCGGCGTCGACAGCCCGGCCAGCGCCAGCACGTTGGCCGCCGTGTCCCAGGCTGTGCCCTTGTGCACGGCCGAGACGATGCCCGCCGGGATGCCGATCAGCAGCGCGAACAGCATTGCCATCGTGCCCAGCTGCAGCGTGACCGGCAGCTTCTCGGCGATGAGCTGCGCCACCGGCTGCTTGATGCGCATCGACTCGCCGAAGTCGCCCTGCAGCACGCCGCCGATCCAGTACAGGTACTGGACGGGCAGCGGCTGGTCGAGCCGGTACTGACGTCGGATCTGCTCGACGACCTCGGGGTCGCCCTCCTCGCCGGCCATGACCAGCGCCGGGTCGCCCGGCAGCAGTTGCTGCAGACCGAAGATCAGCACCGACACCAGGAACAGCGTCGGCAGCAGCTCCAGCAGACGGCGCGGCAGGAAGTTCAGCATCGCGATGGCTCGGGACGACCCGGGTGTCGAGAGATCACTTCAGCTTCAGGTCGGTCACGCGGATCAGACCGTCGGGCATGACCTTGAAGCCTTCCAGGCGCGGGCTGTGCGCGAACAGCAGCGCGCGGTGGTACAGGTAGATCACCGATCCCTCGGTCAGCCACTTGGCTGCGACCTGTTCGTACAGGCTCTTGCGCTCGGCCACCGCGGTGGTGGTGCGGGCCTTTTCCAGCAGCGCGTCCACGGCCGGGTCACAGTAGCGGCCGTAGTTCAGCGGGCCCTTGCACGAGGCGAAGGAGAAGATGTTGCCGTCCGGGTCGGTGCGCCCGCTCCAGGCCAGCATGTACATCTGGAAGTTGCCCTTCTCGGCCTCGTTCAGCGAGGTCGCGAACTCCGTGACGCGGATCTTCAGGTCGAAGCCCACCTCCGCGGCCATCGACTGGATGACCTCAGCCACCGCACGCGTCTCGGGGTTGTTGGGGACCATGAAGTCCAGCGCCAGCGGCGTCTTCACGCCGGCTTCGCGCAGCAGCGCCTTGGCCCGCGCCACGTCCCGCTTGGGTGTCGGGAAGCGCCCTTGGTAGTACGGGTTCGACGGGCTGACCCACTGGTTGTTGGCTTGATTCAGGCCATTGAAGACAACCTGGTCCACGGCCTCGCGGTCGATCGAGAGCTCGAGCGCCCGCCGCACGCGCGCGTCCTTGCCGAGCGGGCTGTTGCCCTTCTCGCCATTGCCCACGTTCAGCGTGATGCCCTGGTAGCCCAGCTCGAAGCCGGTGGCCAGGCGCAGGCGGCTGTCCTTGCGCACCTCGGCCACGTCGGTGGCGAGCATGCGCTCGAGCAGGTCGAGCTGGCCCGAGCGCAGGTTGGCCAGGCGCACCGTGGAGTCCTGGATCGGACGGTAGACGATGCGGTCGACGTGGATCCGGGCCTTGTCCCAGTAGTCGGCGAAGCGGTCGACCACGATCCGGTCCTGCGCCACGCGCTCGGTGAACTTGTAGGGCCCGGCGCACACGGGTGCGTTGCCGAACTTGTCGCCCGCGGCCGTGGCGGCCTTGGGCGAGATGATCATGCCGGCCCGGTCGGTGAGCTGGGCCATCAGCGGCGCGAACGGCGTCTTCAGCAGCAGGCGCACGGTCAGCGGGTCGACGACCTCGACCTTGTCGATCTGGGCGATCTCGGCGCGGCGGAACGAGCCCTGGGCCGTCAGGTGCCGGTCGAGCGAGAACTTCACCGCCTCGGCGGTCATGGGCTCGCCGTCGTGGAACTTCACGCCGGGGCGCAGCCGGATCGTGACCGTCTTGCCGTCGGCCGAGGTGCTGTGGCCAAGCGCCAACTGCGGCACGATGTTGAGCTTGTCGTCGATGTCGAAGAGCTTGTCGCAGATCGACTTGAAGACGATGCGACCGACGTAGGTGCGGGCATAGGTCGGGTCGAGGATGTCGGGGTCCTCGGCCAAGCCGATGCGCAGTGTCGACTGCGCCTGCGCAGCCACGCTGGCGCCGAGCGCGAGCGCGAGCGTCAAGCCTTGGAGGGCGGGGAAGAATTTCATGACAGGGCTCCAGGTCAAGAGGATGGGGGAACAGATGCGGGGCGGCGCTCGAACGCGGCCTGCAGGCGTTGGAGGACGATCCGCTGCTGCTGCCGCCGCGCGCCATCGGCGGCCGCGCCGTGCG
>CAIRBF010000270.1 GCA_903876715.1 uncultured beta proteobacterium
CTCCAGCATCTTCAGGAACAGCCACTGGTTCCACTTGTAGTAGTCGGGCGTGCAGGTCGCGACCTCGCGGCTCCAGTCGATCGCCAGGCCCATGGCCAGCATCTGGCCCTTCATGTGGGCGATGTTGTCGTAGGTCCAGCGCGCCGGCGGGACCTTGTTCTTCATCGCCGCGTTCTCCGCCGGCAGGCCGAAGGCGTCCCAGCCCATGGGCATCAGCACGTTGAAGCCCTTCATCCGCAGATGACGGGTCAGCATGTCGTTGATGGTGTAGTTGCGCACGTGCCCCATGTGCAGCTTGCCGCTGGGGTAGGGCAGCATCGAGCAGGCGTAGAACTTCGGCCGGGAGGCGTCCTCGGTGACGCGGTAGACATCGCGCGCGCGCCAATCGGCCTGGACCGCCGGCTCGACCTCGGCTGGGACGTATTTCTCGTTCATCGGAGGGATTGTAGGAGTCGGCTTCTGCGCGGCCGGGCATGCGCCCGAGGCGCGGCGGGCCGACCCCTGCCTGCGGGCTCAGCGCCCTGCGGCCTCGGTCACGAAGCCGATACGCGACAGCCCGGCCTGTTGCAGCAGGCCGATCAGCTCGGCCACGCGGCCGTAGGGCACGCGTGCGTCCGCGCGCAGGTGGACTTCGGTGGCGGGGTTGCGCTGCGCGGCTGCGCGTGCCTGCTCGCTGAGCCGGCGCTCGACCTCCGCGGGCGCCACCGCCTCGTCGCCGAGGAAGACGCGACCCTCGGCGTCGATGGCCACGCGCAGCGCATCCTTGGAGTCGCTGGGCTGTGCGCCCTCGGCGCGCGGCAGGTCCAGGCGCAGACTCGAGGCCATCAGCGGGGCGGCAACGATGAAGATGACCAGCAGCACGAGCATGACGTCGATCAGCGGCGTCATGTTGATGTCGCTCATCGGCGCCGGGCGCGTGCGCTGCTCGAGACGGCCGAAAGCCATGGTGGTGCCGGCCGCTGCGCTCAGAGGGCCGCCGGCGCCGCCGGCTCGGGGCTGTCGTCGAGCAGTTCGCGCAGGTCGTGCGCGAAGCCCTCGAGCGCGGCCTCGCAGCGGCCGAGCCACAGCCCGAACAGGTTGTAGCCCAGCACCGCCGGAATGGCCACTGCGAGTCCGGCGGCCGTCATCACCAGCGCCTCGCCCACCGGGCCGGCCACCTTGTCGATCGAGAAGGCGCCGTCGCCGCCGATGGCCACCAGCGCGTGGTAGATGCCCCAGACGGTTCCGAACAGGCCGACAAAGGGCGCGGTGCTGCCGATCGACGCCAGCAGCACCTGGCCGGACTGCAGGTGCGCGAGGCTGCGCTGCAGCGCGTCGCGCAGGCGGCGCGTGCGCTGCGACTCGGCGCGGCCGCGCGCGGCCAGGGTGCGCGCGCCGTCTCCCGCCAACGCGGCATCGACGAGCGGGATCAGCACCCGCTCGCGGTCCAGCCCCAGCAGGCGGCGGCGCCCATCCTCGAGCGTGGCGGCATCCCAGAAGGCCGCGGCGCCGCGGTTCAGGTCGCGCAGCGCGCGCCGCAGGATGCGCGCCTTCCACAAGATGACCGCCCAGGCGGAGATCGACATCAGCAGCAGCGCAAGCGCGACCGCCCGCCCGATCGCGTCGCTGTGCTCGATGAAGTAGGCGATGCCGTCCATGCGCGGTTCAGGAGGGGGGGGCGGCGGCAATGCGCTGCAGGGGGGCGGGGGCGCCGGACAGGCTCTCAGGCTCTCAGAGCCCCAGCACGTCTTCCATGCCGTACAGCCCCCGGTCGCGCTGGGCGAGGAAGCGCGCCGCGCGCAGGCTGCCCTGGGCATAGCCGGCGCGGCTGTTGCTGCGGTGCGTGATCTCGATGCGCTCGCCGGTGCCGGCGAACAGCACGGTGTGGTCGCCTACGATGTCGCCGCCACGCACGGTGGCGAAGCCGATCGTGGACGGTTCGCGCTCGCCCGTGTGGCCCTCGCGCGCGTACACGGCGCAGTCCTTGAGGTCGCGGCCGAGCGCGGCGGCCAGCACCTCGCCCATCTTCAGGGCGGTGCCGCTCGGCGCGTCGACCTTGTGTCGGTGGTGCGCCTCGATGACCTCGATGTCGTAGCCCTGGCTCAGCGCCCGCGCGGCCACGTCGAGCAGGCGCAGCACGACGTTGACGCCGACACTCATGTTGGGCGCCATCACGAGCGCGACGCGCTGCGCATGCGCGGCGATCTGCGCCTTCTGGGCGTCGCTGAAGCCGGTGGTGCCGATGACGGCCTTCACGCCCAGGCGCTCGCAGGCTTGCAGGTGCGCCATCGTGCCCTCGGGGCGGGTGAAGTCGACCAGGACGTCGGCGCCGGACAGCGCCGTGTCGAGGTCGGCGGTGATCGGCACGCCGGTCTGGCGCCCGAGGAACGACCCCGCGTCCTGCCCGAGCAGCGGGCTCGAGGCGACATCGAGCGCGCCATGCAGGCGCAGGTCGCCGCTGGCGAGTACGGCCTCGATCAGCATGCGTCCCATGCGGCCGGAACTGCCGGCGATGGCGATCTTCATCAACGCTCCAAGGGGGGATAGACGCGCGCCGGGCCCGGCGCGCGTTCGGCGGCCGGTGCCGGCACGGGCGTTGCCGGCGCCGGCAACGCCGCACGCTCGGCTTCGGTCAACTCGAGCACACGGCGGGGCCCTGCAGGCTGACCACGCGCGGGGTCGATCGAGGCCACGAACTCGTTTTCCGATGGCAGGTCGGCGGGGGCCTCCAGGCGTTGCAGCACGTCGTCGGCGAAGTGGGCCACGACGTGGCGACGCTGCTCGGGCGTGCCCTGTCGGCGGATCGTGAAGACGTAGTCCCAACGATCGGCGTGGAAGGGGCTGGCAAGCATCGCGGTGCCCAGGATGTCGCGGACCTGCTGACGGTTCATGCCCGGCTTGACGAGCGCGATCTGCTCGCGCGTGACAGCGTTGCCCTGGACGATCTCGACCCGGTACGGGGTCAGCGCGCTGGCGACGCGGTCGGCCGCGGGCTGGATACGGCTTGCACAGCCGGTGGCCAGCAGGGCGGTCGCGACAAGCCCTGCAAGGGCGATGGCCCCGGTTGCCATTGACGAACGCGTGCTCGATATCATCGGACTGATTCTAGAGCGGGCACCTCCCGCAGCAGGTGTGCGCGAAGTCCATGAACCGAGCCGACGAACTCAAGATCAACGGCCTGAAGGCCACGCTGCCGCGGCTGAAGATCCTCGAGGTCTTCGAACGCGGCGCGCGCCGCCACATGAGCGCCGAGGACGTCTACCGCGCGCTCGTGACCGAGGGCTCGGACATCGGTCTGGCCACGGTCTACCGCGTGCTGATGCAGTTCGAGCAGGCCGGCCTGTTGACGCGCAGCAATTTCGAGTCAGGGCGGTCGGTCTTCGAGCTCAACGAGGGCCAGCACCACGACCACCTCGTGTGCCTGACCTGCGGCCGGGTCGAGGAGTTCTACGACCCGGAGATCGAGCGCCGACAGCGCGATGTGGCGCTGGCCCATGGTTTTGAACTCCAGGAGCACACGCTGGCGCTCTACGCCACCTGCACGAAGACGGACTGCACCCATCGCGCACCCTTAGGGGCGCCGCAAACCTGATTCACGTGTGGGAATTCAGTCCGAGGGCGGGCGCTCGAGCGCCCGTTGGTGACGCTCGATGAATTCCTGGTAGGTGTCGATGCCGCGCAGCTGCAGGATGGTGTTGCGCACCGCGGCCTCCACCAGCACCGCGAGATTTCGGCCTGCGTCGACCGCGATCACGACCTTGCGTACCGGCATGCCGAGCACGTCCTCGTACAGCGGTTCGTGCGGCAAGCGCTCGAACTCGCGTTCCATCACCTCCTTGCGCACGAGGTGGACGATGAGCTTCAGCTTCATCTTGCGGCGCACCGCGGTCTCGCCGAAGATGGCCTTGATGTCGAGCAGGCCAATGCCGCGCACCTCGAGCAGGTTCATCAGCAGCTCGGGGCAGCGGCCCTCGATGGATGTCTGCGAGACGCGGAACAGGTCCACCGCGTCGTCGGCTACCAGGCCGTGGCCGCGCGAGACCAGTTCCAGCCCGAGCTCGCTCTTGCCCAGGCCCGACTCGCCCGTCAACAGCACGCCCATGCCGAGGATGTCCATGAACACGCCGTGGCGCGTGGTGCGCTCGGCGAAGGCCTCGCCGAGGTAGGCACGGATCACGTCGATCACCTGTCCGGCGGATTCGCGCGTGACGAACAGCGGGATCTCGGCCCGGTCGCACAGGGCGACCAGGCGCACCGGCGGCGACTGGTCGTCGGCGACGATGACCAGCGGGGGCTCCAGCGCGATGATGCGGGCGATGCGGCGCTCGAGGTCGTCCGGCGCCGAGGCCTCGAGGTAGGCCACCTCGCGCTGACCGACGATCTGCACCCGGTAGGGGTGGATGTAGTTCAGGTAGCCGACCAGGTCCGCCGCGGAGCGCGCCTCGCGCACGGCGGCATCGGCGAAACGGCGTTCGGGGTGGGCATGGCCCGCGACCCATTCCCAGCGCAGGGTGGGCCGCTGGGCCTCGAACAGCGCCTCGGCGCTGATGACCTTGGGTTTCACGCCACGGTCTTCGCGGGCTGCCAGTGGGCGACGAGGCCATGGACCGCGGTCGCTTCCGGCACGGTCTTCAGGCCTTCGCGCAAGGTGCGGTCCGACAGCATCTCGGCGATCTCCGACAGGATCTCCAGGTGGCGCTGGGTTGCCGCCTCGGGCACGAGCAGGAAGATCAGCAGGGACACCGGCTCGTCATCGGGCGCGTCGAAGGCAATGGGTTGGGCCAGGCGCAGCACCGCCGCCAAGGGGTTCTTCAGTCCCTTGATGCGGCCATGGGGAATGGCCACGCCATGCCCCAAACCGGTGGAGCCCAGGCGCTCGCGCGCGAAGAGGTTGTCGGTGACCGTGCTGCGGGCGATGGCGTGCTGGTTCTCGAAGAGCAGGCCGGCCTGCTCGAAAACCCGCTTCTTGCTGGAAGCGTCCACGTTCACCAGCACGTTGCTGGCCGGCAGGATGGCTGCGAGACGGTTCATGGGGTCGGCCAGGCACAGGGCCCGCAGGGTCCACTCGCCCTGTCGCAGGCGCCTGCGGCGCCCGGATTATGGTTTGAAAAGCCCGGGCTGCGCAGTCCGGGCGGTAGCGCGGGTCTTCAGGTCAAGCCCACTTCCATGCGCTTGGCAGCGGCGTGGTGGTGGTCCTGGAGTCGGTCCTTGTGGCGCATGACCTGGCGGTCGAGCTTGTCCATCAGCTCGTCGATCGCGGCGTACAGATCCTCATTCGCCTGTTCGACGAAGATGTCGCGGCCCTTGACGTGCAGCGTGACCTCGGCCTTCTGGCGTCGGTCCTTCTCCCTCAGGTTTTCCACGCGCAGCAGGACGCTGACGTCCACTACCTGGTCGAAATGGCGCGTGATGCGCTCGAGCTTGTTGAGCACGTACTCGCGCAGCGCAGGGGTGACTTCGAGATGGTGGCCGCTGATGGTCAGGTTCATCCATGCCTCCTTTCGGTTTGCCCGGGACGGGAACTGCACGTCGCCGATGCGCGGCGTCGGCGGCATGCGAGTCGAGTGTGCGCCCGTTCGGCGGAAGTGACAAGGGTGTCGCGTCCAACGGACACTTCGCCGTGTCGCTCTGGCTGTCGTGATGGGATCGTCAGCCCGGCTGCGCCGCAGCAAGCATGCACCGGGGTGCTGATAATGGTTGGTTTCCCAGACGTGGCCCGCGGCCACATGCTTCAATGTTCGCCGTACCAGCCGTCCTGCCCCATGCCGACGCGCCAGCCTCGCCCCTGGCGCAGGCCGTGCGGCGTCGCCGCACCTTCGCGATCATCTCCCACCCCGACGCCGGCAAGACCACGCTGACGGAGAAGCTGCTGCTGTTCTCGGGCGCGATCCAGATCGCCGGCTCGGTCAAGGCGCGCAAGGCCAGCCGCCATGCCACCAGCGACTGGATGGAGATCGAGAAGCAGCGCGGCATCTCGGTCGCCTCCTCGGTGATGCAGATGGAGTACGGCGACTGCGTCATCAACCTGCTCGACACGCCTGGCCACCAGGACTTCTCCGAGGACACCTACCGCGTGCTGACGGCGGTGGACGCGGCGCTGATGGTGATCGACGCGGCCAACGGCGTGGAGCCGCAGACGCGGCGCCTGCTGCAGGTGTGCCGGGCGCGCAACACGCCCATCCTCACCTTCGTCAACAAGATGGACCGCGAGGTGCGCGAGCCGCTGGACCTGATGGACGAGATCGAGCGCGAGCTCGGCATGGGTGTCGTTCCGTTCACTTGGCCCGTGGGCATGGGCAAGTTCTTCGGCGGCGTGCTGGACCTGCAGCGTGACCAGATGCGCGTGTTCTCGCCCGGCGAGGACCGTCTGCGCGAGGGCGGCGACGAGGTCGTCGACGGCATCGACAACCCGGTGCTCGCGCAGCGCTTCGGTGCCGCCTGGGAGCAGGCCGCGGGCGAGGTGGAGCTGGTGCGTGAGGCCGCCCCCGGCTTCGACGAGGCGCAGTTCCTGGCCGGCCGGCAGACACCGATGTTCTTCGGCAGCGCGATCAACAACTTCGGCGTGCAGGAGGTTCTGGACGCGCTGGTGGCGCTGGCGCCGCCGCCGGGACCCAAGCCGGCGATGCAACGTACCGTGCAGCCGCAGGAGCCGAAGTTCACGGGCGTGGTGTTCAAGATCCAGGCCAACATGGACCCGGCGCACCGCGACCGCATCGCCTTCGTGCGCGTGGCCAGCGGCCGCTTCGAGCGCGGCATGCGGCTGAAGGTCACGCGCAGCGGCAAGGAGATCCGCCCGAACACGGTGGTCACCTTCATGAGCCAGCGGCGCGAGTTGCTCGAGGAGGCCTACGCCGGCGACATCATCGGCATCCCCAACCACGGCGTGCTGCAGCTCGGTGACACCCTGACCGAGGGTGAGGCGCTGCAGTTCACGGGCCTGCCCTTCTTCGCGCCCGAGATGTTCCGCTCGGTCGAGGTGGCCGACCCGCTGCGGACCAAGCAATTGCGGGCCGGACTGACGCAGCTCGGCGAGGAAGGCGCGATCCAGGTCTTCCGCCCGGTGGCCGGCAGCGTGCTGCTGCTGGGTGCGGTGGGACAACTGCAGTTCGAGGTCGTGGCGCACCGGCTGGAGCACGAGTACGGCGTGAAGGCGCGCATCATGCCGGCGCGCTACAACGTGGCGCGCTGGGTCACGGCCGAGACCGGCGAGAGCCCTGCCGCCGACGAGCGCGAGCTCAAGCGCTTCATCGACGGCAATGCCCACCGCGTCGCGATGGACGCAGTGGACGCGCCCTGCGTGCTGCTCGAATACGCCGGCGAGCTGCGCGCGATGCAGGACAACTGGCCGAAGATCCGCTTCCACGCGCTGCGCGAGCACGCGGGGCTGGTGTTCCAGAAGCAGCTGGAGGGGTGACGACGGGTACGGACGCGGCGCGGGGCTGGTCAGCGTGTCGCCGGCCCTGAGGGCAGACCGGGGTTGATGCGTCGATGCTGATTTGATGCCAATGTCCGCCTGTGCGGACCACTCTGAACCTGGCAGATGACGCGATGGTCGCGGCGCAGACGCAGGCGCTGGCGCGGCGACGCAACATCTCGCTCGGCGAGGCGCTGTCCAACGTACGCGGCGCCACGGCCGAGCACCTGCTCGTTCTGTAGTGCTGTCGGGCCCGCGAGGGCCGGGCGACCGAGCGCAGGTCAGAGCCTGGGCAGCAGCACGTGGTCGATCACGTGGACGACGCCGTTGCCAGCCAGCACGTCGGAGCTCACGACTTTCGCCGTGCACCCGCACTGGTCACTCATGGTCAGGGAGGCATCGACGGTGAAGGTATCGCCCTGCAGCGTCGTGATCGGCTGTCCGACAGGGATCTGGTTGCGCAGCACGCGGCCGGCAACCACGTGGTAGGTCAGCACCCGGGTCAGCAGCGCGCGGTCGGCGAGCAGTGCCTCCTTGGTCATGCCGAAACGGGTCAGCAGGTCGTCGAAGGCCGCGTTCGTGGGCGCAAAGACGGTGTACGGCCCCGGGCTGGCCAATGTCGGGCCCAACTCGGCGGCAGCCACCGCTTCGGCGAGAAAGGACAACTCCGGGTTCTGCTGCGCCAGGCTGGCGATGTCGGGGCGGCTTTCCTCGCCGCCTCCGCACGCGGCCACCAGCGCCAGCATCCCGGTCGCCAACACATTCTTGATCCACTGCAGCATCTGCCATCTCCCTGAACTCGACGATGCGCGGGGGCTCGCGCCCTCGCGGCCGGCCGACGGGCCGACGCCTGGGTTTTTAGGGGGTGCCGTGGCGATGCAGGCTGAGCCTGCGCAGTGTCGGGTGGTGCAGGAGGCGTCCCAAGATAATCCGGCCCGTGTTGCGTGCTTCCCGCTTCCCGCTGTACCTGGACCTGATCCGTTGGGACCGCCCCGCCGGCTGGCTGCTGCTGCTGTGGCCGACGCTGGCGGCGCTGTGGATCGCCGCGGGTCGCTTTCCGGGCGGCCACCTGCTGGGGGTCTTCGTTGCTGGCACCGTGCTGATGCGCAGCGCCGGCTGCTGCGTCAACGACGTCGCCGACCGCGACTTCGACCGTCACGTCAAACGCACGGCCGGTCGCCCGGTCACTTCGGGGGCGGTGTCGGTGAAGGAGGCCCTGGTGCTGGGTGCGCTGCTCGCGCTCGGCGCCTTCGCGCTGGTGCTGACGACCAACCCACCGACCATCCTGCTGTCGTTCGCAGCGCTGGCGGTGACGCTGCTCTACCCCTACGCCAAGCGCATCGTCTCGATGCCGCAGGCGGTGCTGGGCGTGGCCTTCAGCTTCGGCATCCCGATGGCCTTCGCCGCCGCGCGCGGCGGGCCTTACTGGAGCTTCGCAGCCGTCACCGAGGCGGTGCCCTGGCAGGCCTGGGCGCTGCTGGGCTCGAACCTCTTCTGGGTGCTGGCCTACGACACGGAGTACGCGATGGTCGACCGCGACGACGACCTGCGCATCGGCATGAAGACCTCGGCCATCACGCTCGGCCGCCACGACGTGGTCGCGGTCATGGGCTTTTATGCTGCCTACCTGCTGTCCTGGGCGGCGCTCGGGCGCGGGCTCGGTCTGGGAGGGGTGTTCCTGCTCGGCATCGCCGCGGCGGCGGCGCAGGCCGTCTGGCACCACCGGCTCATCCGCGACCGCAGCCGCGAGGGGTGTTTTCGGGCCTTCCGCGTCAACCACTGGCTCGGTTTCACGGTTTTCGCTGGGGTGGCGCTCGACCTGATGCTGCGCTGATCGCGGCGCGCGGGCGCCTGTTTGGCATGCCGTTCGGGTTTCCGTGGGCGCCGCGGCCGGGCCGGCTGATGCAACATTCGGGTTTGCCCGCGGCCGCGGGCCCCTGATCTGGAGCGCTCACGATGAAACTCTTCCGCCGTATCCTCATTGCCGCTGGCGCACTGGCGCTGGCCGCCACCGCCGCCCAGGCGCAGCAGTTCTTCCGCATCGGCACCGGCGGCACCGCTGGCACCTACTACCCGGTGGGCGGCATGGTCGCCAACGTCATCAGCCAGCCGGGCAAGATCTCCGCCACCGCGCAGGCCAGCGCCGGCTCGGTGGCCAACGTCAACGCGATCGCCAGCGGCGCCGCAGAGTCTGGCTTCTCGCAGGCCGACGTCGCAACCTGGGCCTACACCGCCACGGGCGTCTGGCAGGGCCGGCCGGCGGTGTCCGGCCTGCGCCTGATCGCCAACCTCTACCCCGAGAGCGTGCACATCGTCGCGCGCAAGGGCGCGGGCATCCGCAGCGTGGCCGACCTCAAGGGCAAGCGCGTCGCGCTGGACGAGCCGGGCTCGGGCACGCTGATCAACGCGCGCAGCATCCTCGCCGCCTACGGCCTGAAGGATGCCGATCTGCGCGCCGAGTACATCAAGCCCAACCAGGCCGGCGACAAGCTCAAGGACGGCGCGCTCGACGCCTTCTTCTTCACCGGCGGCGCGCCCGCCGGCGCGATCGCCGAGCTCGCGTCCGCGGGCGCGGGCATCGAACTGGTGCCGATCGACGGCCCGCAGGCCGATGCCATCCGCAAGGCCAGCGGCTTCTTCGCCCCCGATGTCATCCCTGCCGATACCTACAAGGGCCTGCCCGCGGTCAGGACGCTGTCCGTAGGCGCGCAGTGGGTCACCAGCGACAAGGCCGACGCCAACCTCGTCTACGAGATCGTCAAGAAGCTGTACTCCGCCGATGGCCAGAAGGCCATGGGCGCCGGCCATGCCAAGGGCAAGTTCATCACGAAGGAGAACGCCGTCGAGGGCGCGGGCATCCCCTTCCACGCTGGAGCGGAGCGCTTCTACAAAGAAGTCGGCGTGCTGAAGTGAGCGGCAGTCGCTGCTGACCGCACCCCTGGCGGGCGGCCCATCGGCCGCCCGCTGTCTTTGGCCCTGCCCCACCGATCGCGATGAGCACCACGACCCTGCCCGACGACCGCCAGCTCCAGCAACTCGAGGAGAAGTTCGACCCCGAGATGCGCTTCCGCCCGCTGGGCCCGGCCACGGCCACGCTGGTGGGCGGACTGCTGATCGCGCTGTCCCTTTTCCATTACTACACGGCCGGCTTCGGCCTGTTGCAGGAGATCACGCACCGCGGTGTCCACCTGGCCTTCGTGCTCGGCCTGATCTTCCTGGTGTTTCCGCACCGCAAGGGGCTGCTGGAGCGCGCGCTGCCGTCGCGCCTGCTCACCCCCGGGGGCGTGCCCTGGTTCGACTGGGTGCTGGCCCTGGCGGTGGCGGCCTCGGTGCTCTACATCCCGTGGATCTTCGACGACCTGATGTTCCGCGTCGGCAACCCGCTGGCGCTGGACGTCGCGATGGGCACGGTGCTGATCGTCGCGCTGCTCGAGGCCACGCGCCGCAGCATGGGCTGGCCGCTGCCGGTGATCGCCATCCTGTTCATCGTCTACGCGCTGGCGGGCCCTTACTTCCCCGGGCTGCTGAAACACGCCGGCTCCGGCTGGCACCAGCTCATCAGCCACCAGTACCTGACGAGCCAGGGCGTCTATGGCGTGGCCGTCGGCGTGGTGGCCACCTATGTTTTCCACTTCGTCCTCTTCGGCGTTCTGGCCACGCGCATCGGCCTGGGGCAGCTCTTTCTCGACGTGGCCTCGGCCGTGGCCGGCCGCTACGCCGGCGGGCCGGCCAAGGTCAGCGTCTTCGGCTCGGCGATGTTCGGCATGTTGTCGGGTTCGTCCGTGGCCAATGCGGTGACCGTGGGCTCGCTGACCATCCCCGCGATGATCCGGGTGGGCTACAAGCGTGAGTTCGCCGGCGCGGTGGAGGCCGCGGCTTCCACCGGCGGGCAGATCACGCCTCCGGTGCTGGGCGCGGCGGCCTTCCTGATGATCGAGTTCCTGTCGGTCCCGTACCAGACCATCATCGTCGCGGCGGCGGTGCCGGCCTTCATGCACTTCTTCGGCGTGTTCATGCAGGTGCACTTCGAGGCCAAGCGCTACGGCCTGCGCGGCCTCACACCCGAGGAGATGCCGCGCCTGCGCGAATCGCTGCGCCAGCGCTGGCCCACACTGGTGCCGTTGGCGCTGCTGATCTTCATCCTGGTCAGCGGTCGCACCCCGTACCTCGCCGCCTTCACCGGCATCACCTCCTGCGCCATCGTCGGCCTGACGACGCGGGTCGGCGGCAACAGCGTCCGGCATTGGGGGCTGTGCGCGGCGTTGCACGCGGTGCTGTTGGTCCTGGTCTTCGGCGGCATCGAGGACTCCCATCTCAAGCTCGCGCTCTTCCTGGTGGCCGCCAGTGCGGTGCCGCTGCTGCTGCGCATGCTCAAGGTGGACGGGCGCATCGGCCTGCCGGTGCTGGTGGAGGCGCTGGGCACCGGGGCCAAGTACGCACTGGCTGTCGGTGCGGCGGCGGCCACCGTGGGCATCGTCATCGGCGTGGTCACGCTCACCGGCGTGGGCTTCAAGCTCAGCACCATCATCACGGGCGCGGCGCAGGCCGTGGCCGGTGGCGTCGACGCGCTGCTGCCCGGCGGCTGGACCGATCCGAAGGCGCTGACCCTCGTGGTGGCGCTGGTGATGACGGGCGTGGTGTGCATCCTGCTGGGCTGCGGCATCCCCACCACCGCCAACTACATCATCATGGTCACGGTGGCCGCGCCCACGCTCACGTTGCTGGGCGTGGAGCCGCTGGTGGCCCACTTCTTCGTCTTCTACTACGGCGTGCTGGCCGACATCACCCCGCCCGTGGCGCTGGCGGCCTATGCCGCCTCGGGCATGGCCGGCAGCGACCCCTTCCGCACCGGCAACACCGCGTTCAGGCTCGGCATGGCCAAGGTGCTGGTGCCCTTCGTCTTCGTCTTCTCGCCCAGCCTGTTGATCGTGGCCAAAGGCTTCACGCCCTACGACTTCGCCGTCACCTTCATCGGCTGCGTGCTCGGCATCACCTTGCTGGCGGCCGCGCTGTCGAAGTTCTTCCTCGTCGAGATGACGCGCACCGAGCAGGGCGTATTCGTCGTTGCCGCGCTGCTGATGATCGCCCCGGGGCTGTGGCCGACGCTGGCCGGCGCGGTGATCGCGCTGCCGGTGGTGGTGCGCCAGATCGCGCGCATGCGGCAGGGCGGCAGGCCGCCGCCGACCCCGGCAGCGGCCTGATCCGGGCCGATGCGCTTCGATGCCGGCTGAGCTCCTGAGAGTCTTTTCCGCATGCGCGCCTTGCACGCCAAGACACCCCGGCTCGTCGTTGCAAATCCTCGCCATAGCCCGAGCTGTGGCTGCGGTTTGCGCCTAGATCCAGGGCGTCTTGGCGCGCCTTTCGGGCACGGTGGAAAAACTCTCAGGCTCTGAGGATCCCGCGCCCGGGGGTCGCGCGGATGGGCCCCCGCGCCTGCCCGCTGACCTGCTGATCGTCGCCTGCGGCGTTGTGGCGGCCATGCACGTGGGCAAATTGCCCACGGCCTTGCCGCTGCTGCGGGCCGAGTTCGGACTCGGCCTCGTGCAGGCGGGATTCCTGCTGTCGCTGGTGCAGGCCGCGGGCATGGCGCTGGCGCTCGCCCTCGGCCTGGCGGCCGGGCGCATCGGCTTGCGCCGCGCGCTCCTGCTGGGCCTGCTCGTGCTCGCCGGCGCGAGCGCGGGCGGGGCGTGGGCCGGTCAGGCTGCGGCGCTGCTCGTCTGGCGCGCGGTGGAGGGACTGGGCTTCCTGCTCGTGTCGGTGGCCGCGCCGGCGCTGATCCGCAGCCTCGTGCCGCCACAGCGGCTGAGCCTGAGCATGGGCCTGTGGGGCACCTACATGCCGGCCGGTACCGCCCTCGCGCTGCTGCTGGGGCCGCTGGCCACGGACGGCGCGGGCTGGCGTGCCTGGTGGGTGGCGCTGGCGCTGCTGGCGGCCGCGGCCGCGGCGGGGGCGGCCTGGCGGTTCGATGGCGGCATCGACGCGGGCGCGCATGTTGCGGGCGGCCCCGCGCCTGGATGGCCCGCGGTCCTGCGCGCAAGCGTGGGCGCACCCGGGCCCTGGATCGTCGGCGCCACCTTTGCCTGCTACGCCGCCCAGTGGCTGACGGTCATCGGCTTCCTGCCGAGCATCCACGCCGAGGCCGGCCTCACGAGCACGCAGGCCGGCGCACTGACGGCGCTGGTGGCGCTCGTCAACGTCGGTGGTAACGTGGCCGCGGGCCGACTGCTGCAGCGAGGCTGGCCGCCGTGCCGATTGCTGCACCTGGGCTTCGGCGCCATGGCGCTCGGCGCCTGGGTGGCCTTCGGCATGCACGACGAGGTGCCCGCACTGTGCCGCCATGCCGCGCTGCTGTGGTTCTCAGCCGTCGGCGGGCTGATCCCAGCCACGCTGTTCACCTGCGCGGTCCGCGTGGCGCCGGGCAGCGCGGCAGTGCCGGTGATCGTGGGCCTGACGATCCAGTGCTCGGCCCTCGGCCAGTTCGCGGGTCCGCCGCTGGCTGCGGCCTGGGCGGCGACGCACGGCGGCTGGTCGGCCACCTGGATGGCCACCGGCGCCGCCGCAGCCGTGGGTGCCTTGCTGGCCACGCGGCTGTGCCGGCCCGCACCCCCCTAACTCTGGGGCCACGGCCTGGGGCACAGCGCTCGCTTGCGCCGCCGCAAGCCGCGAGGGTGGGGGCCTGCCCTACATTGCCCTGCACGATGAGCGTCTCCAGCATCGCAGAACGCGTGGCCCCAGCCGCTGAGCCGGCCCGGTGGCGAGGTGTCGGCCCACGAACACAGGTCGTTGATCACTACGAAGACCTCCCCGTGGGCTTGGTGACGGTGGATCGGCGCCTGCAGGTACGTCGCGCCAATGCCCAGGGGCGCCTGCTGCTCGGGCTTGGCCAACGCGCCGGGACGCCAGGGCGCCGCCTGCTCGACCGCCTGAGCCCGCAGGACCGCGAGCGCCTGCTCTGCGCGCTGGCCTTGCCGGGCGTGGCCCGCGGCCTGTCGCTCGGAGAGGTCGAACTCGGCCCGCCAGGGCGCCGCTCGCGCGTCGTGCGCATCGACGCGCGCCAGCAGGCGGACGGCGACGAGGTGCTGCTGGCCTGCGTCGATGTCACCGCGGCAAGCCGGCGCACCGAGCGTGCCGAGCACCAGGCCCTGCACGACCCGCTCACCGGTCTGCCCAACCGTGCGCTGGCCCTGCAGCACCTGCACCGCGCCCTCGAGGAGGCGGGCGGCCTGGGCGACCGGGTGGGCGTGATGTTCGTCGATCTCGACCGCTTCAAGGCGCTGAACGACAGCCTTGGGCACGAGGCGGGCGATCGCTTGCTGTGCGAGGTGGCCTCGCGGCTGCAGGCAGCGATCGGCAAGGCCGGGCTGTCGGCCCGACTGGGCGGCGACGAGTTCCTCCTGGTGCTGCCGCGCCTGGGGCCTGGCGACGATCCGCTCGCGATGGGCCATCGGGTGCTCGAATGCCTCGGCCGGCCCTGGCGCCACGGCGCTCATGAGGTGATGCCGGCGGCCAGCATCGGCTTGGCGCTGTTCCCCGACGACGCCATCGACGCCGCCGGCCTGCTGCGGGCGGCCGACCGGGCCTTGTACCGGGCCAAACGCGAGGGTCGCAACGGGGCCAGACGCTTTGATGCCGGGCTCGACGGCGAAGCGGCCCAGCCCCATGCCTGGGCCGCGCAACTGCGGCTGGCGCTGCAGCGGCAGGAGCTGTGCCTCCACTACCAGCCCCAGGCCACGCTGCATGACGGCCGGCTGTGCGGCTTGGGGGCGTTGCTGCACTGGCAGCACCCGCAGCATGGGCTGCTGGCTCCCGGCAGCTTCCTGCCCGTGGCCGATGAGGCGGGTCTCGCGCCTGGGCTCGGTGCCTGGGTGCTCGACGAGGCGGCCGCACAGTGGCAACGCTGGCAGGTCGAGGGCCGGGCGCCGAAGAGGCTGGCGATCAAGCTGTCGCTGCGGCAGATCGCCCAGTCCGGTCTGGACACCCTGGTGATCGACACCTTGCGGA